>NZ_JBFRSC010000028.1:40333-231346 GCF_041473335.1 Vibrio sp. 10N.222.55.C7
CTCGTATCTCGTATCTCGTAGAAGCATAAGAAAGCCCCAACACGAATGTCGAGGCTAAAGTATCTTTATTTATGTTCTAGCTGAGTATCCGCTGCGTGCTACTCTTCGTTGTTTTCAGCAAACTTAGATGGTGACATGCCAAAGTGGTGCTTAAACCTTTGACTGAAATAGGAAGGGTCATTGAACCCCGAATCAAACGCCACATCAGAGATCTTCTCTCCAGCGAGTAAGCGCTCACACGCATGCTCTAGACGTACTTCATTCAAGTGCTCTTTGAAGGTCTTGTTGTAAGCCGATTTAAAGCGTCTCTGTAAGCTTCTCTCAGACATAAACAAATACTTAGCGGCAGTTGCAGTACTGAACTCGGCATCAGCGTAGTTTTCACTCACAAGCTGCGACACTCTGTTCTTCCACTCTTGTTCCGCTGTCAGTTTTTGTTGCTCTGGTGTTGAGGCGGCAAGCTTAATGGTTTCAATCTGTTCAATTGTGCTGGCTTCAAGATTGTCGAGTACTTGATACTCAATTGGCCACGAAAGCTGAACCTTATTTTGAGACTCCGAAACAAAGGCATTAAGCTCACCACCGCTCTGATTCATCAATAGCGGCAGCTTTTCGATGTTAAGGTCGGTCGACTTTCCGGTATTGTCACCCATGCTTGATGCCAGTTTAGGGAAAGGCATCCCATGATCTCGAATGGTCACAACAAGATGCTCCTTAACCTCTTCAACCAGAACCACCATACTCTGCGACTTAAAGTTTCTCTTGATGATGCTCGCAACCAAGCTATTGAAGATAATATCGAGATTAAAATACAGCAACGAGACATATCGTTGTTTTGTTTCGACTTTAATATCCAGTTCAATACCGGCTTTGGTTAAGTCATCCTGCCAAGCTTTGAGTACCACCTCTAAGATTAAAATTATATCGTAACAAACTTGCCCTTCTCCTTGAGGCGTATTACTCAATTGAGCTAAGCCATTTTTCAAGGTTAGAATCGGCGACTTCCCGAGCTCGTCATTCCAATTCGGGAGCATCGCAGCAATATGATTCACTTCAGAAGAGAGTTCATTGGCAGTGTGAGACACAAGCGCATTCTTCACGGATAGCTGCTTTTTAAGCTGTTGATTAGTGGCGAGTAATATCCGGCTTTGGTGCCTCAATTGGTCTGTCTTCAGTGCAACTTGCGCTTTTAAGTGCCGGTTGGCAAAAGTGACATAACGCGAACGCCAAAAGACTAAGATAGTCACAACGCCAATCAGTAATATCAGAGAGCTTGCTGCAGCCCAATTGGTCAGATACCAAGGCTCCGCAATCGAGAAGCTTTGATTGGTTGACACAAAGCGATAATGGGAGCCTTTAACCGGCTTCACTTCAAGTGTGTAATCCCCTGGAAGAAGATGATCGAGCGTTAACAAGCCCCCTTCAAACTCACTCCAAGGTTCATCGTCGCTCAGTCGGTATTCCATCGCAGGTGCGAACGTTGCTGGTAAGATACCTAGCTTAAACCCCATCGATGAACCATAAGGAATCTCATCCAGCTCTGCCGTTTTCCCGCCAAGTGATACCGTTTGTTGGTCGACACTTATCTTACTCAACAAGGCACGGCTATGAGGTGTAGTTGATACCAGTAACTCGTTAGATAACGCGCTGACTACACCATACTTTGAGCCGAAAACAAGCCTCGAAGGTTGGCTATCTTGACTGTAAAAAAGAGCACACGCTCCTGCCGCCAGTTCATTGGTGATCAAACCAAATGGCGAACCTATGTGTTTATGCAGTTGCCCATCCAATCCGTAATAACTGATGCCTTTCGAAGAGCCTAACCAAACACCATTGTCATCGCTTATCAGGCAGTTGGGGCTAATATTGTCTTCAACAAGAGTGATTTCTTGAATAATAGAGCTGTCATCCGGGATTCGATACACGCCATAACTGCTCGCAAACCACTGCGCTCCATCCTTCGCTTTTTCAATATCGACGACTTTGCCAAACCGTTCGCTGGAACGACTAAAGCTAATTCGTTTATCAATGAACGAGTAGAAGCCATGATCCGTTCCTATATAGATGCGACCTAGCAAGCCTACATTGAGAGCGGTGATCTTCGCAGGCAAGAACTTGTCGACTAACCAGTCAGTGCCATAACTCGTCAGTTTCATGGTTTCGATAGATAACGAATAGAGGTTTTGCCCAGAGGTCATCCAAAGAACGTTATCGGCTTGAAGCGCAAGGTTTTCAACACGCACTCCCTCAATTGGCCTTGGTAAATCAAGGGCTTCGGGTTGTAGTGTTTCCGTATTTAGACTGATGATACCTTGTTCGGTCGCCAACCAAATGGAAGAGCCAAAGATCTCAAAATCATTAACAGGGTTAGAGTAAACACGAATTGGGTTCTCTTCACTTTCAGAATCAACCAAGTAGAGCCCCATTGAAGACGCGACCCAAGATAACTGGTCACTGACAGGCAGTACTTTGTTGATCACCACACTACTCGAATGCATGCCCATTCCAGTTAGGGGTGTTCTCGAGAAGGTTTTGCTGAACAGTGAGAAGTATCGGATACCGTTGTTTGTCGCAACCCACATGCCACCAGCATGATCGTTTATCAACGAATATATTTTCTCACCCGGTAACGAGAAGTCTTGACTAGCGGCTTGTTCGAATCGAGTAATTTGTCCCGTAATAAAGTTGTAGCTAATAAGGCCGTGCTCTGTACCAATCCAATACTGGTCCGAAGTTTCGGCCAACGAGAGAACATGCGACCCTTTAACGATGGTCTCTTTGTCTGGGTTCGCGAGATCAACAATCACAGCACCATTTAAAGTACCGATCACTAACTCACGTCGAGCATTCGAAAAATAAACCGTCTCAATATGGTTTTTGTCTGATGCGGTGACATGGGTAAACTCTTGATTCTCTGAAAGGTAAACGCCAGAACTGGTCGCTAGCACCCACTTTGATAGTACCCACTCAGCGTCGTTAATCGCAATGTCACTGCTGTTATTGTATCGGTACAGTTTAAGTAGAGAGTAGGTGTTGAATTCTAAAGATTGAGTGTTGTAGGTATAGAAATTACTGCCGTCAGTAACCCAAATATAATCGCCTGATGCACCGATATTCGCTATTTCAGCGCCGGGACTTAGGCTAAACGCCAATTCGTTGCCAATTCCAGGGTTATGTCGATAGACCTCATTGTCGAAAAATGTCCAAAACTCATCGTTCAGAAAGGCGACTCTTTCCGAAGAAAATTGCAGTAAGCTTCCCTTGCGAGGGAATAGAGTTCGACCATCGTAAAAGAGTACTTTTCCATGCACATCATGAACCCAGAGCCCACCTCCGGCACCTAAATACAAGTTTTTAGCCGCAAGGAAATTCCCTTGCGCTTGAGCGGGCAAAGGATAGAAAACGGAGGGCGAGGTATTTACCGCTAGAACGCTAAATGAAATGCTCATTAACATGAACATTTTGAAGATAATTCGATACAACTCTTAATCCTGAACAGCAACAACACATGAAATTTTGGGTACCACAACGTCTTATCGTTGCTAAACCAAAAACTGAGTTTTTTTGTGCTTATTATTATCTTTCCATTTTAGCGGAAATTAGAAAAGGAGAAAGGAGGTTTGTTATTTGTTAGGAGGTTTTATCTTAGCGGTCACGAAAATGCCGCAAAAAGCGGCATGATTCATAAATTAACGAGAGCAAAGTAGAGTAAAGAATACTCGTTTATGACTTACTTCTCGTCTAAGCAACTTGTATAGCTATCTGTAAGTTGCTGAAGAAAATCGAAATAGCTTCCACTCTTCACTTCAACTGTTGAACCGATAGGGTCAAGCTGACCTTGTTTTGCGTTACTTCCGCGCGTCACTGATTCAATCACAGCAGGAGTGAATTGAGGCTCAGAAAACACACATTGAACGTTTTCACGTACTATCGTTTTCTTAATAGCGATCAGGCTTTTTGCACCCGGCTTACGCTCTGGGCTCACCGTAAAGTGACCTAAGTTATTTAGCTCAAACTCTTGCTCAAAGTAACCATACGCGTCATGAAAAACGTAGTAACCTTTGTCTTTCACGGGTGCAAGTTGCTCTCGAATAGACTGTTGCTTCTCTTTCAATGCAATCAGGAATGAATCGAGATTCTCTTGGTACGCCATTGCGTTGTCTGGATCAGATTCAATCAACTTAGCTGAGATGTATTTTGCAGCTACTTCAACTTGCTCGATACCTAACCAAAAATGCGGGTCATGGCTACCGTGGTGGTGCCCTTCATGTGCATCGTGGTCATGCTCTTCGTGTCCGAACTCTCGCAAGTTGATTCCGGGAATATCACTGATCTTGATAACATTTTCTTTTGAACCAATCACCTTAGTCAGAAAGGCTTCTAGGTCAGGGCCGAACCAGATGACCATATCGGCACTATGAACTTTTTTGACATCCGATGGCTTAAGCGCATAATCATGCGGCGAAGCATTGCTGTTCATCAACACATCCGGCTCACTAACGCCTTGCGTTAATTCTGTCACAATCATTTGAATTGGTTTAAAGCTTGTTAGAATAGTATTGGCACTTGCGACACTTGGCGCTAAAAGCAAAGTAGCAAGTATAAAAGATGAACGTGACATAATCCCTCGATAATAGAAAAGTAGCTTAGGCTTGAGGTAAATGTTACATTATAACATTAGCGAATTGCAAATGAGTTCTATTCATGGATAACTTAATCCAACTAGATTCTGTGAGCGTCGAATTTGACGGTCGAAAAGTTCTAGACAACATCTCTCTAAATTTAGAGCGCGGCAGAATCACCACCCTGATTGGGCCAAACGGTGCAGGAAAGTCGACATTAGTAAAAGTGGTACTGGGTTTACAGACCAAATTTTCAGGCACAATAACAAAAGCTAAAAAACTGAAAATTGGCTATGTACCACAAAAATTAAAGCTCAATGATTCCCTACCGCTCAACGTAGAGCGTTTTCTAAAACTCACTGGCAATTTCAGTCAGCAAGAGATCCTTGAAGCATTGAAGCTTGTTGGTGCTGAACATCTGCAGAAGAGTAACATGCACCAGCTATCTGGCGGAGAAAACCAACGTGTGCTCATTGCTCGTTCATTGCTAAGAAGACCAGATCTACTGGTTCTCGATGAACCGGCTCAAGGCGTCGACGTTCAAGGGCAAATAGACCTGTATGACTTGATTGACACCATTCGCCACCGCTTTGGTTGTGCCGTATTTATGGTTTCACACGATCTGCATTTAGTGATGGCAAAAACAGACGATGTTATCTGTTTACACCACCACATCTGTTGCTCAGGCGCACCTGCAGACATCAAACACCATCCTTCGTATATTGCGCTCTTTGGCACCGCGACCCAAGAGACGCTAGCGTTTTATCATCACCAACACGAACATCACCATCATGATCTCGCAGGCCAGCCTGTCGAAGGCGACGTGCATGAATGTTCAAACCATAAACACGGACACCACTAATGCTTGAGTTTCTTCTTCCCTCTATTTTGGCGGGTTTGGGTATTGCACTAATTGCAGGCCCACTAGGTTCATTCGTGGTGTGGCGTAAGATGGCTTACTTTGGTGACACGCTTGCTCACGCTTCTTTGATGGGCTTAGCACTTGGCTTTCTGTTCAACATTAACTTGTATTTCGCGCTGCTGATTTGTTGTTTGATGCTGGCCGTGTTGCTAGTGACTTTACAAAAACAAAAGCTGGTCGCGACCGATACCCTACTCGGTATTTTGGCGCACAGTGCGCTATCACTTGGTTTGGTTGCTGTCAGTTTCTTAGATAACGTTCGTGTTGACCTAATGAGCTACCTATTTGGTGACTTGCTGGCAGTATCTCCAACGGATTTAGTGTTCATCTATGCGGGTGCTGCTGTGATTGGATTAGTACTTGCTATCTTTTGGCGACCACTACTATCAACGACGGTTAACGAAGATCTCGCGGCGGTTGATGGCATCAACATTGATTTAATGCGTCTGATTCTGATGCTATTGGTCGGTATCGTGATTGCTGTCGGTATGAAGTTTGTTGGTGCGTTAATCATGACATCGCTACTGATTATTCCTGCAGCAACGGCAAGGAAGTTCTCGAGCACACCTGAGCAGATGGCCTTCCTTGCATCAATTATTGGCTCTATCGCTGTATTCGGTGGATTAAGCTTGTCTTGGTTCTATGATACGCCTGCTGGCCCGTCTGTGGTTATCAGTGCGGCAGCAATGTTTATGCTATCTCAAATGGTTAGAAGTCGAGCTTAGCACTTAGCAGTACGATCTCGTATCTCGAAAACATAAAAAAAGGCTTGGTCAGTGACCAAGCCTTTTTAATATCGTTTCAATTAACTTCTATCTCAATCGATAAAAGCCAGCTGATTACCAACCCGTGATTTCACGTAGGCCTTTACCGATGTCAGCAAGAGACTTAACAGTCTTAACGCCTGCTGCTTCTAGTGCTGCGAATTTATCTTCAGCAGTACCTTTACCGCCAGAGATGATTGCGCCTGCGTGGCCCATACGCTTGCCCGGAGGAGCAGTAACACCAGCGATGTAAGATACAACTGGCTTAGTTACGTTTGCTTTGATGAACTCAGCCGCTTCTTCTTCCGCAGTACCACCGATTTCACCAATCATTACGATTGCTTCAGTTTCTGGGTCTTCTTGGAAAAGTTTTAGGATATCAATGAAGTTTGAACCTGGGATAGGGTCACCACCGATACCAACACATGTAGACTGACCAAAGCCTTCATCTGTTGTTTGCTTAACTGCTTCGTACGTCAGAGTACCGCTGCGAGATACGATGCCTACTTTACCCTTCTTGTGGATGTGACCAGGCATGATACCAATCTTACACTCGTCTGGAGTGATAAGACCTGGACAGTTAGGACCGATCATGCGAACGCCAGTTTCTTCTAGCTTCACTTTAACGTCGATCATATCTGTTGTAGGGATACCTTCAGTGATCGTTACGATCAGTTCGATACCTGCATCAATCGCTTCTAGGATTGCATCTTTACAGAAAGGAGCTGGTACGTAGATAACTGTTGCTGTTGCGCCAGTTACTTCTACCGCTTCACGTACTGTGTTGAATACTGGAAGGCCTAGGTGAGTTTGACCACCTTTACCAGGTGAAACACCACCAACCATTTGCGTACCGTATGCGATAGCTTGGTCTGAGTGGAATGTACCTTGACCGCCAGTGAAACCCTGACAGATTACTTTAGTGTCTTTGTTAATTAATACAGACATTATTTAGCCTCCGCAGCAGCAACAACTTTCTGAGCAGCATCTGTTAGAGATTCAGCTGCAATGATATCAACATCAGAATTAGCAAGTACTTCGCGACCTAGGTCTGCGTTTGTACCTTCTAGACGAACAACTACAGGAACTGTTACGCCGACTTCTTTAACTGCACCGATAATACCTTCAGCGATCATGTCACAACGAACGATGCCACCGAAAATGTTTACGAGTACTGCTTTAACATTGTCATCAGAAAGGATGATCTTGAATGCTTCAGCTACACGCTCTTTAGTCGCGCCGCCGCCTACATCAAGGAAGTTTGCTGGCTTGCCGCCGTGTAGGTTTACGATATCCATCGTACCCATCGCAAGGCCTGCACCGTTAACCATACAGCCAACGTTGCCATCTAGTGCTACGTAGTTCAGTTCCCACTGTGCTGCGTGTGCTTCGCGCTCATCTTCTTGAGATGGATCGTGCATTTCACGAAGTTTTGGCTGACGGTACATCGCGTTTGAGTCGATGTTGATCTTACCGTCTAGACAAAGCAGGTTGCCTTCGCCAGTAATGACAAGCGGGTTGATTTCTAGTAGAGCTAGGTCGTACTGAGAGAACATTTTGCCAAGACCCATGAAGATCTTAACGAACTGTTTGATTTGATCGCCAACTAGACCAAGTTTGAACGCAAGTTCACGGCCTTGGTAAGCTTGAGGGCCTACTAGAGGATCGATCGCTGATTGGTGAATCAACTCTGGAGTTTCTTCAGCGATTTTCTCAATGTCCACACCGCCTTCAGTTGACGCCATGAATACAATTTTACGCGTTGCGCGGTCAACAACAGCACCTAGGTAAAGTTCGTTAGCAATGTTTGATGCTTCTTCAACTAGGATCTTAGTTACAGGCTGACCATTAGCGTCTGTTTGGTAAGTCACTAGGTTTTTACCTAGCCACTTTTGTGCAAACTCTTTAACGCTTTCTTTGGTGTCATGTAGCTCTACGCCGCCCGCTTTACCGCGGCCACCAGCGTGTACTTGACACTTAACGACTTTCTTGGCTGTACTGATACGACCTGCAGCTTCGAAAGCTTCTTGTGCAGTATCACATGCGAAACCTTCTGGTACAGGCAAACCGAATTCTGCAAACAGCTGTTTGGCTTGGTATTCATGCAAATTCATTTTGATATTCCGTTTATTTTCCCTTAAGGGATTATTATTTCCATAACGACACAGTTTCCTGTGTTACGTCTGTAGGGTCTTCTCAAAACAACTGCTGTCCATTTTCTAATGGCTTTACAGTTCAATTGAAGGCCAGACGTTGAGCAGCCTAGCCTTTGAAACTTTTTACGTCTAGCTAACGGGGTTAACTAGACGTTTTAGCGATACTAAACGTCTAATAGCAGACGTGCAGGATCTTCTAGAAGCTCTTTGATGGTCACTAGGAAGCCAACTGATTCACGGCCATCGATTAGACGGTGGTCGTAAGAAAGCGCTAGGTACATCATTGGTAGAATCTCTACCTTGCCATCAACAGCCATTGGACGGTCTTGGATTTTGTGCATACCCAAAATTGCCGCTTGAGGCGGGTTGATGATTGGCGTAGACATTAGAGAACCAAATACACCACCGTTTGTGATAGTGAAGTTGCCGCCCATCAGTTCATCAACCGTTAGCTTGCCGTCACGACCTTTGATTGCTAGCTCTTTGATGCCTTTTTCGATATCAGCGAAACCTAGTGTGTCACAGTCTTTGAGTACTGGAGTCACTAGACCACGTGGCGTAGATACCGCCATGCTGATGTCGAAGTAGTTGTGGTAAACGATATCTGTACCATCAATAGAAGCGTTCACTTCTGGGAAACGCTTCAGTGCTTCTGTTACTGCTTTCACGTAGAAAGACATGAAGCCAAGACGCGTATCGTGACGTTTCTCGAATTGGTCTTTGTACTGCTTACGAAGGTCCATGATTGGCTTCATGTTCACTTCGTTGAAAGTAGTCAGCATTGCTGTGCTGTTTTTCGCTTCTAGAAGACGGTTTGCAACTGTCTTACGCAGGCGAGTCATAGGCACGCGTTTTTGGCTGCGAGCCGCTGCTGGCGCTTCAACTGCTGGTGCAGATGCTGCTGCCGGAGCCGCTTTCGCTGCTGCTAGGTGTGCGTCGATGTCTTCACGAGTAATACGACCACCAACACCAGTGCCTTTAACGTCAGCTGGTTGTAGGTTGTGCTCAGCAAGCAGGCGACGAACAGCTGGGCTTAGCGCGTCGTTGTTCTCTTCTGTTAGCGCAGCTTTATGGCGCTTATCAGGAGATGCTTCTGTATCTTCAGTGGTGTCTTTCGTTGGTTCACCAGCGACAGCACCCGGCTTGATTTTAGCCAGAAGCTGCTTAGAAAGTACCGTAGCACCCTCTTCTTCGATGATAGCTTCCAGAACACCCGCTTCAGGAGCCGGTACTTCTAGAACTACTTTATCTGTTTCGATATCTACAATGACTTCATCACGTGCAACCGCTTCGCCCGGTTTTTTGTGCCAAGTAGCAACTGTTGCATCAGCCACAGATTCAGGTAAATCTGGAACCAGAATTTCAATTGTCATGTGCGTATTTTCCTTTTACTTCTAGTTCTTAAGTAGGGTCAAAGCGTCGTCAACTAACGCTTTTTGTTGTTTCAAGTGTACTGACATATAGCCAACAGCTGGTGATGCTGATGCAGGACGACCTGCGTATTGAATATCAGCACCTACTGGGATAGCAGCTCGGAAATTATGTTGGCTACTGTACCAAGCACCTTGGTTTTGTGGCTCTTCTTGACACCAAACGTAATCGACTACATTTGTGTACTGTGCGATGGCAGCTCTCACGTCCTCATAAGGGAACGGGTAAAGTTGCTCAATACGTACAATAGCGACATCGTCTTGCTCGTTCTTACGTCTTTGGTCAAGCAGGTCAAAGTAAACCTTACCTGAACAGAACACGACGCGTTTTACGTTCTCAGGAGCCAGATCATCAATTTCTGCGATAGCTGGTTGGAACGTACCTTCTGCCAAATCTTCAAGAGAAGAAGTACACAGAGGGTGACGAAGCAATGACTTAGGTGACATTACAATCAGTGGACGACGCATTGGTCGAACAACCTGACGGCGAATCATGTGGTAAACCTGAGCTGGTGTTGAAGGAACAACAACCTGCATGTTTTGTTCAGCACATAACTGAAGGTAACGCTCAAGACGTGCAGAAGAGTGCTCTGGGCCTTGGCCTTCATAACCGTGAGGAAGCAGCATAGTTAGACCACATAGACGTGCCCACTTTTGCTCACCTGATGAAATGAATTGGTCGATAACAACTTGTGCACCGTTTGCGAAGTCACCAAATTGAGCTTCCCAAAGGGTTAGACCGCTTGGCTCTGCTGTCGCGTAACCATACTCAAATGCGAGTACCGCTTCTTCAGATAACACAGAGTCAAACACTTGGAATGGCCCTTGTTTATCATGAATGTTCGCAAGAGGAACATACGTGCTTGCATCTGATTGATTGTGCAGTACTGAGTGACGGTGGAAGAACGTACCACGACCTGAATCTTGGCCTGAGATACGAATACGCTTACCGTCGTCAACAAGTGTTGCGTATGCCAGAGTTTCAGCCATACCCCAATCGACTTGTTTCTCACCATTCACCATGGCAGTACGATCGTTGTACAGTTTATTTACTCGGCTTTGCAGCTTGTGGCTGTCCGGGTATTGACAAAGTTTGGTACCAAGCTCTTTCAGGCGCTCGATATCAATCTTGTTATCCCACTCGATGTTCCAGTCGTGACCTAGGTAAGGAGACCAGTCTACTGAGTGAAGTGCCATTGGACGCCACTCTTTAACCACAACTTCACCGTGATCAAGTGCATCACGATATTCGTTAACTAGCTGAGTTGCTGTATCAATACCAAACTCACCGCGCTCCATTAGCACGTCAGCGTAAAGCTTACGTGGTGTTGGGTGCTTCTTGATTTTTTGGTACATCAAAGGCTGTGTTGCATTCGGCTCATCGGCTTCATTGTGACCGTGGCGACGGTAACAAACCAAATCAATAACAACATCACGCTTAAACGTATTACGGTAATCCAATGCAAGACGCGCAACAAACGCAACCGCTTCTGGATCATCAGAGTTAACGTGGAAAATCGGAGCCTGAACCATCTTCGCGATATCGGTACAGTACATCGTAGAGCGTGTATCGCGAGGGTTAGACGTTGTAAAACCAACTTGGTTGTTTACAACGATACGAACCGTACCACCTACACAGAAACCACGAGCTTGAGACATGTTAAACGTCTCTTGTACTACACCCTGACCAGCGATAGCTGAGTCACCGTGGATAGTAATTGGAAGTACACGGCTACCATCATTATCACCAAGGCGATCTTGACGTGCACGTACTGAACCGATAACTACCGGGTTTACGATTTCTAAGTGAGATGGGTTAAATGCTAGTGCTAAGTGAACGTTGCCGCCTGGCGTTGCGAAGTCCGCAGAGAAGCCTTGGTGGTATTTCACATCACCAGTACCCCACGTGTCATCGTGCTTGCCCGCAAACTCGTCAAACAGGTCTTGTGGCTTTTTACCAAGCACGTTGACCAACATGTTTAGACGACCACGGTGAGCCATACCAACAACAACTTCACGCATGCCTTGTCCGCCAGCATGACGAATAATTTCTTTCGTCATTGGGATAAGAGCATCACCACCTTCCAACGAGAAGCGTTTTGCGCCTGGGAATTTCGCACCAAGATAGCGCTCAAGACCTTCAGCAGCAGTTAGCTCTTCTAGGAAAGCTTGCTTTTCTTCTTTGTTGAAAGAGGGTTGACCAGATACAGACTCTAAACGTTGTTGGATCCAACGCTTTTGCTCTGTATTTGTCATGTGCATGTATTCAGCACCAATAGAGCCACAATACGTTTGCTTTAGAGATTTGTAGAGATCTTTAAGCACCATCGTCTCTTGGCCAATGGCGTAAGAGCCGACGTTGAACGTCTCATTGAGGTCATCTTCGGTAAGAGTGTGGAAAGAAGGGTCCAGTTCATCAACTGTCGCTCTTTTCCATAAACCTAGGGGGTCTAGATTTGCTGCTTGATGCCCTCGGAATCGATAGGCATTAATAAGTTGCAGAACCTTTACTTGTTTCGCATCGACATCTGGATCACTAACTTGGACACTGTAATGCTTTGTTTCTTGAGCGAGTCGACGGAAGTATTCACGAACACGAGAGTGTGGTTGTTCCACTGTCTCTGAAGCTTGCACAGGCAGTTCTTCAAAAACACTTCTCCATTCGTCACTTACCGAATCTGGGTCACTTAGATACAGTTCATAGAGTTCTTCTACGTACGTTGCATTGGCGCCAGCCAAGTGTGAAGACTCGAGCCATGCCTTCATCACGCCGTTGTGCATATTTTCCCTTAACCAGTAGTTTTCACGTTTGCTGCGGTCTATGCCGAGCTATTAAAAGGCCGCCCCAAAACTTCTAGGGCGGCAATTTTTATATAACTTAAACCGAACGATTCACTAGCATGGTCTTGATGTGACCAATAGCTTTCGTCGGATTTAATCCCTTAGGACAAACACTTACACAATTCATGATGCCATGGCAACGAAAAACGCTAAATGCATCATCAAGATCGGACAAACGTTCGTCTGTCGCTGTATCTCGGCTATCAATTAGCCAACGGTACGCTGCAAGCAGGCCTGCTGGTCCGATGAATTTGTCAGGGTTCCACCAGAATGATGGGCATGACGTTGTACAACATGCACACATGATACATTCGTACAATCCATCTAAATGAGCACGCTCATCAGGGCTTTGTAAGTTTTCACGAGCCGGTGGCACATTGCCATCAGACACTAAGAATGGCTTCACTTTTTCGTAGTTATCGTAGAACTGAGTCATGTCTACAATCAGGTCACGAACAACGGGTAAGCCAGGCAGTGGGCGAATCACAATCTTGTCTTGGCCCGAAAGCGCAGACAATGGCGTGATACACGCTAGGCCATTTTTACCGTTCATGTTCAAACCATCCGAGCCACATACACCTTCACGGCATGAGCGACGGAATGAGATTGTTGGATCTTGCTCTTTCAACAGAATAAGCGCATCCAAAAGCATCATGTCTGAACCTTCATCCACTTCTAGAGTGTATTCCTTCATATAAGGTTTCTGGTCGACATCTGGATTGTAACGATATAAAGAGAAATTCAGTTTCATGGTCATATCTCCTTAGTACGTACGTGCTTTTGGTGGGAACGCTTCACGATGGATAGGTTCCATGTTTACACCACGCTTAGTCATGCTCTCTGACTCTGGGTTGTAAAGTGAGTGGCATAGCCATTGCTCATCATCACGGTCAGGGAAATCGAATCGAGCGTGTGCGCCACGGCTCTCTGTACGGAAATTTGCAGCAACAGCCGTTGCGAATGCCGTTTCCATCAAGTTTTCAAGCTCTAGACACTCGATACGTTGAGTGTTGAACTCTGTAGACTTATCAGATAGGTGTGCATTTTTCAGACGCTCGCGAATCGCTTTTAGCTCTTCTAGGCCTTCAGCCATTGCTTTGCCTTCACGGAATACTGAGAAGTTGTTCTGCATACATTGCTGAAGATCTTTACGGATTTGCGCTGGATCTTCGCCGTCTGTGCTGTTTTCCCAACGGTTGTAACGCTCTAGTGAACGCTCAATGTCAGCTTCAGTTGCAGGTTTCGCTTCGTCTTGCTTCTTCAGTGTCTCACCTAGGTGTAGACCTGTCGCACGACCAAATACCACTAAATCAAGCAGTGAGTTACCACCTAGACGGTTGGCACCATGTACTGATACTGATGCGATTTCACCACAAGCAAAGAGACCTTGGATTTCAACATCGTTGCCGTCTTCGGTTTGCTTAATAGCTTGACCAGAAACTTGTGTTGGAACACCACCCATCATGTAGTGACATGTAGGGATTACTGGGATTGGCTCTTTCACTGGATCAACGTGAGCAAAGGTACGAGAAAGTTCACATACACCAGGAAGACGAGATTCAAGTGTCTCTTTACCTAGATGATCAAGCTTAAGCTTAATGTGTGGACCCCAAGGGCCATCGCAACCGCGACCTTCACGAATTTCAACCATCATTGAACGAGCAACAACATCACGACCCGCTAAGTCTTTAGCGTTTGGTGCGTAACGTTCCATGAAGCGTTCGCCGTCTTTATTGAGAAGGTAACCACCTTCACCACGACAACCTTCCGTTACCAATACACCTGCACCAGCGATACCCGTCGGGTGGAACTGCCACATTTCGATGTCTTGCATAGGAACGCCAGCACGAATCGCCATACCAACACCGTCACCAGTGTTAATGTGTGCATTGGTTGTTGATGCGTAGATACGACCAGCACCACCAGTCGCAAGGATTGTTGCCTTCGCTTTGAAGTAGCAAACCTCGCCCGTTTCCATACAAAGCGCGGTAGTACCTAAAATTGCACCATCTTCGTTTTTAACAAGATCCAGTGCATACCACTCAGAGAAAACCGTCGTTTTGTGTTTAATGTTTTGTTGGTAAAGCGTATGAAGCAGTGCGTGACCAGTACGGTCGGCTGCAGCTGCGGTACGAGCCGCTTGCTCACCACCAAAGTTTTTAGATTGACCACCGAAAGGACGCTGGTAAATAGTACCGTTCTCAAAACGAGAGAAAGGCAGGCCCATTTTTTCGAGTTCGATTACCGACTCAGGACCGTTTTTACACATGTATTCGATAGCGTCTTGGTCACCGATGTAATCAGAACCTTTTACTGTGTCATACATATGTTGTTCCCAATGGTCTTCATGCGCGTTACCAAGAGCAACAGTGATGCCGCCTTGCGCTGAAACCGTATGAGAACGAGTAGGGAAAACTTTAGAAAGCAATGCACAAGAAAGGCCTTGCTCAGAAATTTGCAGTGCGGCACGCATACCTGCACCACCAGCGCCGATCACTACGGCATCAAACTCACGAACAGGAATAGTCACTTACGCACCCCACAAAATAAACAGACCAGAGAAGAAATATCCAAGAAGAACTGCAACAACACCGACTTGAAGACCAACACGCAGTTTTGCGCATTTGATGTAGTCAGTTAGTACTTGCCATAGGCCGATCCACGCGTGAACCAAAACAGAAGTAAGCGCTAACATGGTGAAGACTTTAGTGAAGGTTCCACCAAAGAATTGCGTCCAAGATGCGTAAGAGATATCACCAGAGAAAGCACAAAAGCTAACTAGGTAGATAGTGTAAAGCGTCATAATGATGGCAGTAGCACGAATCAATAGATAATCGTGGACACCATTACGACCAAAAGTAGAAACGTTGTTTACCATACTAAGATCCCCGCTAGTAGAGACAATACCGCTGTTGCTGCGAATGCAACCTTAGCGCTCTTCGCGCCAGATTCCAGCTCTTCAAAGTGACCAAGGTCCATAAGAAGGTGACGAATACCACCAGCAATGTGGTAAGCCAAAGCGGTTAAAATGCCCCACAGAATAAACTTCACGAAGAAACCATCGACAATGTCGCTAGCTTCGGCAAAGCCTACTGGGGATGAGAGGGAAATGGATAGTAACCAAAGCAAAATTCCAATCGCGACAAAAGTTATCACCCCAGACACACGGTGTAGGATGGAAGCTATTGCTGTGATTGGAAAGTGGATGGTCTGTAAATCTAAATTAACAGGTCTTGTCTTTCTTTCTTTCACGGGCTTGCTCACTCAGCTCCATTGAGCATTATGGTCATTAAATAACCTTATGATATTGTTATGGACAAAATTTGATTGTAAACCTTCAAAATTTAACATTAACTTAACAAATAACTGAAGTTGAGCCTTAGATAATTGTAAAATAATTGTTAACTGCTCGATTAAGAAAGACACCTCACATTTCTTCTTAGCCTTGCATTTATAAGGTTTTAACCAAACTTTTCAGCGTCACTATACGACTGGCAACATTCTAATACAATTGATGTAACAAATAATGCTACACAGACCAGATTTTTAACGAATTTAATGTAAAAAACACTAACAAGTGCACACAAAGCTTCAGAAAAATTGACTTTCCCACGTAAGACCAGTAAAAAAATGGCACATAAACATCCTGGACGGATTAAATAATAAACAAAGGAGATTGTTATGGCGGATAAGAAAGCTACCCTTCACATTGAAGGTCAAGCGCCAATCGAGCTGCCGATTACAGAAGGTGTACTTGGTACTCCAGTGATCGATGTTCGTACACTAGGTTCTAATGGTTTTTTCACTTTTGACCCTGGTTTTCTTGCCACTGCATCCTGTGAGTCTCAAATCACTTTTATTGACGGTGGAAAAGGCATTCTTTTACATCGTGGTTATCCAATCGACCAACTTGCCAATAACGCTGATTACTTAGAAGTATGTTACATACTTCTTTACGGTGAAGCCCCATCTCGAGCTGAGTACGAAAAGTTCAAGACTACCGTGACACGTCACACTATGGTGCACGAGCAAATCGCTAGTTTCTTCCACGGCTTCCGTCGTGACGCTCACCCTATGGCTGTAATGTGTGGTGTTGTAGGCGCTCTAGCGGCGTTCTACCACGACTCACTTGATGTCAACAACGATACACACCGTGAAATTGCGGCATACCGCCTGATTTCAAAAATGCCAACACTGGCTGCAATGTGTTACAAATATTCAATCGGTCAGCCGTTTATCTACCCACGTAACGACCTAGGCTACGCAGAAAACTTCTTACACATGATGTTTGCAAACCCATGTGAAGAGTATGAAGTGAACCCTATCGTTGCTCGTGCAATGGATAAGATTTTCACTCTACATGCTGACCACGAACAGAACGCTTCTACGTCTACAGTGCGTCTTGCTGGTTCATCTGGTGCTAACCCGTTTGCGTGTATCGCAGCAGGTATCGCATCACTTTGGGGCCCAGCTCACGGCGGTGCAAACGAAGCTTGTCTGCGCATGCTTGAAGAGATCGGTAGCGTAGATAACATTGAAGAATACGTTGCGAAAGCAAAAGACAAAGATGACCCATTCCGTTTGATGGGCTTCGGTCACCGTGTTTACAAGAACTACGACCCACGTGCAACAGTAATGCGCGAAGCGTGTCACGAAGTGCTTAAAGAGCTAAACATCCAAGATCCACTACTAGACGTAGCGATGGAACTTGAGCGTATCGCTCTTTCTGATGAGTACTTTGTTTCTAAGAAGCTATACCCGAACGTAGATTTCTACTCAGGTATCATTCTGAAAGCAATCGGTATTCCAGTATCTATGTTTACAGTAATCTTCGCGATGTCTCGTACCATCGGTTGGATTGCTCACTGGAACGAAATGCACAGCGATCCGACGAACCGTATCGGTCGTCCTCGTCAGCTATATACTGGTGAAGAACAACGTGACTTTAAAGCACTTCACGAACGTGAATAGTTGCTATAAATCATAATGTTAAAAGGGGTTGATGTGAGAACATCAACCCCTTTTCTTTTGTACGCTCTCAACCCCGTCATCCTCAAGAATGCGAAGTGAACGAATAAAATAATATCGTCATCCCCAAGAACGAGGGACGAATGAGTTGGGGATCTCCTTAAGCGAGCAGATAAACTATACAGGTTACCTGCTCAATTCTAGAGAACGACGCATACACTCGACTCGTACCCCTTATCTCGCATCTGCTCTTAAACTGGGTTATCGATATCGATAAACTCAACATCCAAGCAGTGCTCTTTTGCTAACCACTCACCTAGTGCCTTCACGCCGTAGCGTTCTGTCGCATGATGACCTGCAGCAAAATAATGGATGTCTTGCTCGCGGGCCGAGTAAGTTGTGCGCTCAGAAATTTCACCAGAGATAAATGCGTCGATACCTTGAGAGGCTGCAAGTTCAATGTAATCTTGACCGCCGCCAGTACACCAACCTACCGTTTCAATCATTTTATCTGCGTTTTCAGGAGCAATATGTAGCGGCTTACGATTCAGTACTTGATCAATTTTTGCCGCAAACTCAGCACCGGTCATCGGTGTCTTTAATCTACCAAACATAGCAACCGATTGTGGGTGCCCTTCCAAGCCACCTTCTACTTCAATATCAAGCAGTTCAGCGAGTTTGGCGTTGTTACCAAGTTCAGGATGGATATCGAGAGGTAAGTGATAACCCAAAAGGTTAATGTCATTCTTTATCAGAGTGCGAATGCGTTTGCCCTTCATGCCACGAATTGCCTCTGACTCACCTTTCCAAAAGAAACCGTGATGAACCAACAAAGCGTCAGCCTCTAGCTCAACCGCTTTATTAATCAAAGCTTGCGAAGCCGTAATACCAGTAACAATACGCTTGACTTCAGAAGCACCTTCGACTTGAAGGCCATTCGGACAGTAATCTTTAATCTGCTGTGGCTGCAGTTTTTCGTTAAGTAGCTTTTCTAATTGTAAGTTATTCATTTTTATTTCCAGCTTACCTTTATAATAACGTCGTTATATCAATTTACGGGTAGAATGTCGAAAGCCCTTCCACTCTGTTTCTAGAGAACAGATGCCTGAAGTTTACGAGGAACCGATGACTGAACTGCAACGCTTTTATCAATGGGTGATTAGCTCACCACCGCTACTAGAAATCAAGCCACCGGTTTCGGATCTCAGTGCATTCTCTAGCAACCATGCCATCGACTCATCACATACTTATGAGGGTAATCCTAGATTAGGTTTCCTCTACCAATATCTATGCGAGCAAGTGATCGCTTCCTCACCGAATTACTCGATAAAGCACGACGAGATTCAGATCAATGTGGAAGGCAGAACTCTCGGTGCAATCGACTTTATTCTTAAAGAAGAGAGCAGCCAAAAGCTGGAACATTGGGAAGTGGCGATTAAGTTTTATCTGCTCCACGAACAAACATGGTTTGGACCCAACTCTCACGACCAATTGGATAAGAAACTCGACAGGATGCTCAGCCACCAACTCGAAATGTCCTCTTCTGCCGCCTTTGTTGAGCAATATCCAGAAATCGATGTCGACTCAAAACACTTACTGATGCAAGGTCGTCTATATACCAACCCTTTCTTAGAGCAAAACATACCGACAAAATGCTTGGGCTATGACATTAACCCAAGCCAAGTAAACGGCTTTTGGTGCTATCAAGATCAGGCTCATTTAATCAGTGAACCACTGTATCCACTCACCAAAGAGCAATGGGCAGCAGGGACGGATGATTTCAGCAGTCAGCCGATCACCGAGTTCGGTGATCGCTTCGTCCATGGGCAAACAAAGTCGGGGCAATTCTGGTTTGTGATGCCACAAAGTTGGCCACACGGTTAGTCGTCTGAGCTAACTCAGTTACCTTTTCCCGCTTATACGTAACTAACACAAACAAAAAGGGTTGATGCTTTCACATCAACCCTTCTTCTATTTACTTAGCAACTCTAGTAATCGAGATTCGATTATAGGCCAGCGGCTGCAAATACTTGGTTAACAATCTCTTGAGCTTCTGCTTCGATTGCTTTCAGGTGCTCTTCACCCTTAAAGCTTTCACAGTAGATCTTGTAGATGTCTTCAGTGCCTGATGGACGCGCAGCAAACCAGCCGTTCTCAGTTGTCACTTTCAAGCCACCAATCGCAGCACCGTTACCTGGAGCGTGTGTTAAGCGTGCAGTAATTGCATCACCAGCCAACGTCTCAGCAGAAACCATCTCTGGAGATAGTTTCTTCAGCACGTCTTTCTGTGCACCATTTGCTACCGCTTGAATACGGTTGTACTTAGATTCACCGTGTTTAGCGGCAAGTTCTTCGTAGTATTCTTGTGGGTTCTTACCTGTCACTGCTGTGATCTCAGCCGCAAGCAAGCAAAGAATCAGGCCGTCTTTATCTGTTGACCAAGGCGTACCGTCTTTACGTAGGAAAGAAGCACCTGCGCTCTCTTCGCCACCAAAACCAAACTGGCCGTTGTATAAGCCATCAACGAACCATTTAAAACCAACTGGCACTTCACAAAGTTCGCGACCTAAGTCAGAAACTACGCGATCGATTAATGCACTTGATACTAGTGTCTTACCAACAGCAACGTCTTTACCCCAACCTTCACGGTTACGGTATAGGTAATCAATACAAACCGCTAAGAAGTGGTTTGGATTCATCAAACCTTTAGGTGTCACGATACCGTGGCGATCGTAATCTGGGTCGTTACCAAATGCTAGAGCGTACTCGTCTTTAAGCGCCAGTAAGCCTGCCATTGCGTATGGAGAAGAACAGTCCATACGAACTACGCCATCTTTATCTAGAGACATGAATTGGAATGAAGGGTCAACCGCTTCACTTACCAGAGTAAGATCTAGATTGTACGCTTTACCAATTTGACGCCAGTAATCAATACCGCTGCCACCCAGTGGATCAACACCAATCTTGATGTTTGCTTTCTGGATCGCTTCCATATCCACGACGTTAACCAAATCAGCGACGTATGGCGCGACTAGGTCAACTTCTTTTACTAGCTCAGACTGTTTAGCCTGTGCGATAGGCGTACGCTTAACACCTTGCATTTGCTCAGCAATGATCACGTTCGCACGGTCTTCAATCGCTTGAGTCAGTTCAGCTTCAGCTGGGCCACCGTGTGTCGGGTTGTATTTAATACCGCCGTCTTGAGGTGGGTTATGTGAAGGCGTGATAACAATGCCGTCGGCTTTTTTGTCATTCACTAGGTTGTGCGTAAGAATCGCGTGCGAGATACCAGGTGTTGGAGTAAAGCCGTTGTTTTCTTGAATAATAACTTCAACACCGTTCGCTACAAGCACTTCGATAACCGTAGAGAACGCAGGCTCAGATAGAGCGTGAGTATCTTTACCTAAGAAAAGAGGGCCAGTTGTACCTTGCTCGGCACGAACTTCAGCAACCGCTTGTGCAATTGCTAGAATGTGGTTTTCGTTAAATGTTGATTTGTCTGCTGTACCGCGGTGACCTGAAGTACCGAAAAGTACTTTATGATCTGGGTTCGTAGCATCCGGTTGCTGTAAGAAATAGTTAGCAACTAAAGCCGGGATATTATGAAGATCTTCCTGCTGAGCTTTCTGCCCAGCACGAGGGTGCATAGCCATTTTTCGACATCCTTATATATAAAATTTTAAAACAAAAAAACCTCATAATATCTTCTTATCCATGGATATTATGAGGTTTAAATCAGATTTCGTTAAATTGAACCTGTTACTTTTTCTATCAATTCTGCTTGGAAATTCATGCGGCTCATAAGCTGCTCAACCATCTGTCTTTTTCGGCTTGTATTGTTATTAGTAATAACCCAAAAAGGACTTTGTGGAATAGCTTTAGGCTTAGTCGTGTTGCCGTTTGCTAGCAAGGTCGCTTCGTTATCTGCAAAGTAAACGCGCTTACGGCCTTTTACTTGAGTTGCTTCTGAAAAGCTTAAAGGGTCGATTTTATGCAGTGTTGATAACACAAGCATGAAACGATCAATGGCTTTCTTTAGTGATGCAAACTCATCTGATATTAGTAGTGAGCGCATTTCTTTAACGCCATCGAACTTCTCTGGAGTAAAGCCTACCTCTTTGCTAACAACGATACCTTTTGGCTCAACGATCTCTTCGATCGGAGCCATGCCTTGGCTATCAACCTGTAACAAGCGGCGCAGAATATCTGAAGCGCTTTCGCCAATACGTTCTGTCTGACCCGCAATAAAACGGTATAGGTCCTCATCAACCTCAATTGTTTTCATTCGCTTTTCACAATCTCAATGTTTAAACTCTGGGGGATTATAGCGAGATCCGCGCGGATACTCTACGTCAAACCCACCATGAATAAGATAAAAATGTCAGTACAGCTCAACTATAAAATTGAAGGTGAGGGTCACACCATTGTTTTGATCCATGGATTATTCGGTAATCTGGACAACCTTGGCTTGCTCGCTAGGGATCTAAAAGCCGATCATCAGGTACTTAGTATCGATCTCCGCAACCACGGTCAATCCTTCCATAGTGACACTCATAACTATCAAGCGATGGCACAAGACGTGGCTCAACTGCTGCATGATCTTAAGTCAGAAGACGTCACTGTGATTGGTCACTCGATGGGTGGCAAAGTAGCGATGGCACTGACACAACATCTTGCGCTGCATAAATTGATTGTCTTGGATATGGCTCCGGTCGCGTACACTCAGAGTCGCCACGACAACGTATTCGCAGGCCTGCAAGCCGTGATAGAAGAAGAGCCGACTTCACGCTCAGATGCACTCAAGGTTCTCGCAAAACATATCGAGATCGATGGCGTTCGCCAGTTTTTAACCAAATCTTTGTTCAAAACAGAGCAAGGCATCATGGAATGGCGCTTCAATGTTGCTTCGTTATTGAGCAACTACCCACATATTATTGGTTGGGAACCGATCGAGAAAACCTCGGTCAAAACCTTGCTCATTAAAGGTGGGGATTCAGATTACCTCACCGCAGAACATCAAGCAGCCGTTCAGCAGCAATTTTCTAACGCAAAAGCGCATGTCATTGCCAACACAGGTCACTGGCTGCATGCTGAAAAACCAGCAGAAGTACTTAGAGCAATTAGAAAATTCATCGCTTAACTGCGCTTTTTCGTGCAGATAAATGAGAGCTGTGTAATTACTGCAGATTAACTTTATCTCACAACAGTGATATAGTGCGCCCAAGCAAAATTGGTATATAAGGTTCCCATGCTTTACGACTACATGAACATCATCGAATCTGTTGGTTTAGATCTCCTGTTTGCCGCGATTTTCTTTTTAATCGGTATGGCAATTAAGGACGTTCTCAAGCAGGGAAATGTTCCTCCATTTGGTCGTCGCATCGTATGGTTAGTACTTTTCCTTGGCTGTGCGGGTTTTATCGCCAAAGGGATAATCCAACTAAGCTGGGAAGGAACTGGGATCTAACGATTCTCTTCCGAACTTTATTACACCGACAACAGACAAAATGAAAGGTAATGATTCTATGGCAAGTGTAGGTCTCTTCTTTGGTAGCGATACAGGTAACACTGAAGCTGTTGCTAAGATGATTCAAAAGCAATTGAGCAAACAGCTCGTTCACGTTCAAGACATTGCAAAAAGCAGCAAAGAAGATATCGATAACTTCGATCTACTGCTGCTTGGTATCCCTACGTGGTACTACGGCGAAGCACAATGTGATTGGGATGACTTTTTCCCAGAGCTAGAAGCTATTGATTTCTCAACTAAGCTTGTTGCTATCTTTGGTTGTGGCGACCAAGAAGATTACGCAGAATACTTCTGTGATGCTATGGGTACTATCCGTGACATCGTTGAAGCGAAAGGCGGTACTATCCTAGGTCACACATCAACTGAAGGCTACGAATTCGAAGCATCGAAAGGTTTAGTTGAAGGCGATGACAGCCAATTCGTTGGTCTATGTATCGATGAAGACCGTCAACCTGAGCTAACTGATGAGCGCGTATCTAACTGGGTTAAACAAATCCACGAAGAGATGTGCCTAGCAGAGCTAGAAGACTAATTCTCTAGTGGTTGTTAATTGTTACAGTTAATAACCATTATGTAGATATGAAAAAACCTCCTTATAGGAGGTTTTTTGCTATTTAAAATCTATTAATTAGCACTCAGCCTCTAATGCTTCATCATCATCTCTAAATTGCGGCTTCTTTCTTACATAGAGGGTGCGTTGAATTTCTGAAACCACATTACCCTGCTTATCTTTCACGTGAATAATAAATTCGGGGAAACACTTTTCACCGAGTTGCGTCTGACGATAGATATCGTCAAGCTGCCCTTGCCTTATCTCAAAATCTGCATACAAGTCCGATTGCCCCGGCTTGATGAAGTTAATGCTCGCTTCTTTATCCCAAACATAATATCGTTCACCTAAAATTCCCATTAACATCAATGAGTAAACGGGATCGGTAAGAGAAAAGATACTGCCGCCATATTGAGTACGATTGGCGTTCTTATTCCACCAGCGTAGCTTAAGTACTGTCTTAACAACCCTAAAGTCAGTGCTAATGTGGGCTATTCGAATACCCGCTCCCCAAAAGGGAGGCCAAATATTAAGAGCAAATTTTACAATGTTGGGTTTATATATTTTTGCGAGTTGCTTATTCATAACAACATTCCATGTTCATATCAGAAACACCGTCACCTTGACTGGTCGTACCTCCACTATAAGTGAGATACTTCCAATTTACAAAACAGATTGTGATGTCAGTAAGTAACCCTTTGAAGTTCGTGGTTTATTGTTATGCCTGACTAAACTATAATGGTATTAATATTGAATTCTGTTAATTGCTGCAGATCATCAACAGGAAAGTATATGTCAGACAATAATCAAGCGCTAAAAGATGCAGGTCTTAAAGTGACCCTTCCACGGCTCAAAATTTTAGAAGTATTACAACAGCCAGACTGCCAACATATTAGTGCTGAAGATTTATATAAGAAGCTGATCGACCTAGGTGAAGAAATCGGTCTTGCAACCGTTTATCGAGTACTTAACCAATTCGATGACGCTGGCATTGTAACTCGTCACCACTTCGAAGGCGGCAAGTCTGTATTTGAACTTTCTACACAGCACCACCACGACCACCTTGTATGTTTAGATTGTGGCGAAGTGATCGAATTCTCTGATGACATCATCGAAGAAAGACAGAAAGAGATTGCTCAGCGTTACAACGTGCAACTAACAAACCACAGTTTGTACTTGTACGGCAAAAGCATTAACGGAGATTGCAAAGGCAATCCAGACGCGCATAAAGCGAAGTAGTAATACAGAACGCTGGCTTAGGCCGGCGTTTTTTATATAGGGCATCATAAAGTATCCATGAAAAAAATCCCGCTAGTTAAGGCTTTTACTTTAATTGAGATGTTGGTTGTTGTGGTGATTATTGCAGTGCTTGCTATTGTTGCCCTTCCCCGTTTTCTTAACATTCAAACCGATGGCCGTATCGCTCTGTTTGACGCTGCTCAATCTCAATTTCAAACTGCGATCACGTTTGCTCACAGTAAATGGCTGGTCAGCGGCGGCGGCAACGCTGAAATGAATGACATGCCAGGTTTTGGGGAAGACGGAGACGGCAATGCTCAATTGGACATAAATGACGTCGGCTACCCACTCGGCGTCGATAAAGGCAACCCTATGGGGCAGCCTTACAACATAGGTCAAGGTGACCAAGGGTGTGTGTCAATATGGAATGCCATTATGACAACCGACCTGACCGCTACTACAGACCCGAACCAGTCCAACAATTTTGATTTTATTACCCGCCGTCAAAACCATAGTTTTGTTGCCAAAGACGGTACTCCTCAAAACAAACTCGCGCTTTGCTACTTCATCTACACTGGAGTCGATTTCGACAGCGATCCTGGTAATGCAGGTTATGTTTTCTGGTACAACTCACGCACGGGTGAAGTAACCCAACAAGACCCTAATAATCCCTAAAACTCTGGCTCTAGTGCTTAAAACGCTAGTTGGTCACTAGAAACACCTTGGTAATCAAATTTAAGACACAAAAAAACCGGCTCTAAGCCGGTTTTTTATTGGGTCGTTTTTAACAAACTAAATACTCAAGCATTAAGCTTCAGTTTTACCCCATGTGTCACGTAGACCAACCGTGCGGTTGAAGACTAGTGCATCTGCTTTAGAGTCTTTCGAATCCACACAGAAGTAACCTGTACGTTCAAACTGGTACGCTTGCTCTGCCACACCTTCTGCTAAGCTAGGTTCAACAAAACCATTTAGCGTAACAAGAGATTCAGGGTTTAGCGTTGCAGCGAAGTCATCAGCAGCGGCTGGGTTTGGCACTGTGAATAGACGATCGTACAAACGAATCTCAGCAGGCAGTGCTTTATCAGCAGATACCCAGTGGATAACGCCTTTCACTTTGCGGCCATCTGCAGGGTTCTTACCCAATGTTTCATTGTCGTAAGAACAGAAGATAGTCGTAATGTTGCCTTCTGCATCTTTTTCGATACGTTCAGCTTTGATCACGTAAGCACCACGCAGGCGAACTTCTTTACCTAGAACCAAACGCTTGTACTTTTTGTTTGCTTCTTCACGGAAGTCGTCACGTTCGATCCAAACTTCGCGTGTAAATGGAACTTCACGAGTACCCATTTCTGGCTTGTTCGGGTGGTTTGCAACCGTTAGCGTTTCTACTGTATCTGCTTCGTAGTTTTCGATAACGATCTTAACTGGATCCAGAACAGCCATTGCACGAGGTGCATTTTCGTTCAGATCATCACGGATGCAAGATTCAAGTGAACCGAACTCAATCATGTTCTCTTGCTTAGTTACACCAATACGCTTACAGAATTCACGAATCGAGCTTGAAGTAAAACCACGACGACGTAGGCCAGAAATAGTAGGCATGCGTGGGTCATCCCAACCTTGAACTAGGTTTTCAACCACAAGTTGGTTCAGCTTACGCTTAGACATCACTGTATATTCAAGATTCAGGCGGCTAAACTCGTACTGACGAGGTTGGCAGTCAATCGTGATGTTATCTAGAACCCAATCGTACAAACGACGGTTATCTTGGAATTCAAGCGTACAGATAGAGTGCGTAATACCTTCCAGCGCATCAGAGATACAGTGAGTAAAGTCGTACATTGGGTAAATGCACCACTTGTCAGCCGTTTGATGGTGGTGAGCAAAACGAACACGGTAGATAACAGGATCGCGCATAACCATGAACGAAGAGCTCATGTCGATCTTAGCACGTAGACACGCTTTACCTTCTTCAAAGCCACCGTCACGCATTTTTTCAAACAACGCTAGGTTCTCTTCAGGGCTGCGGTCACGGTATGGGCTCGCTTTACCAGGCTCTTTTAGCGTGCCACGGTACTCACGGATTTGATCAGGACTTAGCTCGTCAACATACGCTAAGCCTTTATTAATTAATTCCACAGCATAAGCGTAAAGCGTATCGAAGTAGTTTGATGAGTAACAAATATCACCAGACCATTCGAAGCCTAACCAGCTTACATCATTCTTAATTGACTCAACGTATTCAACGTCTTCTTTTTCAGGGTTTGTATCATCGAAACGAAGATTACATTGTCCCTGGTAGTCCTGAGCAATACCAAAGTTCAAGCAAATAGATTTAGCGTGACCAATGTGCAGGTAGCCATTTGGCTCCGGCGGGAAACGAGTATGCACGCTACTGTGTGTACCATCCGCTAAATCTTTATCAATAATTTGGCGAATGAAATTCGATGGACGAGCCTCAGCTTCACTCATCTATAGCACCTCTATGTATTTAGTATTGTCAGAGAAAGTTATCTTTCGTCCCCAAGAAAACGGTCGCTTATAGCGCCAGTCAAAGATAGAAAGATCATTGTTGCTAATCATCCACAATTCTTAGCCTTTGCACAATAAGAACCGTCCGTTAATTGCGATTATTTCTGCTATTCGATGAAGAATAGAACGAACCGTGTTCGCTGGTCTTAAACTGCAGGCACAAAAAAGCCTCCCATGTGGGAGGCTTTCAATTTGACACTTACTTAAGAGTAACTTTACGTCTTAACTAAGTACTTCCCTTACTGTGGAAGTTTTACATCAGATAGGTCTTCGCCTGCACCAATAGCTTTCATTTCGCCAGCTACGATTTCAGCTAGTGGGCCTAGGATAACCTGTAGGTTGTTTTCACCTAGTTTAACCACACCTTTAGCACCAAGTTTCTTAAGAACAACTTCATCTGCAACAGAGCGGTCTTTAAGAGTTAGACGTAGACGAGTGATACAAGCGTCGATTGAAGTTAGGTTGTCGTGACCACCTAGAGCTTTCAGGTATTGACGTGCAAGGTCGCCCTTTGGTGCGTCGCCAGCAGGAGCTGCAACAGCTTCGTCATCATCTTCACGACCTGGCGATTTCAAGTTGAAAGCGCGGATTGCGAAAGAGAAAGTGAAGAAGTATAGAGCACCGAAGCCAAGACCGATTAGTAGTAGTACGAATGGTTTAGTTGCTAGACCCCAGTTCAATACGAAGTCGATAAGACCAGCAGAGAAACCGAAACCGTGCAGAGTACCAAACATGTTAGCAACTACTAGAGACAAACCTGTAAATACAGCGTGCATTGCGTATAGAGCAGGAGCTAGGAATACGAACATGAATTCTAGCGGCTCTGTGATACCTGTTAGGAATGAACAGAATGCAACTGAGAATAGTGCGCCACCAACTTGGCTACGTTTTTCAGCAGGAGCAGCTAGGTACATTGCAAGTGCAGCACCTGGTAGACCGAACATCATTACTGGGAAGAAACCGTTCATGAATACGCCAGCGCCTTTATCGCCGCCGAAGAAACGGTGTAGGTCGCCAGATTTAACTGTTTCAGTTACTTCTTTAACAGTTGCAACAATTTCTGGGTTAACTGAGTTAGCAAATTCAAATGTGTACTCTTGACCAACAACTAAAGTTTTAGCTAGTGCAGGGTCAACACAAAGTTGAGAGAAGCCTTCTGCAGCAACTACGATCTCTTGACAAGAGCCCATACCGAACCAGAAGTACGAGTTCAGTACATGGTGTAGACCTACTGGGATAAGTGCACGGTTAAGAGTACCGTAAACAAATTGACCGATAGCGCCAGACGTTGAAACTGCGTGAGCAAGTGCATCTAGACCAGATTGAACAGCAGGCCATACAACACCAAAGATTGCGCCAGCAACTAGAGCAAATAGACCAGCCATAATAGGAACTAGACGTTTGCCAGAGAAGAATGCTAGCCACTCTGGAAGACGAGTCGCGTGGAATGCATTGTAAGAGTGACCTGCGATGATACCTGCAAAGATACCGCCGAAGAATGACATATTTACACTAGCATCGATGTTTGTTGCGGTTGCTGTCAGAACAAAGTAAGCAACTGCACCAGCAAGACCTGCTGCGCCGTTACCGTCTTTAGAAAGACCAATAGCTATACCCAAACCAAACAATAATGGTAGTTGACTGAAGATTGCGTTACCAGCAGATGCCATGAATGCGATATCGAGTAAGTCTGGTTGACCCAGACGTAGCAGCAATGCCGCAATCGGAAGCGTTGCGATTGGTAGCATTAACGCCTTACCAAGCTTCTGCGCATATCCTAGAATATTCACCAGTTGTTTCCCCCTATAGGATTTTTTAGAATTCGTTTGAGAAACTTATTTTAGTCGCTCAATTTAGTCCTATTCAGTGTATTCAATTAATTTTGCTCCGCAAATTAAAACCTTACCATTTGTGATCCTAATCACCAGTTTTCACCAAATCCAGAGGTTTTTGCTAGCGAGATCATAAAACTTATTTTATCATTCAAAAAAATGAACATTTATGGATAAAATCCAAATCTAATCATTAGGCAAAAAGATGGTAACTCCGGGCTTATAGAGCACCGTGAATAATCATTGTTGATGGACCTAAATGTATAATAAAAATCAATTGTTCATATTTTTTTCAACAACTTAAATCGCTTCTCATTTTGAAGCCGTTTGCCCATAAAAGATAAATCGTTACGTAAATGATGCTCGCAAACTAAGTCCGCATTTAGGTAACGAACGAATTTAAAAGATCTCACGAAATAAGGATTAGCTGACTATGTACGCGCTAAGTAACTGTAAAATTTACACTGGTAGTGATGTTCTAACCGATCATGCTGTTGTAATCGAAAACGAACTGATCAAAAAAGTCTGTCCTATCTCTGAATTGCCAGAAGGAATCGAGCTTCGCGACCTAGACGGAGCAAACCTAAGCCCAGGTTTCATTGACCTACAACTGAATGGTTGTGGCGGTGTAATGCTTAACGATGAGATCACTGCAGAAACCATGCAGATCATGCACAAAGCAAACCTGAAATCTGGCTGTACTAGCTTCCTACCAACGCTTATCACCTCTTCAGACGAAGATATGCGTGCGGTTATTACGGCAGCTCGTGAATACCATAACCAGTACCAAAACCAATCTTTAGGTCTGCACCTTGAAGGCCCTTACCTAAACGTTGCGAAAAAAGGCATCCATAGCGTCGATCACATTCGTAAATCTGACAACGAAATGATTGAGCTTATCTGTGAGAACCGTGACCTTGTTGCAAAAGTAACATTGGCTCCAGAGCATAACGACCCTGAACACATCGAACGCCTGCACAAAGCTGGCGTTGTCGTTTCTATCGGCCACACCAACGCAACTTACGCAGAAGCGCGTCAAGGTTTCGAATCTGGTATCACGTTCGCCACTCACCTGTTCAATGCAATGACGCCGATGGTTGGTCGTGAGCCTGGCGTTGTTGGCGCGATTTACGATACTCCTGAGGTTTACGCTGGCATTATTGCCGATGGCTTCCACGTTGATTACGCAAACATCAGAATTGCGCATAAAATCAAGGGAGAAAAGTTGGTATTAGTGACGGATGCCACAGCTCCTGCAGGTGCTGACATGGAATACTTTATTTTTGTCGGTAAGAAAGTATATTACCGTGATGGTAAGTGTGTTGATGAAAACGGCACACTGGGCGGCTCAGCTCTGACTATGATTGAAGCAGTTCAGAATACAGTTGAGCACGCTGGTATCGCTTTAGACGAAGCTCTTCGCATGGCTACGCTATACCCAGCTACGGCTATCGGTGTAGAAAGCAAGCTAGGTCGAATCAAAAAAGGCATGGTTGCAAACCTAGCTGTATTTGACCGAGACTTTAACGTTAAAGCGACTGTTGTTAACGGACAATACGAGCACAATTAAGTATGAATGGCGGACAAATAGGTAACGTAGACTTAGTTAAACAACTAAACAGTGCGGCGGTATACCGACTTATAGACCAACAGGGGCCTATCAGTCGTATACAAGTGGCTGATGTAAGCCAACTCGCACCGGCAAGTGTTACAAAAATTACCCGCCAACTTTTAGAGCGCGGCCTAATTAAAGAGGTTGCGCAGCAAGCGTCTACTGGCGGTAGACGCGCTATCTCCCTAACCACAGAAGTAGAGCCTTTTCATTCTGTTGCTGTGCGTTTGGGTCGAGACTACATTCAAATAAGCCTGCATGACCTTGGTGGTCGTGAATTGGCTTTCCAACAGCAAGACCTGAATTATTCAGACCAATCAGACCTTACCCAAGGCTTGGTCAATAACCTCAAAGCTTTCATTGCTGAGCATCAACCAAAGATCGATCAACTGATTGCTATTGGTGTCACGCTTCCAGGCTTGGTTAACCCAACGACCGGTGTTGTTGAGTACATGCCGAATACCGACATCGATAACCTCGCATTAAGCGACATTATTCGCGATACATTCCATGTTGCTTGTTTTGTTGGTAACGATGTTCGTGGAATGGCGCTTGCTGAGCACTACTTCGGTGCAAGTAAAGATAGCCAAGATTCTATTTTGGTCAGTGTTCACCGTGGTACAGGTGCAGGTATTATCGTTAATGGTCAGGTTTTCCTAGGTCATAACCGTAATGTGGGTGAAATTGGTCATATCCAAATTGATCCGCTAGGCGAGCAATGCCAATGTGGTAACTTCGGCTGTCTTGAAACAGTAGCGGCAAACCCAGCTATCGTTGAACGCGTGCAGAAGCTGATTAAACAAGGCTATGAGTCTTCTTTAACAGAGCTTGAGCATATTACGATTCAAGACGTTTGTGACCACGCGATTAATGGTGATGAGCTAGCCAAGCAAAGCTTAGTTCGAGTAGGAAACCAGTTAGGTAAGGCTATCGCGATGACGATTAACTTATTTAACCCTCAAAAAGTTATCATTGCTGGTGATATTACCAAGGCACAAGAGATTGTTTTTCCTGCAATTAAGCGCAATGTAGAGAATCAGTCGTTAACGACTTTCCATAGCGGCCTGCCTATTGTAGCATCACAGATCGATAAACATCCTACGATGGGAGCTTTTGCTATGATTAAGCGCGCCATGCTTAACGGCGTGTTACTGCAGAAGCTTCTCGAAGACTAGAGAAAACAATTCTGATTTTCCGCGGGCCGTGTTTGTATAAACACGGCCCGTTTTTTTAAGCTAGGGAACTACAACAACAAGTTATGGAACTTATATTAATATCCACTGCGTTTATCGCAGGATTTATTGCTTTAAAGTGTCACCTTCCCCCATTAGTTGGTTTTTTGGTTGCAGGCTTTGGGCTTTTTGCCTTTGGCTTTGAAACCAATGACACCATCATTACTTTAGCTGACCTTGGTGTCACGCTGCTTCTATTTACTATCGGCTTAAAGCTCGATATCAAAACCCTACTCTCTAAAGAGATCTGGGCTGGCGCGACAATCCACAACCTTTTGTCCACTCTGTTTTTCGCCGTCGCCCTGTTTGGCTTTAAGTTCTTAGGTATTTCATCGCTAGCTGCCATGTCGGTAGAACAGATCGTTCTGCTCGGTTTTGCTCTTTCATTCTCTAGTACTGTATTTGCGGTTAAGACTCTGCAAGAGAAAGGCGAAATGAATGCGACCTACGGAACGTTAGCGATTGGTATCTTGGTCATGCAGGATATCTTCGCCGTAGTATTCTTAACGGCTTCTACGGGCAAAATACCTGAGTGGTATGCAATTGCTCTGTTTGCCCTACCCTTATTACGCCCACTGTTCTACAAAGTGCTCGATTGGGTTGGTCACGGTGAGATGCTGGTTCTTTCCGGCATCTTCTTCGCATTAGTCGTCGGTGCTGGTTTATTCCATTTGGTTGGTGTGAAACCAGATTTGGGGGCTCTTGTTCTAGGTATGTTACTTGCTGGTCACCCAAAAGCCTCAGAATTATCAAAGTCGCTGTTTAACCTTAAAGAACTTTTCCTTGTCTGTTTCTTCTTGAATATTGGTCTGTCAGAGCAACCAACCATTCAAGGCTTTATGCTCGCAATCTTGTTCTTGCTGATGCTGCCTGTGAAAGGTGTTCTCTACTTCTTGGTACTCAACCGCTTCAAGTTCCGTGTTCGAACGTCTCTACTTGCCTCGCTATCACTGTTTAACTATAGCGAGTTTGGCCTCATCGTTGGTGGTCTCGCCTTCAAGATGGGTTGGATGTCGGGTGATATCTTAGTTGCCGTTGCCATTGCAGTTTCACTGTCTTTTCTAATCGCTGCTCCTTTAAACCGAGCTGGTCATAAGCTTTATCAGCAGTCAGGTAAATGGCTAAAAGAGCATGCGTCAGAAAAGCTTCACCGACGTGATAAGCGAATTGACCCTGGTCGTGCCCAAGTGCTTATTCTAGGTATGGGCCGAATTGGTACCGGTGCTTATGACGAATTACGTACTCGCTATGGCAAGGTCAGCCTAGGTGTAGAAGTGCGTGAAGAAGCCGCGCACAACCACAGAAGCCAAGGCAGAAACGTGATTTCTGGCGACGCGACTGACCCAGATTTCTGGGAGCGAATTCTAGATACAGCAAACGTAAAGCTGGTGATTTTGGCAATGCCTCACCACCAAGGTAATCAAACCGCTTTAGAACAATTAAAGTCACGTAACTTTAAAGGCCAAATTGCGGCTATTGCTGAATATCCCGATCAACTCGAAACACTGAAAGAGAATGGCGTTGATGCGGCATTTAACATTTACAGCGAGGCTGGTAGTGGTTTTGCTCGCCACGTTTGCGAACAGTTAAATCCAAATATCAATAAAATCTAGTATTAGACAGTGTTCAACTAAACCTCTCAAAACTGCCTATTTTTCGCACTTTTGAGAGGTTTTTGTTTAAAAAACCAACCGCAATTAAACATCACACACCAAAAGCACATAAAAATTAGATAATTTCTAACAGAACACCCTTTATATTATTTTTTTGCTCACATCCGGTTGCTTTTTTTAGCCAGAATGGCAAATTGAATGCAGTTGATTTGGAAATTATTTAAAAGGAAGTTCTATGTGTTCAGTATTTGGCATTCTCGACATTAAAAGTGATGCCGCAGCACTTCGCCCTATTGCTTTAGAAATGTCTAAGAAGCTTCGTCACCGTGGTCCAGACTGGTCTGGTATCTATGCTGGTGAAAAAGCAATCCTTGCTCATGAACGTCTTGCTATTGTTGGCTTGAACAGTGGTGCTCAACCACTATACAGTCAAGACAAAAAGCACATTCTTGCAGTAAACGGTGAAATTTATAACCACAAAGAACTTCGTGCACGCTATGAAGATAAGTACCAGTTCCAGACTGATTCTGACTGTGAAGTTATCCTAGCGCTATACCAAGAGATGGGTGCAGACCTTCTAGAAGAGCTTAACGGTATTTTCGCATTCGTTTTATACGACGAAGAGAAAGACGAGTACCTAGTGGGCCGCGACCATATTGGTATCATCCCGCTTTACCAAGGTTACGATGAGCACGGCAACTACTACGTGGCTTCAGAGATGAAAGCATTGGTTGAAGTATGTAAGACGATCAGTGAATTCCCTCCAGGTAGCTTCTACTCTTCGAAAGATGCTGAACCTCAACGCTACTACATCCGCGATTGGAACGAGTACGCTGCGGTACAAGGCAACAGCACAAGCAAAGAAGAACTGACTGAAGCGCTAGAAGCAGCTGTTAAACGTCAACTAATGACTGACGTTCCTTACGGTGTACTTCTATCTGGTGGCCTTGATTCATCAATTACTTCTGCCGTTGCTAAACGCTTTGCTGCGATGCGTATCGAAGATGATGAGCAATCTGAAGCTTGGTGGCCACAACTGCACTCATTCGCTGTTGGCCTTGAAGGCGCGCCAGATCTTATCGCTGCTCGTGAAGTTGCGGACAAGATCGGTACTGTTCACCACGAGATGACTTACACTATTCAGGAAGGCTTAGATGCCATCCGTGATGTTATCTACCACATCGAGACTTACGATGTAACGACGATTCGTGCATCAACGCCAATGTACTTGCTTGCTCGTAAGATCAAAGCAATGGGCATCAAAATGGTACTGTCTGGTGAAGGTGCTGATGAAATCTTTGGTGGCTACCTTTACTTCCATAAAGCGCCAAACGCGAAAGAGTTCCACGAAGAGACAGTACGTAAGCTGCTTGCTCTAAGCATGTTCGACTGTGCTCGTGCAAACAAATCGCTAGCGGCATGGGGGGTTGAAGGCCGTGTACCATTCTTGGATAAAGAGTTCATCGATGTCGCAATGCGTCTGAACCCTGAAGATAAGATGTGTGGTAACGGTAAGATGGAGAAGCACATCCTGCGTGAGTGTTTTGAAGACTACCTACCAGATTCAATCGCATGGCGTCAAAAAGAGCAGTTCTCTGATGGTGTTGGCTACGATTGGATTGATACATTGAAAGCAACGGCTGAAGCAAAAGTAACGGATCAACAAATGGAAGCTGCTAAGTTCCGTTTCCCTTACAACACGCCAACAACAAAAGAAGGTTATGCTTACCGTGAAATCTTTGAGGAGCTATTCCCTCTAGAATCAGCGGCAGAATGTGTGCCTGGTGGTCCTTCAGTTGCTTGCTCATCAGCGAAAGCGATTGAGTGGGATGAGTCATTCAAAAACTGTGTCGACCCATCTGGACGTGCAGTACAAGCCGTTCACAACGATGCTTACAACGCTTAGAGCGTTTTGAACAAATCCTAAAGACTAAAAAAGGCGCGTTATGCGCCTTTTGTTTTAAGCCTATTTTTATTACTGCAGTTACGCGCGAGCTTGTAGTGCTTCGTTCTCAATACTGATTGGAACGACTTGGCTGATCATTTTCACCAGCATAATCGATCGAGCCTCACCGTCTTTCTGATCGAAAATAGCTTCAACCCCAGCAAATTGGCCACTCTGAATCTTAACTACCTGTCCAGATTCAAACTCAACACAACAATCTTCCACTTCGTTACTGCAGCACTTCTCAAACTCTTTAAGTTCAAACACCAAGTCTCCTTGGACCTCGTGCGGCAGTGAACCGAACTTAATAAAGTCCACAACGCCACGTGTTGAACGAACGGTCGTGAAGCTAGGACCTTGCTCATAATCGAAGCGAACAAAGATGTAAGACGGAAACAGCGGTTCTTTGACCTGCTTTTCTTTCCCTCTCACCACCTTTTTGACTTCTATTTGAGGGTAAAAGCACTCTACCCCCTGATTCTCTAAGTGCTGCTGAGCGCGTTTTTGATCACCACGCTTACAGTAAAGCAAATACCAACGTTTCATTTAACTAGCCATTTTATATTTTTAGATATTTTACCACATGCCTAAAACGGTTGAATCGCCATTAATAAAATGAATCGTTGCTAACGAAAAATAATGCGTAGCAGACCAATTTATCAACAAAAAGTTATAGGTGTCGGAGTGGTTAAGCATTGTACAGAGATCATTTAGAGATCAAAAGACTCATTGTTGTAAGCATATGTATGCCCCACCTAATGCGCATGCCACTCCCTTCAAACTCAAAATGATACACCAGAGCAATATATCTAAAGATTTTAATTCAACACAACTTTAATGAAGGTTATTAACCAACCAACTCAAATCTGGAAAATTAGTTTGCAGCACATCTAAAATGGGCAACATTAAAAATAAAGATATTTAATATCAACATCTTAGTTAAACCAAGTTGTCGTGACCATAAAATAAGTCTATTGCAGACTTTTATCCCACTGTGTATACATGAATGACTATAAAATCTTTTAATACCTAAAATTAGTAAAACTTATGCCAAGCAACCACAACATCTTTGGCCACCCTAGAGGCCTATTTCTACTTTTTAGCACAGAGCTATGGGAACGTTTCTCTTACTATGCGATGCGTGCCATCCTTGTCTTATTTTTGACTGACACTACCCTCAACGGTGGACTGGGTTGGTCAACGAAAGACGCAATCGATCTCTACGGTATTTACACCGGCTTAGTCTACATCACACCATTAATTGGTGGCTGGATTGCCGATAACTACCTAGGTCAGCGTAAATCAATTATGATTGGCGGTGTATTGATGGCACTTGGCCAATTTACACTGGCTCTACCTAACGGCTTCATCGGTTTAGACCAAGTGAACGCGCTGTACCTTGGCTTAGCTCTGCTAATCAGTGGTAACGGTATGTTTAAGCCGAACATCTCAACCATGGTTGGCGATCTGTACCAAGAAGGCGATAACCGCCGTGACGGTGCTTTCACCATTTTCTACATGGGCATCAACTTAGGTGCGCTGCTTGGTGGCTTAATTTCAGGTGCTGCTGTCGATTCATTCGGTTGGAAAGCAGGTTTCCTAGCCGCTGGTATTGGTATGGTTATTAGCTTGATCATGCAAGTGACAATGGCTCAGTCTTGGTTGGGCAACATCGGTTCTGTACCTGCTGCTGCAAGAGCGAAAGCACTAAACAAATCTAAAGAAAAAGCGCCACTGACCAAAGAAGAGTTCGACAGACTAAAAGTGATTCTTATCATGGGTCTGTTCGTGATTGTTTTCTGGGCGGGCTTTGAACAAGCTGGCGGCCTAATGAACATCTACACTCAACAATATACTGACCGTATGATTGGTGGCTTTGAAGTTCCTGCTGCGTGGTTCCAATCTTTGAACCCATTCTTCATCATTACACTTGCTCCAATCATTGCTGCGTTCTGGGTGAAACTGGGTAAGCGTGAACCCAACTCTCCTGTTAAGTTTGCAATGGCATTGTTCTTCTTAGCACTGGGCTTTGTGTGCATGATGGGCGCGGTAATGGAGCAAGGCGGTGACCTAACCGTGAAAACATCAATGCTATGGCTAGTCGGTGCTTTCTTCTTCCATACCCTTGGTGAGCTTTGTCTATCGCCTATTGGCCTGTCGTTGGTCACTAAGTTAGCTCCGCTTCGCCTAGCATCATTGATGATGGGTGCATGGTTTGGCTTCAATGCGGTGGCAAACTACGTGGCAGGCCTGGTCGGTTCTCACGTTGGTGAGCTTGGTGCTATGTCAATCTTCAGTGGTATTGCTATCACAGCAACGGTGAGTGCCATATTACTGCTGCTTTGTGCTGGTAAGCTTGTATCATGGATGCATGGTGTAGAAACCAACATGACGCTTGAAGCAGAACCAAAAGCAGAAACTTCGGTCGCTTAATAGCTAGATCGATTTCAAGAAGAAACATCAAGATCAAAAAGGGCTGCTCAATGAGCAGCCCTTTTGTTATCTATTCAATCGCCATATCAGTTAGCGATGAAGCGCCACTAGTTCAGCCATCATGTCGATGTGTGAGTCTCTGTCGTTCAGACACATAATGTAGCTAAAGTCCGAACCACCAGCGTCAATGAACGTCTCTTTACACTGGTCTGAAATCTCTTCCAACGTTTCCAAACAGTCAACCGAAAAGGCAGGTGCCATGATGTCGATCTTCTTGATGCCTTTACTCGGCAGTGACTCAAGTGTCTCGTCAGTGTATGGCTTCAACCACTCCTCTCGACCAAATCGCGATTGGTAGGTCATGGTGATGTCTTCTTCAGATAAACCTAGCTCAGCAGCAAGCAGCTTTGTCGTTGCTTCACAATGCTGTGGGTAGATATCGCCTTCATCAGCTAAGCGCTTCGGAATACCGTGGAACGAACAAACCAAGTGATCGGCTCTGCCATTTTGTTCCCAATGGCTACGAACGCTTTCAGCCAATGCTTTGGCATAGCTAGGGTGTGAGTAGTAGTCACGAATAAAGCGATAGCTTGGGATAACTGGCATCTGTTTAAAGGCTTTGGTTAAACCATCAGAAACTGCCGCTGTGGTTGTGCCAGAGTACTGAGGATATAAAGGCAATACGATGATGTCTTCAACGCCCTGCTCCATCAGTTGCTCGACGCCCTTCTTAATGCTTGGGTTGCCGTAGGTCATACCCAGTGCAACCGGCATCTCTAGTTTCTTCTGGAGCTTTTCAGCTTGTCTTTGAGAATACACAAGCAGTGGTGAGCCTTCATCCATCCAGACAGATTGATACAACTTGGCTACTTTGGGTGCTCGAATCGGTAAAATCACCCCGTGCAAGATTGGGCACCAAAGCCAACGAGTTAGGTTCACTACTCGCTTGTCGTGCAAGAACTCACTCAAAAATCGACGAACGCCAGCTGGGGTCGCAGAATCTGGCGTACCTAAGTTCACCAGTAAAACGCCCTGCTTTTTATTATTTTCCATAGATACCTGAGACCAATATGTGATTTTCTGGAAAGTAATATACTAATCTGCATAAGTTTAAGATCATTGCTTCCCACTAAATGTCTGAATAATCATTCTTTAAACGGGATATCACAACATCTACTTTCGATTGTGAGCCACCTTCATCAAAAACGGTTTCGTCTTGAACGATGTGTAATCGAATTATCTAGATTGGTATCGTACTAAAAATTGAAACAAAAAAAGCGACCCTTAAGGTCGCTTCCAATATATCAAATTCTAAAACTGGCTGTTAGCCAATTATGCTAGTGCTTTCTCAAGTTCTGCACTAACTTCAGCAACTTGCTTAGTACCGTCAAACTTAAGGTACTGAGTGTTACCTGCTTCAGCTTCTTTACCGTAGTAAGAGATTAGCGGAGCTGTTTGATCGTGGTATACACCTAGACGTGCACGAACTGTTTCTTCTTTGTCGTCATCACGTACAACTAGCTCTTCACCAGTTACGTCATCTTTACCTTCTTCTTTAGGTGGGTTGTACACATTGTGGTATGTACGACCAGAAGGAAGGTGAGCACGACGACCAGCCATACGCTCAACAATCACATCGTCAGCTACGTCGAATTCAACAACGTAATCAACAGCGATGCCCATTTCTTTTAGGCCATCAGCTTGTGGGATTGTGCGTGGGAAACCGTCTAGTAGGAAACCTTTCTCACAGTCATCTTGAGCGATACGCTCTTTGATAAGACCAAGGATAATTTCATCAGAAACTAGCTGACCAGCGTCGATTACTGATTTTGCTTGCTTACCAAGCTCAGTACCCGCTTTGATAGCAGCACGTAGCATGTCACCAGTTGAAATTTGAGGGATACCAAATTTGTTCATGATGAAGTTAGCTTGAGTACCTTTACCCGCGCCAGGAGCACCTAGAAGAATGATGCGCATGTTTAATCCTCTTATAAAATTATGATTTATACCGAAGCTCACTATCCCACCTTCCTCGTTCATATTTAAGATAAACAGGAAAAGTTAGGTAACAGCTGAGGTTAAGCAAAACTGTAAACAGAAGCAAAACGGTAAGTTTCGGTATAACGTTTAAAAATCATACAACTGGAAGGAATTGGTTCCTAGCTCCAGCTGATTAGGTCGAGCATTCTATCACATTAATATTCAATTTGGCTGAATTTACGACTAAAGAATGTATCGGCAACATTTGTTGTGACGATAACGGTGACGTTGACCACGTTTAATAGATTTTCAGCGACGTTCATAAAAAAAGCCCGCATTTGCGAGCTTTTTATTACAATTTTTGGCTTAACCTAAAGTCGAAAGACTAACGCTTTGTTAGTAGCTCGTTGATTGCACCCAAGAATTGTGACGGATCTTCCATTGAGCCCTTTTCAGCCAGCATCGCTTGACCAAGTAGCAACTCAACCCAACGACCAAACGCTTGCTCGTCTGCTTCGTCAGCCATCTGTTTAACCAGTGCGTGCTCAGGGTTAATCTCGAAGATGTACTTCACTTCCGGTGCCGCTTGACCCGCAGCTTCAAGAAGCTTCGCCATTTGCGTGCCCATTTCGAAGTCGTCAGTCACAACAACCGCAGGTGTCGTTGCTAGCTTGAAGGTCGTACGAACTTCTTTAACACGACCACCTAGGTAAGATTGAGTACGCTCAACAACAGATTTGAACTCTTCTTCTGTCTCTTTTTGCTTCTCTTTCTCTTCTTCACCTTCAAACTTGCTTAGGTCTAAGCCTGCTTTAGTGATCGATTGGAACTGTTTACCGTCGAAGTCAGTCAGGTAGTTCATTACGTACTCATCAATACGATCGTACATCAGAACCACTTCAATACCTTTAGCTTTGAACTGCTCCAAGTGTGGGCTGTTCTTAGCGGCAGCGTAGCTATCTGCTGTCAGGTAGTAAATCTTATCTTGGCCTTCTTTCATGCGCTCAACGTAAGATTCTAGGCTGATGGTTTGTTCAGCAGAATCCACTTCCGTTGACGAGAAACGAAGTAGACCAGCGATCTTCTCTTTGTTCGCCATATCTTCAGCCGGGCCTTCTTTCAATACTAGGCCGAACTCTTTCCAAAACTCTAGGTACTTATCATTGTCATTCTTCGCCATGCGCTCAAGCATAGTCAGTACACGCTTGGTACATGCGCCACGAAGAGACTGAGTTACCTTGTTGTCTTGCAGGATTTCACGAGACACGTTCAATGGCAGATCGTTTGAGTCAATCAAGCCACGAACGAAACGCATGTAAGATGGCATGAACTGCTCTGCGTCATCCATGATGAATACACGCTGCACGTAGAGTTTCAAGCCACTCTTGTGGTCACGGTTCATCATGTCCCAAGGTGCTTTCGCTGGGATGTAAAGCAGGCTTGTGTAATCGTTCTTACCTTCAACCTTGTTGTGGCTCCAGGTTAGTGGATCAGCAAAGTCGTGAGATACGTGCTTGTAAAACTCTTGGTACTCTTCTTTCTCGATATCAGATTTGTTGCGAGTCCAAAGCGCTTGTGCCTTATTGATCTGTTCCCAATGTTTCTCTTCGGTGTCTTTACCTTCGTCATCTTTCACTGCTGTGAAGATAGAAACAGGAATACCGATGTGGTCAGAATATTTACCAATCACTTCACGCAGACGCCACTCATTTAAGAACTCTTTACCGTCTTCACGCATGTGCAGAACGATGTCAGTACCACGAGACTCTTTAGTGATATCTTCGATTGTGTAATCGCCTTCACCTGCAGAGTGCCACTGAACAGCTTCATTGTTCGGCAGGCCAGCTGCACGTGTGCGAACCGTTACCGCGTCTGCGACGATGAATGCAGAATAGAAACCCACACCAAATTGACCAATCAGTTGAGAGTCTTTGCTTTGGTCTTCAGACAGCTTTGAGAAAAAGTCTGCAGTGCCTGACTTAGCAATCGTACCTAAATGCTCAATAACGTTGTCGCGGCTCATACCGATACCGTTATCAGAAATGGTTAACGTGTTTGCTTCCGCGTTGAAAGAAAGTTTTACACCTAGATCTGCATCACCTTGGTAAAGGTCACCGTTCGATAGAGCTTGAAAACGAAGCTTATCAGCCGCGTCAGATGCGTTAGAGATCAGCTCACGTAGAAAGATTTCTTTATTTGAATACAGTGAGTGAATCATTAGATGAAGTAGTTGTTTTACTTCAGATTGAAAGCCACGAGTCTCTTTATTTTGCGTTGCCGTTTCGCTCATTTTTACTCCAAAACATCTATACTTTATGTTGAATAATCATAGGGGCGTAACACTTGATGCCACTCTTCTGTTCATTAACATGAGGATGACAAATGTAAATTCAAGGTCAAAAATCATAAAAACACTGTTTTTTTTATCTGTTTTTATTATCCTTGAGCCTGATAAATATAAAAGAACATAAAATAAGCCATGATTTGGTGAAGAATTAACGGAACTTCACCTGAGATTTGTCTATTTCGCCCCCCAAAACAATCCAAAATAGAAGAATTCAATGAGTAATATCGGCACAAAGTTTATTCTCGCACAACGGTTCGTATTCGACCCAAACAGCAATTCACTTGTCGATCAAATGAGCGACGGTGAAGTCGTACGTCTTGGTAGCAATGAAAGCCGCATTCTCTTGATGCTGTCAGAAAGGCCTAATGAAGTTATCACTCGTAATGAATTGCATGAGTATGTTTGGCGAGACCAAGGCTTTGAGGTGGATGACTCAAGCTTAACGCAAGCCGTATCGACTCTGAGAAAGATGCTCAAAGACTCGACTAAATCTCCTGAATTCGTAAAGACAGTACCGAAGCGCGGTTACCAATTTATTGCGACCGTTGAGCGCTCTGCGCCACTGTCATCAAATGATCAGCCAGTAGCCGCTGAAATTGCAGAAAATGACGTTGAACCTATCCTAACGTTTGCAACGCCTGCAGCGACTGAACAAGCAATCACTGACACATTTGAACCTGAGCCAATTACAAAAGTTCAACAAACTAAAGTGGCAGTAGAACCAGCAACCGCTCCTGTTGTAGCTCCGGCTAAAAGCACCAATAAATGGTTAACATTTTGGTTACTGCTTGCCGCTTTCATCATGCCGATTCTCGTTTTAACGTTTACTACCCCGGTGGAGTCCGAGTTCACGGTTTTGACTGAAGTGGATGGTGTAAAGGTTCAATCACCGGTTAACCACCCAGACCTCAGCAGTTGGCTGCCAGCAATAGAAAAGTGTGTATTAAGTTACAACACGAGTCACACTGGTGTGTTAAAGCCGGCTGAAGTGATCGCTACAGGAGGACAAACCAATAACCTTGCCCTCAACTACATTCACCCGCAAGATTACTCGAGCGAAAATGTAACCCTAAGAATTTACGCAAACCAGTCGGATGTAAACGACATTTGTAACGGTGGTAAGTAACATGAAATTAAAAGTATCGATTATCTTACTGGTTCTATCGGCATTTTTGAGCGGTTGGTTATATTGGAGCAGCGATGCAAAAGTAGAGCGCTTACTCACTCAGCATGAATGGCAGTCGAGAATGGTGACGCTGATTAGCGATAACAAGCAAGCTGACTCAATAGGCCCACTTCGTAGAGTTGAACTATCATCGAATGCGAAATACCTACCAAATGGTACATATTTAAGAATGTCAGTGGTTAGACTTTACGGTAATCAAACTGAGCCTGCGAATGTCATCAACATCTCTGAAACGGGTCAGTGGGATATTAACGATAACTACTTACTGATTTCGCCAACGGAGTTTAAAGATGTGACCTCGGCTCAGCGCCAAGACTTTTCAGAAGAACAGCTAGAGCTGATCACTCAAGTCATTAAGATGGACGCAGAGCAAAGCCGCCGCATAGATATTGTTAACCCGAAGGCACTGCTACTGACTAGCTTAAATCATGGTTCTACCGTATTGTTTTCAAACTAAGATTGGATCGCTATTTACTGTTTATGAATAGCTGAATACCATGAAACGGTAAACCAATAGAAAAAAGGGGCATGAAGCCCCTTTTTTGTTAGCCGTTGGTATCAAATTACGGATGTAGCATTTTAAGGATTAACCATGAAAACGGAACAACCTAATCTGGCGCCAGCGAAAGAGACAGCAACAAAAGCCACAATCGCGATACACTATTGCCGTCAATGCAATTGGATGCTTCGCTCTAGTTGGTTATGCCAAGAGCTACTGCATACCTTCAGCGAAGAAATTGAACAAGTGAGCTTACACCCAGACACAGGAGGCAGGTTCGAAATCTTTTGTAATGGTGTGCAGATTTGGGAAAGAAAAGCAGATGACGGTTTTCCAGAGGCGAAAGTTCTGAAGCAAAGAGTACGAAACATCATTGCTCCAGACAGAGATCTCGGCCACGTGGACTCAAAATAAGCCTTTCACAGCCGATCCAATGATTTAAAGCTGACCACTCACGAGAACATCACCTTCAAGGCTAATGACTTTGAAGGTATTGTTTTCATAGATGCCATAGCTTGCCGCGTGTCCCTCTCGTGGGAATGTCACCGAGCTAGGGTTAAAGATAAAGATGTCATCTTGGTATTCGGCGACAGGAATATGGGTATGACCGTGTGCAATGATATCGCCCGCCTTCAACGCAGGGCGTTTATTGGTGTTGTACAAATGGCCATGCGTTAGGAAGATACGCTGGCCTGATTCTAATAGCACCCACGAGTAATCCATCATCATTGGAAAAGACAACAACATCTGATCCACTTCGCTATCGCAGTTACCACGAACGGCAATGATCTCTTGAGAAAACGCATTCAACTTATCTGCAACCGCCGGCGGGTTGTATCCTTCTGGAATCGGATTTCTTGGTCCATGATTCAGAATGTCACCCAATAGAACTAAATATTGCGCACCAGATGCTTGGTAGAGTTCTAATACCTTTTCTGTTGCTGGCAGCGAACCGTGTAGGTCTGAAGCAAAAAATAATTTCACACGTACTTCTCCATAAAATTTATGAGCCTATTGTACGTATCTAAATGCTACACGTCATCTCTCGCCATACCATTGATCACGATATTATTGTAACTAACCATACCGACTATCTTGTTATCACGAACTACTGGCGCACGACTGATACCAAAGCGTTCAAACAGGCGAGCGCAATACTTTACGTTCATCTCAGCAGACACGCTTAGCGCTGGCTTGGTCATGATCTCATAAACATTGGTTCGCTTTGGAGATCGGTTCTTAGCCAGTACTTTCTTGGCAATGTCATTCATCAATACGATGCCGTATTCGTCATCTTCGTGGCGTTTATCGACAATGATTGCCTTCACTTTGTGCTTTTTAGCCATCTCTATCGCTTCTAACACCGTGGTTAGCCCATCGATAATCACATACGTATTGGCCATGACATCGCCTACTCGGATCTTTTCACTGGTACTCATAGCTCATCCTCCACAACCTTTGTTAACGTCTCGACTTGATGCGCAACCCCGACTGCGTCTTCGATATCGATCTGCACCGCTATACCTTGTCCTGACTCCTGGTCAAACTCACCGACTTCGCCAATAGTTTCAAGAATATGCCTCGCTAAGTGTTCCTCAACCACAAACAGCAACACATCTTTTTGTACCTCTAGCGTTAGGCCAAAGAAGGTGGTTTTTTGGTTTAAGCCTTGCCCTCTGGCGTTGTTAATCACCGTTGCTCCAGTCGCGCCCGCATCACGCGCGGCATCGAGCACAGTGTCGGTCTTGCTCTCTTCTACAAACGCTAAGATAAGTTTAAAGCGCATCTTTGCTCTCCTTAGAGGTGTGTAAACGGTTTAACCATTGTGTTATTTGGGCATAGCCCATCACTGAAATGATGGGAAATAAGCTGGCAAAGGCGATCAACCCAAAGCCATCAATAACAGGGTTTCTTCCTGGTACGGTTGAAGCGAGTCCAAGCCCGAGCGCCGTCACTAAAGGGACTGTCACCGTTGATGTAGTGACGCCACCCGAATCGTAGGCCAATGGAATAATGAGTTTTGGGGCGTAAAAGGTTTGAATGACCACGACGACATAACCAAAAATGATGTAGTAGTGGATCGGGTCACCCGCAACGATACGGTAGCTGCCCAGTGAGATACCGATAGCAACGCCCAATGCCACGGCGATCCTCAGCCCATTGACGCTGATACTGCCACCGGAAACTTGGTTCGCCTTAATCGCTACAGCAATCAAAGAGGGCTCGGCTATCGTGGTGCTGAAACCAATACAAAACGCGAAAAGATAGACCCAGTAATAATCAAACCAAGCCAAAGCAAGACCAGAACTGATCTTAAACTCAGTCAAAAAACTTGGCTCGGTGAGTTGCATTGCCATCGTCTCCCCTAGAGGGAATAACGCGAGTTCCAATCCCATCAAAAAGAGTGATAAGCCAAGAATGACGTAGAAGAAACCGATCAGCACTTTGGCTAGGTTATTGACTGGCTTTCGTAATACCGCCAACTGAAAACCGAAGATGATGATCGCAATCGGGATCACATCCATCACAGTGCCGAGAAAGGTGTCGATAAATTGTTGAACACTGATCATGTCACCACCATCCCGTACACCATGACAAACATCATCGGCAGCAACGAAGCAAACGCGATCAACCCAAAACCATCTATCATCGGATTACGCCCTTTAATTGCCGAGGCTAAACCCACCCCTAACGCAGTTACTAATGGGACGGTGATCGTCGATGTCGTTACTCCACCAGAGTCATACGCAATTCCAATGATGTTTTCCGGAGCAAATGCAGTGAGCACGACCACTCCAATATATCCACCGATGATCATGTACTGGATTGGCCAACCTTTTAAGATTCTCAGCACACCGAGTAAAATAGCGATACCGACTGACAGTGCCACAGTAAAGCGCAGGCCATTGGCATACTGCTCCATTTCATCTAACGTATTGGGGATTACACCTCCCTCAGCTGCCACTTCTGCGGCTTCGGCAGCGACTGCGGTTAACGCTGGCTCGGCTATGGTGGTACCAAAACCCAAACAAAAAGCGAAGATCAATAACCAGAACACACTCCCCTTTCTGGCAAATGCTTGAGCCATCGATTCGCCAATTGGAAACAACCCCATTTCAAGGCCAAAGATAAAGAAAGTGAGTCCAAAAACGACGAGCACTAAGCCAGTCAGAATAGATAAAAGATGAGGAAGTGGCTCTTGTAAGACAGCAAGCTGGAAGAAAGCGATTACCGCCACGATTGGCAATAGATCCCTCAGGCTACCTAACATGGATCGAAACAAAGCAAGCACCGCCGTCATCGCAATTCCTTGTCGCTGATTATGAATTAATAATAATCATGGCAAATCCTTATCATTGCTTATGTGACAAATATTACGCAGTTGGTAACATATCCGAGTAAAGTGCATAAGTGTGATGACGGTACACATCCTGACTTGATGAATTTAATTTCACTCCTTTGTAAATTGGAAAAGGCGTAATTTGGGCATCACACGATTGAAACCTTATGATCGTTATAGTGATTTTTTCGTATTGATTGGCGACTAAAAACAAGCCATGTCTATAATTATGTTTAATAGGGAGATTGGTATGAAGATATTGTTAACGGGTGGTACTGGATTTATTGGCTCTGAATTGGTCAAGAGTTGGAACACTGACGACGTGACATTGCTGACGCGGAGTCCTGAAAATGCGAAGCAAAACCTAAATCACCTCAACCAGAACAACCTTCATTACATTCAATCCCTTGATGAGCTCAGTGATCTCAATGACTTTGATGTGGTGGTCAACCTCGCGGGTGAACCGATTGCCGATAAGCGTTGGAGTACAGAGCAAAAAGAGAGGATCTGTAACAGTCGCTGGCACATCACTGAAAAGCTGGTCGAATTAATTCATGCCAGTAACAACCCGCCACACGCTTTTATTAGCGGTTCAGCCGTCGGCTACTATGGCGATCAACAGCAGCACCCATTTGACGAGTCACTGCAAGTAGAAGATGAAAGCTTTCCTCATAAAGTCTGTGCCCACTGGGAAGAGATAGCCAAGCGAGCACAATCAGAAAGCACACGCGTGATACTACTGCGAACAGGGGTTGTACTTGGCGAGAATGGCGGCGCACTCAAGAAGATGCTATTGCCTTATAAACTCGGCGTCGGTGGTCCACTAGGTTCAGGTGACCAGTACATGCCATGGATTCACATTCTCGATATGGTGAGAGCCATCAATCACTTGTTGTCTATCCCTCACGCTCAAGGGGAATTCAATATGTGTGCCCCTCACCCTGTGACCAACAAACTGTTCAGCAGCACGTTAGCGAAACAATTAGGCCGACCGCATTTCTTATTCACGCCGAAATGGGCAATGTCGATTCTCATGGGGGAATCATCTTGTTTGCTATTTGACAGCATTCGCTCCAAGCCGAAGAAACTCACTGAGATGGGATTCATCTTTAGTTACTCAAGAATCGAGCCAGCACTAAAAAACTTGTTACAACATCAAGACTAATTCTTTACCCTAGAGCGATAGAGACTCTAATAAAGGATTAAGTGTGAACAAGTCGATTCTGATTACCGGTTGCTCAACAGGTATTGGCTATACATGTGCTCATGCACTTCAAAAGCGTGGTTTTCATGTCATTGCATCTTGTCGTGATCCACAAGATGTTCAACGCCTTCAAGATGAAGGCCTCACCTGTATTCAATTAGATCTTTCCAACCAAGAAAGTATTGAGCATGGCGCCAAGCTTGCTATTGATCTCGCACCTATTGGATTGTATGGATTATTCAATAACGGTGCTTACGGTCAAGCAGGGGCACTAGAAGACTTACCGACCCAAGGACTCAGAGAACAATTCGAAACCAACTTCTTTGGTTGGCATCATCTCGTCTGTCAGATCCTTCCGCACATGCGCGAGCGTGGCGAAGGTCGAATCGTACAAAACAGTTCCGTATTAGGTTTTGCAGCCATGAAGTATCGTGGTGCTTATAATGCTTCTAAATTCGCGATTGAGGGTTGGACAGATACCTTACGATTAGAACTGCATGGCAGCGGTATACAGATCTCATTACTGCAACCAGGGCCAATTGAGACTCAATTTAGAACCAATGCCTTGAAAGCGTTCAATAAATGGATCAACATTTCTGGCAGCGCCCACCAAGACGCTTACCAACAACAAAAAGATCGACTCGAAAAAGAATCATCGAATAACGCTTTTGTCCTGCCTCCAGAAAGTTGTATTGAGCCGGTATTCCATGCTCTCACCGCCGACAAACCCAAGCTAAGATACCGAGTTACGACCCCGACTAAAGTGTTCGCGGTATTGAAAAGGATTCTACCGAGTCGCTTGCTAGACCCTATTTTGAGAAAAGCTGCATAAATTACTAACTTTGAATGCAGAGTCGCAAACTTTAATGTAACGATGTAATTTTTCCGTAACAATAAGATGTCATGATTATCCTATCCCATCAGTTATTCCCAATTGATGGTTCTACTCTGGAAATCTCATGACTTTAAACCGCCTTAATTGGGTAGGTGTGGGTCTGGCGATTACGTTGTTTATTCTGTTTTGAGTATCTCACGCAACGCCTCACTGACTACCTCGATGATAACGCTATGCCTTCCATGTTGAGATAACAATTATATCAACATCGAAGCATAGCGTTTTTCTATTTTTGGTTCTTTTTATCCGAGATAACCGAGTTAGATCTTGAAGTTACCGACTAATCCCCCCATATTTGCAACGTATCCACAAAACAAACCTCAAGGAACGTAAATGCAATCTCCGCATATTGTTGAACTTAATGAGCAGAACTTTCGTCAAGTATTAGAAGGTTCGATGCAGACCCCTGTACTCATCCATTTTTGGGCACCAATGAGCCAAGAGAGCGCCCAAGTCATTCCTGAACTGCAAACTTTAACTCAGCAATACAACGGTGCCTTCACCTTAGCCCTGCTCAATTGCGAACAAGAGCAAGCTATTGCTAGCCAGTTTGGTGTTCAAGCACTGCCCACTATTGCACTGTTTGTTAATGGTCAGCCAGTCGATGGGCTCGGTGGCCCTCAAAGCATAGAAGCTATTGTCGATATGCTCAGCAAACACCTTCCTAGCCAAGATGAACTTGCTTTGCGTCAGGCTCTTGAGCAAATGCAAGCTGGCGAGCATACACAGGCACTAGCAGCAATGCAGCAACTTCCAGCAGAGCTGACGAATAAAGGTGAAGTAAAACTGGCGATCGCAGAGTGTTTGTTAGAAACGCAACAATTTGACCTTGCTGAAACTCAGCTAGCAACTATCCCTCTTGAGTACCAAGACAACTACTACAAAGGCTTAGTTGCAAAGCTTGAACTTCATAAACAAGCAGCAGACAGCCCTGAAATACAAGCATTAGAAGCAGCTCTTCAGCAAAATCCGAGCGACGCTAAAACAGCATCTGAATTAGCATTGCAATATCACCAAGTGAACCGCAGTGAAGAAGCTATGGATCTATTATGGTCTTTCCTAGCCAAAGATCTTAATGCTCTCGATGGTGACATGAAGAAAGAGTTCATGGACATCTTGAGTGCGCTTGGACAAGGTAACCCAGTTGCCAGTAAGTACCGTCGACAACTGTACTCTCTGCTTTACTAGTTAAACCTAAAAAGCCGTAGATTAAACATCGAAAATTGACAATTCAATCAATTAGTTTATCGCATAATAGAATGTAAAATTGGCCATGAAATCAATGATTTATGGCCCATTTCTCGTTTATAAATTTGCTCAGAATTTAAATATGAGCCAGTATCAATACTGAACTATCAAAAACTCAAACTTGCAAAGGATTTTGTATGCCTATTGATACCTTGATTACTATCGGCGTCTTTACTGCCGTCGCACTGTTATTTATCTTCGCTGGCGTAAAAACCGTTCCACAAGGCAACAACTGGACCGTTGAACGCTTCGGGCGATACACACACACCCTTAAACCGGGTCTTAACTTAATCATTCCATTTATTGATAAAGTTGGACAGCGCATCAGCATGATGGAGCGTGTTCTCGACATCCCAGCACAAGAAGTCATCTCCAAAGATAATGCAAATGTGGTTATCGATGCGGTTTGTTTTGTTCAAGTTATCGACGCGCCTAAGGCAGCTTATGAAGTGAATGACCTTGAACATGCGATCCGTAACTTAACCCTCACCAATATCCGTACTGTGCTTGGCTCGATGGAACTGGATGAGATGCTGAGTCAGCGTGACATGATCAATACCAAGCTACTGAACATCGTTGATGAAGCGACAAACCCTTGGGGCGTAAAAGTCACCCGTATCGAAATTAAAGACGTACAGCCACCAGCAGACCTTACTGCTGCGATGAATGCCCAGATGAAAGCCGAGCGTAATAAACGTGCTGATATCTTAGAAGCAGAAGGTGTACGACAAGCTGAGATCTTGAAAGCAGAAGGCCACAAGCAATCAGAGATCCTGAAAGCAGAAGGTGAGAAGCAAGCGGCAATATTGCAAGCAGAAGCCCGTGAGCGTGCCGCAGAAGCAGAAGCTAAAGCGACAGAAATGGTATCAACGGCAATTGCTCAAGGTGACATGCAAGCGGTCAATTACTTCATTGCACAAGGTTACACCGACGCATTGAAATCTATAGGCCAAGCTGAAAACGGCAAGATCATCATGCTACCACTCGAAGCAACTGGCCTTATGGGTTCTGTAGCGGGTATCGCGGAGATGTTTGCACATAAGAATGACAAAGGTAGTAAGGACTAACTTATGGTCGAATTACTAGAACAAGTAAACCACTGGCATTGGTTAGCGTTTGGTCTAGCATTGTTAGCGCTTGAGCTAATTGGAACCGCTGGTTACTTTTTATGGATAGGCATATCTGCCATGCTGGTCGGTGCCCTATTAGGAGCATTACCAATTGGTTGGCAGATGCAATGGCTGTCCTTTGCTAGCTTCTCTCTTATTACCACTTGGTTGTGGTGGAGAAGACAACTCTCGAATGACAAGCAATCGGATGCAGGGCGAGAGTTAAACCAAAGAGAAAAGCAATTGGTAGGTCAAACCGTTATTTTAAGTGAAGACGTAAAGAAAGGTAGCTGTCGAATTAAGTTCGGTGACTCTTCTTGGTCAGCAAAGGCCAGTCAAGATATTCCATCTGGAACCGAAATTAAGATTGTCGCTTTAGACGGAATCGTTCTAATAATAGAACCTTTATAAACAAGAGCTATATGAAGCCTGCATTTTCAATAAATGCAGGCTTTTTCTATTTTTGAACCTTAATAATATTCGAATTATCATTGCGATAGATTGAATTGAAAAAAAAATAAGTTCTTATTTCGTAAAGCTAAAAAGTTTGATTGAGCTAAAAAGGTATAAGAAAGCCAAATTTCTTACCCAATATATATATGAATAGTTAACCTTACTCTCGCTTATTTATAATTATTAAAAATGTTAAGTCCGTCCAATTTTTGAAATTTTCTTTTCCTTGTCCATACTTTCAATTATCTCAATTAGAGATAAACCTAATGGAGTTTGTATGAGACATTTTTTAATAATTCTAACGGCTATTTTCAGCTTGTCATTTGGAAGCGCTCTAGCGAGCAGTCAGTCTCCTGGTAACGGAAACATGGGGCCTATCGTTAAGTGTTCAGATGGTAACGCAGTCACTCATGTACCACTGTTGATCTGTAAACATTACGGCGGAAAGGTGCTGTGATAGGTGCTGTGATAGGTGATTAAAGTCAGGCTAGTAATGAAATTGCTGCCTGACGATTATTTAGAACTGGAATAACCTAACTGCGGCCAGATAGATTATTCAAGATAGGACATTCCGTTGAAGTATCTCCAGGGCAGTCATGTACCCAAGATTGTAGCTGCACCTTCATCTTGTTTAACTCCGCAAGCTTCAACTCTATTTCATCTAACTTCTGAGTAGCCTTCTTCTTTACTTCGTAGCTTTGTCTGTTGGGATTCATTGCCAACTCAACCAGTGACTTACACTCATCGAGAGTGAAACCAACCATTTTAGCTCTCAAAACGAACTCTAACTGTTCGATATGAATCTCGCCATATTGCCTGTAACCATTTTCTGATCGGTGCGGTGGGCTCATCATGCCTTTACTTTCGTAAAAACGAATGGATTTCGCTGTTGTACCAACACGCTTCGCTACTTCACCAATATTCACAATCTTACCTGTAAGCCTAAAATGAAAAACCGCAGTACTGCTGTTATACAATACTGCGGCTGAAAAACATAGCTAGGGTGTAACGTTAGAAACTTACTCTTGTTCTAACAACCAAATCATAGTTTGAGATTTTTCTTCACTGTCTAGCTTATTGAACCAGTATGAAACCATTTCGATCTCTTTTGAGCCTTCTAGTAATGCTGGGTTAGCGTTCTTACGGTTCTTGAATGCCCAATCTGTTACTGCAGATTGCTCTTCTTTGGTTGCTTCACCATACCAGTAATTCACCATCTCTTGTGCTTGTGATGCTTTTGGCTCTTCAGCAACTACTGCTGCTACTGGAACAGCCGCGACTGGAGCAACCGCGATAGCTGTATGATTATTTGCACCGTTATAAATTGTGTCGATATACGCCTTTGGTACGATAAAAGTCGTGCTCATGACTGAGTTTTGGCCTTCAAGCGTAAATTCTAAATTCTTTTGTCTTGCTTGCTGAATATCAGCGTCACTTAATGGAAACTTAATATATTGAGTCTTAGTACAGTGCTCGCTGCAGCTTTCTCTTGGTACTTGTCTATCTTCTAATTCTATCGTTTTACCAAAAAAACTAACCGTTTCGTACTCTTTGTAACTTTGGAAGTAACTCACGTCCATAGTAATTGAAGATTCTGGGGCAGTATTTGGTGTTACTTCTTTATTGTATGTAAAGTAAAGCGACGACTTGAGAATGTCTGCGCCTACATTTGCTCTATTTTCTGCTACGTAAGATTGACCGGTTACTTTAATGTAACCACCTTTGGGCTGTACATCCGCAACTGAATCTGCAAAATTGCTTTGTGAATCAAGTGAACTACAAGCTCCCAAAAATAATGATAATACAACTACACTAACTTTATTCATTATGACTAATTCCTTATGTTCACTATGGAAAAACGCTGGCAAAAAGATTTACCAGCGTTTTGATTTTAATTTAACTGTTTTAAGCAGATAACTTTAACTTAGAAACCGTACTCAAGACCAATGCGAGTTACGATATCTGATGAAACCTCACCGCGGTCATTGTCAGTAAAGCTACGGCTTGCTACACGTAGATAAGGTACAAAGCCATTATCCACGTACATAAGTTGACCAGAGATAGTATCACTCTTATCTGTTGCGCTCGCTTTTAGAGAAGAATTTGAAGCAGTTGTTCCAGATAACTCTGCATCATCATTCGCTGCGTAGCCTAGTTTAAAGCCCCATGGACCATTCCAGTATTGGCCAATAATAGAGTATGAGTCTTGAGTATATTTGCGAGAACCGTTATCAATTTCTTCGCCTTTGTATGCTGCTGCAATACCAAAGCCTGCTGGTAGGCTTGCTTCAAAGCCTACAATATAAGCGAATGTATCGTCTTTATAACCATCTACTGCAGCTGTACAATCAGGTGTACCTGGTGCATCAGGGTCAAATACACAAGACTTTGCTGTATCTCCAACAACACGAGTACCAGACTCAACACCACCCATAAATGTTACTTTTTCAAAGCTGTACTTAGCGCTCGCGCCAAAGAATTCTGAATCACGAGTCGCCGCGCCACCACCATTGTCGTTATCATCACGACCAACAGAAGCTGCAAAAGAGAAACCACCGAATTTTGGCGAATCGTAACGAACTTGGTTAGATTGACGATCGTAATGACCGTTGATACCGCCCCAATCGAATACAGAACCTAGACCAGGGTTAGAGAATGGCCAATCGACGATTTCGTATAATGGCGTAAGAACACGACCCACACGTAGATTACCCCAAGAGCCAGAAGCGCCAACGAAAGTATCACGGAAACCAAGCACACCACCTGAAACGCCGCCATGACCCCAGTCTGTGCTATCTACGTAGCCAGATTCAATCTGCATTGTAATTAATACGTCATCAAACATATCTTTATGAGCACGGAAGCCGATACGAGATTCATTCTCTACAGCGTAGCCACTGCTCGCATCATCTTGATCTGTTGTGTTGTAGTTAACTAGAGAGATAGCTGCAACACCGTATACGTCAACGTTGAAATCAGAGTTGATACCAACTTCTTTCGCCATTACGCCTGTCGATAAAAGTGCAACCGTTGCACCTAGTAGAGTACGTTTAAAAAATTTGTTTTCCATGGAATAAAACTCCTAAAAATGGATATAGCTGTTTGAATATTCCCCGCCTAAAGTTGGCCGCCGTAGAGAGAAATACCTTTTCTTGTTTGAGAACCCTAAACTCTGAATTCTCTATTTCCTTTCTGGTTATACACATCATGTGCATCCATGGCATTAAGACTAACTTCGCCCTCAAAAAGATCAATGAGAACTTAATTCTCATCTAAAAAAATATGAGTTGGTGCAAATTTAATAGGTACTTAGTGATCCAGATCGATAAATAGAAAAATCCTCACCAAAACAAAATCAATACCAATAAATTCAACAGCTTGAGGTAATTATCACTTTGTAAAAATAGATATGACTCGCAATTATGATACAACTAGAATGGTATTTCATTAATGTTGAGCGGCATCACTGTCCCTTTTTGAGAGTTCGTATAGGTACAAAATTCTCAACAATTAAAAAGGCATCTAATTTGCAGCAGACACAAAAAAAGCACTCCCTTTAAAGGAGTGCTTTTGAGCTTTTTTTACCTTGGTTTACTTACGAAATAAGTGCAATTAGATCTTCTTCTGTTCTTATTTCGATACCTAAATCTTGTGCTTTAGTTAATTTAGAACCCGCAGCTTCACCGGCAAACAAGATGTCCGTTTTCTTCGATACGCTACCCGTCACTTTCGCACCTAATGCTTGTAACGCAGCTTTAGCTTCACTTCGACCTAATTGCGACAATGAGCCTGTTAACACAACGACTTTACCTTCTAATGGTAGCTCTTGGTCATCCGCAACAGCTTCGATTGCAGGCCAGTTAACACCAAGCTCTAGCAACTGCTCGACTACAGCTCTGTTTTTCTCCTGCGAGAAGAAGCTCGTGAGGTGACTTGCTACGATGTCACCAATATCTGACACTTCAACTAACTGTTCATGGGTTGCTGCTTGAACCAACTCCAACGTCTTGAAGTGTTGAGCTAAGTTCATAGCCGTCGCTTCACCGACTTCACGAATACCGAGTGAATAGAGGAAACGTGCTAACGTTGTGTCTTTGGCTTTATTCAGCGCACTCACCACATTTTGCGCCGATTTAGGCCCCATACGATCAAGAACTGTAATTACGCCCGCGCTAAGCTTGAACAAGTCAGCGGGCGTTTCTACCATTTCACGGTCCACAAGCTGCTCTATCACTTTTACGCCAAGGCCATCGACATCCAACGCCTTTCTCGACACAAAGTGCTTAAGCGCTTCTTTACGCTGTGCCTGACACACTAGACCGCCAGTACAACGCGCTACAGCTTCCCCCTCGACACGCTCAACCGTAGAGCTACATACAGGGCAAGCATCAGGGAAAACAATGTCTCTAGCCGTTTCAGGGCGACGATCTAGTACAACAGCCACAATTTGCGGAATAACATCACCTGCACGGCGAATAATAACGCTGTCGCCTACCTTCACGCCTAAACGCGCAATCTCATCGGCATTGTGTAAAGTGGCATTGCTGACTGTCACGCCACCAACGAAGATAGGTTCAAGTTTAGCAACCGGCGTAATAGCACCAGTACGGCCCACCTGAAATTCAACGTCATTGAGCAGTGTAATCTCTTCTTGAGCTGGAAACTTATAAGCAATTGCCCAACGTGGCGCTCTAGCAACAAAACCAAGCACTTCTTGAGCCGCGATATCGTCGACTTTGATAACAACGCCATCAATCTCGTAAGCCAGAGCATCACGACGAGTCATAATATCTTGGTAATAGGCTTTCACGTCTTCGAGAGAGCTCAGTTGCTTAGTCTCGGGGCACATAGGTAAGCCCCAACCTTTAAGCTGTAAAAAGCGTTGGTAGTGACTATTTGATAGCTCAGCGCCTTGTACAACACCGACACTGTATGCGTAGAAAGCTAGCGGACGTTTCGCAGTAATACGGGAATCAAGCTGACGCAGGCTACCTGCGGCGGCATTACGTGGGTTAACAAATACTTTCTCGCCTTTCTTCAACGCCATCTCATTCAACTTATCGAAACCCGCTTTTGGCATAAACACTTCGCCACGAACTTCAATACGCTGCGGCCAGCCTTCACCTTGTAACTTAAGTGGGATAGAGCTGATCGTACGCACGTTTTCAGTGATGTTTTCACCCGTCGCACCGTCACCACGAGTCGCAGCCTGAACTAAAATACCATTCACATAGAGTAGGCTAACTGCAAGGCCATCAAGCTTAGGTTCACAACAGAAAGTCTTGAGGTTAGCGGTTGGCGCTCTATCAGACATTCGCTTATTGAACGCATCCAAATCTTCATCAGAGAAAGCATTGTCCAGAGAAAGCATTGGGATCTCATGAGTCACTTGAGTGAAACCATCGAGAGGCTGACCACCAACACGTTGGCTCGGAGAATCTACCGTCACTAGTTCCGGGTTCTCTTCTTCGATCTTTAGCAATTGCTGCATTAATCGATCGTACTCGACATCAGGGATCTCAGGGCTATCTTCTACGTAATAACGAACGGCGTGATAATGCAGAGTTTCTCTTAACTGCTCTAAGGTAACTTGAATCGATTCTTTCATATCATTCTCTATCGTGATTGAAATATCAAAAAGGGCTCCCTTAGGAGCCCTTTTCTATAAATATAGATTATTTACAAGGCTAAACAATACGGCTAGGCATTCGATGCCGTCATAAAGTCTCTGATTTGCTTGCGGTAGTCAGATAAACGGTTTGGTGTCATTAAGTTGCGTGACTCATCCAACACGTTTCCGCCCATATCGTCAGCAATTTTCTGCGCCGCACTCAGCATCACATTGAAGTTTTGATCAGCTTGACCATAACAAGGCAACGTCATAAAGAACGAAATACCTTTAGTCGTGAAGTCAGCAGGATCATCATGTTCTAGCGTTCCTGGCTGCATCATGTTTGCAACGCTGAAAATAACCTTTGGTGCATCTGTAGATTGTGCAAAGCAGTGGTAAATAGACATCTCACCATAAGTTAAACCGTTGTTCTCCATGCTGCGGAAAAGTTCAGTCCCAACGAATGGGATCTCTCCAGCACAGTGAACATTAAGAACGATCACTTCTAAACCAAGTTCTTCATCTGGTTTTGCTTCTTCAACAGTCGCACTTTGCGGAGTCACGACTTCTTTCGCAACAACGGGCTCTCTTTGAGTAAGCGTTTCGTTTGGAACGACTGGCTCATCAACTGTTTCAGAAGGCTCTTCAAACGAACCGTACTGCACTTTAAAGCCGGCATGGTTTTCTTTTTGCTCGTCAGTCAACTCAAAGCTTGGAACTTCAGGCTCAACGTCCTTCTCTTCCTCAATCACTTCAGGTTCACTTTCAACCTTAATTGGGTCTTCTACGCTGAAAGAAGGAAGATCATTTAATTCGATATCATCTTCGTAAGCTTCTTTCGCTTGTGGCGCTGTTAGCGGATCTGAGTCGATCAGCGGATCAGTATCAGAGGGTGAAACAGCAAAATCCGGCTCTTTACGTTCTTTTCGGATTATCTCAAAATCATCTTCTGGGGCGAATGAACGGTTTGGAATAGTTTCTGCTTCATCTAAGCTGTCGTTATCAAGCTTACCGAGCGGCTTATCTCCAAACTTTGCTTTCCCTTCTTTTTTACTCGTCCATAGACCATGGAACAATAATGCGGCGATAGCTAATGCGCCAACAATAATGAGTACAAATCGCAATTCCTGCATTTTTCGCTCTCAGCTTTCTTAGTCAACTAGCTATAAACACGCTGTCACTAAGTTGGGTTAATTTGGCTAATCTCACTACTCTATCAAAAGTAGCCACTGTTTTAGAACAACTTAATACAATTAGTTCCTTACATGGTGTGATTTTCACCACGCTTTTTTTCTTAATTTCGGTCGAGTACACTAGACATGTTTGCTATTTAACCAAATTCACATGTGACCTAATTTAAATATGACTATTGAATCTGTTCCCCGCTCCGGCTTTGGCTATTTTATTTTCGGAATAAAAATCGCTTTATCACCGAGCATTCGTAAGTTTGTACTAATGCCACTTATCGCGAACGTGTTACTCGTTGGTGGTGCCTTGTTTTATATCTTCTCCAACCTAAACACTTGGATTGAAGGTTGGATTGGTGCATTGCCAAGTTTCTTGTCGTGGTTGTCATACATTTTATGGCCATTACTTGTGTTAACCGTCTTGGCCACATTCTCGTATTTCTTTAGCACGCTCGCTAACTTCATTGCCGCACCGTTCAACGGTTTACTCGCGGAAAAAGTTGAAGAGTTGTTGAGCGGTAAAAAAGTTAATGACGATGGTTTACTTGATGTCCTCAAAGATACCCCACGTATATTAGCGAGAGAATGGCGCAAGCTTGTCTACATTCTGCCAAAAGCGATCGGTTTATTCCTACTTTTGTTAATTCCAGCACTAGGGCAAACCGTTGCTCCGTTTTTATGGTTCATTTTCACAGCATGGATGTTAGCGATTCAATACGCCGACTACCCGTTCGATAACCATAAAATCAAATTTGATGACATGAGAAACAATTTGAAACAAAAACAAGGCAAGAGCTACAGCTTTGGCGCGCTTGTTTCTGTGTTCACCACAATTCCAATTCTAAACCTGATCGTAATGCCCGTTGCCGTTTGCGGCGCGACGGCAATGTGGGTTGCTGAGTTTAAAGACCAAGCTCTGCGTTCTCGTCTATAATTCTCGTCTATTATCCCGCCTATACTTCCTAGTTTCGCCTATCTTTTTGAAGTTCTGATTTCAATAAAGATAGGCGTGAATTCTGCTACATATCTATATGATATAACTTTTTAATCCTTTTACCTTTTTTTCAACTTGTTTAATCTAAATTCAAGCTGAATAAACATCGTAAGACACTAGACGGTAAAGTGATTGATATACTACGTTTAGTTCTGTCATTAAATGAAGGAATATCGCATGAGCAAGATCTACGAAGACAACACCCTAACGATTGGTAACACACCTCTAGTCCGCCTTAACAAAGTAAGCAAAGGTAACGTCCTAGCTAAGATCGAAGCTCGTAACCCAAGCTTCAGTGTTAAATGTCGTATCGGTTCAAACATGATCTGGGAAGCAGAAAAAGCGGGTACGCTTAAGCCAGGTATCGAGCTTGTTGAACCTACCAGTGGTAACACAGGTGTTGCACTTGCATTCGTAGCAGCAGCACGCGGTTACAAACTAACGCTAACTATGCCTGAATCAATGAGCCTAGAACGTCGTAAGCTGCTTAAAGCGCTTGGCGCAAACCTAGTGCTGACTGAAGCACCAAAAGGTATGAACGGTGCGATTGCTAAAGCAGAAGAGATTGTTGCTTCAGACCCAGACAAGTACCTACTACTTCAACAGTTCAACAACCCAGCCAACCCACAAATTCACGAGCAAACGACTGGTCCTGAAATTTGGGAAGCAACAGACGGCGAAATCGACGTGTTTGTAGCGGGTGTTGGTACGGGCGGTACTATCACAGGTACAAGTCGTTACATTAAAGGTGAAAAAGGCAAAGCGATCACTTCAGTAGCGGTTGAACCAGCAGAGTCTCCAGTGATTGCACAGGCACTTGCAGGTGAAGAAATCAAACCAGCTCCACACAAAATTCAAGGTATCGGTGCAGGTTTCATCCCTGGAAACCTAGATTTAGAGATTATTGACCGTGTTGAATCGGTAACTTCTGAAGAAGCGATTGAGATGGCTCAACGCCTAATGAAAGAAGAAGGTATTCTTGCAGGCATCTCATCTGGCGCGGCAGTTGTAGCAGCAAACAGAATCGCCGAACTACCTGAATTTGCAGGAAAAACTATCGTTACTGTACTACCAAGCTCTGGTGAGCGTTACCTAAGCACAGCCCTATTTGCTGGCATCTTTACGGAAAAAGAGAACCAACAATAATATGTGGTCAAATCAATTTTTCGTCCAAAAAAGCCCCGTTTAGGGGCTTTTTTGTTGATCCCTGCCCCACCTTTGGTAATATCAGGTCTGTTTTATTTTTCGCTTCAAAATAAAAGAAGCAATAAACAAATTCTGAAAGTCATGAGTACTCAGCAAAAGACGACCATGGCTGGATAAAAATTTATAACCAGTCTAAGTTCTAACACGAACATGGCGTACTAGCCTCTAGCGCATTTGGGCTAAAGCAGTTAAGCTAATCTGGTTACAAACTTACAAAAAATAAATTAATTGGGGTATATAAAATGTACGAGAAGCAAGTAGAAATCACAGCAGAAAACGGTCTTCACACTCGTCCAGCTGCACAGTTCGTTAAAGAAGCAAAATCTTTCGACGCTGACATCACAGTGACTTCTAACGGCAAAAGCGCTAGCGCGAAAAGCCTGTTCAAACTACAAACTTTAGGCCTAGTAAAAGGTACTAACGTTACTATTTCAGCTGAAGGTCCTCAAGCTCAGCAAGCAGTAGACCACCTAGTTGCTCTTATGGATCAACTACACTAATACGGTCTCCTTCTTTCAAAGCCATTTTGCATAGCAAAGTGGCTTTGTTCGAAATAGATAGGAATAAGCGCGACATTAGTCGACGACTTAAAGTCACACACTCTCCCGTTTACAGTTGAACAACTAAGGTAAGGCTATGATTTCAGGCATCCTAGCATCTCCTGGTATTGCTTTCGGTAAAGCACTACTACTTCAAGAAGATGAAATTGTCCTAAACACTCAATCTATCTCTGACGACCAAGTTGAAGCAGAAGTACAGCGTTTCTTTGACGCTCGTAACAAATCTTCTCAACAACTTGAAGTTGTTAAGCAAAAAGCACTTGAAACTTTTGGCGAAGAAAAAGAAGCAATCTTTGAAGGCCACATCATGCTGCTTGAAGATGAAGAGCTAGAAGAAGAGATTTTAGCACTCATCAAGAAAGACAAGATGCACGCAGACAACGCGATCCACACTGTGATCGAAGAGCAAGCTGTTGCACTAGAGTCTCTTGATGATGAGTACCTAAAAGAACGTGCAACTGATATCCGTGATATCGGTACTCGTTTCGTTAAAAATGCTCTAGGCATCAACATTGTATCTCTAGCAGATATCAATGAAGAAGTTATCCTAGTAGCTTACGACCTAACGCCATCTGAAACTGCACAAATCAACCTAGACTACGTTCTTGGTTTCGCTTGTGACATCGGCGGTCGTACATCTCATACTTCAATCATGGCACGTTCTCTTGAGCTTCCAGCTATCGTTGGTACTAACGATATCACTAAGCAAGTTAAGAACGGCGACATGCTTGTGCTAGACGCGATGAACAACAAGATCATCATCAACCCTTCTGAAGCTGAACTAGCAGAAGCTAAGAAAATCAAAGCAGATTTCGAAGCAGAAGCGGCTGAACTAGCAAAACTAAAAGATTTACACGCTGAAACTCTAGACGGTCACCGTGTAGAAGTTTGTGGCAACATCGGTACAGTAAAAGACTGTGACGGTATCCTGCGTAACGGCGGTGAAGGCGTTGGTCTGTACCGTACTGAATTCCTATTTATGGACCGTGACGCGCTTCCTACTGAAGAAGAGCAATACGTTGCTTACAAAGAAGTAGCAGAAGCAATGGAAGGCGAGTCAGTGATTATCCGTACTATGGATATCGGTGGCGACAAAGACCTACCATACATGGACCTTCCACAAGAGATGAACCCGTTCCTAGGCTGGCGTGCAGTACGTATCAGCTTGGATCGTCGTGAAATCCTACGTGACCAACTACGTGGCATCTTACGTGCATCTGCACACGGTAAACTACGTATCATGTTCCCAATGATCATTTCTGTTGAAGAGATCCGTGAACTGAAAAAAGCAATCGAAGAGTACAAAGTTGAACTTCGCGCTGAAGGCCTAGCTTTCGATGAAGAAATCGAAATCGGCGTAATGGTTGAGACTCCAGCAGCTGCTGCAATCGCACACCACCTAGCGAAAGAAGTATCTTTCTTCTCTATCGGTACTAACGACCTAACGCAATACACTCTTGCGGTAGACCGTGGTAACGAAATGATTTCTCACCTATACAACCCACTATCTCCTGCTGTTCTTACAGTAATCAAGCAAGTGATCGACGCATCACACGCTGAAGGTAAGTGGACTGGTATGTGTGGTGAGCTTGCTGGTGATGAGCGTGCAACGCTACTTCTTCTTGGTATGGGTCTAGATGAGTTCTCTATGAGCGGTATCTCTATCCCTAAAGTTAAGAAAGTAATCCGTAACTCTAACTTCGCTGAAGTTAAAGCTATGGCTGACGAAGCACTATCTCTACCAACAGCTGCTGAAATTGAAGCTTGCGTAGAAAAGTTCATCGCTGAGAAAACTCAGTAATCGCCAATCGCTTAATAACGTTAGACGGCTAAAAATAGTCGTCTAATTTGTTAGATTGGTATAGTATATTCTACAGAATAAAACTAAACGTTAGGAGCATGACACAATGGGTCTGTTTGACAAACTGAAAAAGCTTGTATCTGATGACAGCGCTGATGCTGGTGCAATCGAAATCATCGCACCTCTTTCTGGTGAAATCGTAAACATCGAAGATGTGCCAGATGTAGTTTTCGCTGAAAAAATCGTTGGTGACGGCATCGCGATCAAACCAGCTGGCGACAAAATGGTAGCTCCAGTTAACGGTACTATCGGTAAGATCTTCGAAACTAACCACGCATTCTCTATCGAGTCTGACGACGGTGTTGAGCTTTTCGTTCACTTCGGTATCGATACTGTTGAACTTAAAGGCGAAGGCTTCACTCGTGTAGCTGAAGAAGGTCAATCTGTTAAAGCTGGTGACACTATCATCACTTTCGACCTAGCGCTTCTAGAAGAGAAAGCAAAATCTACGCTTACTCCAGTTGTTATCTCTAACATGGACGAAATCAAAGAGCTGAACAAGCTTTCTGGTTCTGTAACTGTTGGCGAAACTCCAGTTCTTAAAGTAACTAAGTAATCTCGATTACTTATCTGCTTTAATTAAAACGCTACCTAAGGGTGGCGTTTTTTGTGCCTGTTAAATAGCTCAATTTCCTTGATTACTACTCCTCACCTTGCTGAAAACAACCCCTCAATAACCCACAGTGATACCCAACTCTTAATTACCAACATAACCCTACATTGTTATTAAACCACGTTAAGCGAGATCCTAAGCGAAGTTTCCACACGATGACCACGCAGTGTTAATTTCGACAAGCACCCGGACTTTGATATCTCATAAAGCAGATTCCTGATACCTCGTTCTACTCGGTTCTGGAATGACGGCATCTACACTTGTCAACTTATGATTAACCCGTCATTCCCTACAGTGAGGAACGAACGTGATAGGGAATCTCGCTTTTGCTTCTGTTTACCCGCACTACACTTTTCCAAATACACCTTCACCAAATTTCAGGCAATAAAAAACCCAGCCGAAGCTGGGTTTGTTTAGCGCTCATCTCTCACCACGAGCTAATTTGTGGAAGCCTTACGTTAACGCTTTGTCTCAACAACACTTATAGTCAACGTGGCTTTTTAATCGATTAACCTAGTAGGCTAAGTGCCGAGTTCGGTGCTTGCTTCGCTTGAGCAAGAATCGAGCTTGAAGCTTGAGAAAGGATCTGAGACTTAGTCATCTGAGTCGTTTCTTTCGCGAAGTCGGTATCTTTAATACGGCTCTTAGATGCGTTAACGTTCTCGTTAATGTTGTCTAAGTTGCTGATAGCGTGGTCGAAACGGTTTTGGAAAGCACCTAGCTCAGCACGGTGACTGTCTACATACTTAAGGGCCGCATCGATTACTGCTACAGACTCTTGTGCGCCGCCAACAGATGTTACGTCGATAGTATCAACCGTTACGTCTTTAGCTGCTTGAATACCTAGCTCGCCCGCAAGACCGCCAGAGAAAGACACATCGCCGCTCACTTTGTTGTTGCCTGTGAACATTTGTAGCTTGCCGTCTTCAGTCACAGACGCTTTAACAGAATCTTGCTGACCGTTGATGTAAGTCGCTAGCTCTTCGATGTCGTCACCCGCTTTTGCGCTGATGTCGATTTCTTGTGCTTGACCAAAGTTGTCAGTGAACGACAATTTTAGGTCGTTAGAGCCCGCTTGTACGTTCCAGTCTTTGTCTTTAGCGTTCTCAGTTTGGTAGCTCTTACCACCCATCTGAGCGTTATCAGAGCGCATGTCTTTCAGTTGAAGCATTACCGCTTCACCGTTATCCGCACCGATTTGGAATGATTTAGTACCGTGAGTACCGTTAAGTAGCTTGTTACCACCAAAAGACGTCGTTTCCGCGATACGGTTTAGCTCGTCGTTCAGTGCTGTTACTTCTTCTTGAATCGCTACACGCTCAGATTTTGAGTTTGAGCCGTTTGAAGATTGTAGAGACAAATCACGCATACGTTGCAGGATGTTAGTCGTCTCGTTCATTGCACCTTCAGCAGTTTGTGCAATTGAGATACCGTCGTTCGCGTTACGTACAGCAACATCAAGGCCACGACTTTGAACGTTCAAACGGTTCGAGATTTGTAGGCCCGCAGCGTCATCTTTTGCGCTGTTGATTTTAGAGCCAGAAGCTAGACGCTCCATTGATGTTTGTTGTGCGCTGTTTGCGTTGTTTAGGTAACGTTGCGCAGTCATCGCTGAAACGTTTGTATTTACATTCACTGCCATGGTGATTTCTCCAATTGATTTTCCGGTATTGCGGTTTCCGACGTCTCGGAAAACCAAGTAGTTCTCTCAAAGTTACTTTTAATAACGGCGTGATTGGCGAAACCTTTAGGAAAAAAACAACAAATTTAAAGAAATAGCGGTAAAACAGAAGAAAGCGTGACTGGTCGTAAAATTATCGAAAAAAGATGAGAAAATCGCTAAAGTTGCCGGGAAGTCAGTCGAGTGAGAAATTGTATTTTTATTCGCCAAAAAGCACCGACCAAGCTGAAATGCTTTTATAAGATTGTAGGTAATTCATTAACCTAATAACGTTAAAGCTAGATTCGGCGCTTGCTTGGCTTGAGCGAGTATCGTTGTGCTCACTTGCTGCAGTATTTGTTGCTTGAGCATTTGAGTGGTTTCTTTAGCGTAGTCGGTATCTTTGATTCGACTGTTTGATGTCGCCAAATTCTCATGAACGTTTTCAAGATTGTTAATGGCATGATCAAAGCGGTTTTGCATTGCCCCTAATTCAGACCGATGGCTATCGACATACTTCATCGCCGTATCCAAAATAGAGACGGCGCGCTGAGCACCACCCACATCCGTTACATTGATGTCATTAACTGACTCGTAATAGCCCGCTGACATCGAAAGCTCACTGGCTAATGAACCTGAAAAAGAGATGGTACCCGCGGTATCTTCACCTGACATATAAATCTGAAGTTGTCCGTCATCATTAACAGAAGCCGATAAGAGATCCGTTTGACCATTAATGTAAGTCGCCAACTCTTCGATATCATCGCCCGCTTTCGCGTTGATGGTGATCTCTTGTGGCTGACCAAAACGATCGGTAAACGACATCGTCATATCATTCTGGTTTGATTTCACTTCCCATGAATCACTGGCCATGCCATTAGCAACGTAGCTAAAGCCGCCCATGTTGATGTCATCAGTACGCATGCTTTTCAAACCAATCTGCACAGCTTCGCCCGAACTGCCGCCGATTTGAAACGAGGTGTGCCCAAAACTGCCGTTAAGGAGTTTTTTACCACCGAATGAAGTGGTTTCGGCAATTCGATTCAGCTCGTCATTTAACGCGGTGACTTCTTCTTGAATAGCGATTCGTTCCGATGAACTATTCGAGCCGTTACTCGCTTGTAGGGATAAGTCTCGCATGCGCTGCATGATATTAGTGGTTTCATTCATAGCTCCTTCTGCAGTCTGCATAATGGAGATACCGTCGTTAGCATTTCGAACAGCAACATCAATGCCACTCATCTGTGCTTCTAATCGATTTGAGATCTGTAAGCCAGCCGCATCGTCTTTTGCACTATTAATACGGCTCCCTGAAGCTAAGCGCTCCAAAGATTGGTTCAGCATGTTATTAGCGTTAGAGAGGTTTCTCTGAGCTACTAACGCCGAGACATTCGTATTGACAGTTATAGCCATAGACCTTCGCTTACAAAAAGATGAATAAAACTCACGATTGCTCTTATATCGACCAGTTCATATAAAGCTTTAATAAAAAAGGAGCCCTGAGGCTCCCTTTCTTTGCTGCAGATGAGGTGATTTACTTAATCGTTAATACACTCAACATGTCAGTTGAAGGTGCAAAGTAGTAAGCGCCAGTCACTGCTTTGGTAAAGCGAAGCAGTTGGTCTGTTTTGCCATCTGTTGCGCCGTACATGCTCTCTAACATCGCATCGAAGTTATGACGAACGTTACAGTAAGCAATGAACAATAAGCCGTGGTCGCCCGTAGCAGTACCGTAAGGTAGACTGTGGCGAACAATCTTAAGCCCCTTGCCTTCTTCTTTGATATCCACACGGCCAACGTGAGACGCCGCAGGAACATCATCTAACTCAATTGAATCAGGTTTAGTTCGGCCAATCACTTTCTCTTGTGCCGATACATTCAAACGATTCCAAGCTGGCAGGTTATGCACAAAACGCTGCACCATTACATAACTACCACCAGCGAATTCACCCTCAGGCACAATAGCGACTTCAGCACGTTGTGCGTCTTTCGGGTTTTCAGTGCCATCAACAAAGTCTGTCATGTCACGAGAGTCTAGGAAGCGATAACCATAAGTTTCATCAACCACTTCAACATCAGCTGCTACTTCAGATAGCAATTTACGCAAGATAAAGAAGTGCAGATCATGTCGGTTTGAATGACAGTGAATCAGAACGTCAGACAGTGTGCTCGGTGCTGTGATATCACCTTCACCCAGCACAGGGAAGTCGATCAAATCAGCGGGCGCTGCTTGCTCGAACCTATCCCAAAAAGCTTTTGAGAACGCAACCGATGCCGTTAAGTTCGCATCAGGCTGAGTTTGGTTTAGTTCGTCGATTAGAGTCGGAAGCTTTTGAATTTCTGCTAGTACATTAGCAGTATTAGCGTTCACTTTAAGTTGAACGTAAAGCGCGAAAGGCCCAGCTTCAGGCAAAATAGCACTTTGAACGTTAGGCTGCTCATTTGAAACATTAAGCATAGATTATTCCTTCCAGTTTTAGCTTCTAAGTATAATTGTGAATGGGACAAATGTTTTGATGAGAATCAGTCTTCGAGCTCAACCACTTTAAAGCAATCCCTTGCAGCATGGCTATTGGTTAGATAAAGCGCTAACCACAGCAGCAACAATAGGGTGATGCCATTTGACCAACGGAACCATCCGTTATCCAAATAGATTAAATAAATCGAATGGGAGCCCTGTGCCAAGATAGCCATCATGGTAACCCAACGTCCCCATGACACGACTTTGTTAAGGCGCTTTCTATCTGGCGATCTTAGCCCAAATAACCACATCAGCAGCAAACTAGGCACACTCAACGCGATCCCGACATAAAACATCTGATGGTCTGGGTAGATTATCTCAAGAATATCGGTTCCCGATTCTCGGCTTGCGCCTGCAACAATGAAAACGACCAAGGCTTTCGCAAGAAACAACCAACCTAGCCAGAGCAAGATTGGAGCTTTCAAAAAGCCGTGCTTGTCGTATTGTTCTATGGAGTACCGCACAAATCTCACTTTCACTTATTTTCAAACCAACACTTTAACGCAAATCATTCATACTTAACTAGCTTTGCGTTATCTTAGTAGCCAATCCGTTTTAATTGTCGAACTCAGTATGAAAAACAAAACTAATACGCCCTCTGTTGAATCTCAACAGGAAGCACTGAAGATAGCCAAAGCGACTCAAAAGCCAGCTCAAACCAAAGAACAAACTAAACTGATTGCTCAGGGTATCGAGAAAGGCATCGCACTGTACAAGAAACAGCAAAAAGAACGCAGCCGCCAAGCCGATAAAGCGAAGAAGCGCGTACAGAAAGAAAAACAGACTCAACAAGCTAATCAACACCAAGAAGACACGATCGAAACAAGTGTTGAAACACCATCAAATCACGCCACTAAACTGCCGTGGTTACTACTGTTCGCAAGCTGGGTAGGCTTCGCGATTTATTTGATGCAATAGCAGGGTAAACGTATGAAAAAGGAATTAGTCGCTTTGGCTATGAGTGGCATGTTACTCGGGTGTACCAAACCCACATCAACGCCTCATAGTAAAGCGGACAAGGTACAAATGGATTACCACGGCCTGATTAACATCGAGCAGTGTGAGTATAAAGGGGAAATCACTGGCAGCGAAGGTCATTGGTACAGCTACTTGTTCTTTCCCAATGACACCCTGATTCAAGGTGCGATGAATGAGCTTAAATCGCATGCCATTGAGCTAGGCGCAGACACCGTCATCTTTACCCTACCCCAAGATTTCAGCACTTCCGTGACTATGCTTGGTACCGCCTACCTGTGCGAGTAAGCAACTAAAGCGGCATATCGATATGCTTTGATTTTATGACACCCAAAAGAAAGCCAGCTTTCGCTGGCTTATGCACTAAATCCAAGGCTTGTTGCTATATCGCCTTTACGCTGGATAACCCATTGACTGTCAAATGGCCCCCAGTCGGATAACTGGTAATAGCCATCATTATGACGTCGCCCATCTTGAACAAACATAAGTTCGATACCGATCCCCGGTAACGCCTTGAGTACATCTTGAATAGTACGACGAGGCCACCCCGTTTTTTCGATGAGTTTAGGCACATTTGGCCTATCAAGGCTTTCCACTAACAATGCTAAATATAGCCGCCTTGCAAAAACAGGACTCAACTCCATTGACACCTCCTATATATGTGCAGCTCAATTATTTCTTTTTTCGCTGACAACATGTTGAGGCTGATCAATAAGTCTCCAATAGTGACATTTTCTTACGCTTTTTTTTCACTCTATGAAATATTCATCACTCTATTTTGTCTGAGTTGCTGCTTCCTGATAGGATTCAACTCATAACAATGAAATAAAATCACTCAAAGGAAGAATAATGACTATCACCATGTTTGGTATCCCAAATTGCGACACCATTAAAAAAGCAAAGAAATGGCTCGAAGCTGAAGGTATCGAGTTCGAATTTCACGATTATCGCAAACAAGGCATCACAGAAGAGCTAGTAACAAGCTTCTGCTCTGAGCTAGGTTGGGAGCTTGTGCTAAACAAACGTGGTACGACTTATCGCCAACTTTCTCAAGAACAGAAAGACACCCTAACAGAAGAAAAAGCGGTGACTTTGCTTGTTGAACAACCTGCAATGATCAAGCGCCCAATCTTAAAAGTTGAGGGTAAGCTTCACATCGGATTTAAAGCCGACCAATACGCGGCTATTTTTGCTTAGATCGTTGTATTTACATAGACAGACAACAGGACGTTGATCAGTGAATCAGCGCCTAAAAATTAATGACTAGACGTTTTATTTAAACAAGGAATTCAAGGATGACAGATAGCCCAACTTTGGCTCTGGCAAAAGACCTAATCAGCCGTCAATCGGTAACACCAGAAGATGCAGGCTGCCAAGACCTGATGATTGAACGCTTAAAAGCACTCGGTTTTGAAATCGAAGTGATGGTATTTGAAGATACGACCAACTTCTGGGCTCGTCGTGGTACTGAAGCGCCTCTGTTTGCTTTTGCTGGTCACACTGATGTGGTACCTGCAGGCCCAATCGAACAGTGGAACACTAAGCCATTCGAACCGACTATCGTAGACGGTTTCCTACATGGCCGTGGCGCTGCTGATATGAAAGGCTCTCTGGCTTCAATGATTGTTGCCGTCGAGCAGTTCATTGCCAAACACCCAGACCACACAGGCTCAATTGGTTTCCTGATCACTTCAGATGAGGAAGGTCCTTTCATCAACGGTACTGTACGTGTTGTTGAAGCATTAATGGCGCGCGGTGAAAACATCGATATGTGTATCGTTGGTGAACCATCGAGCACTGAGTTCGTGGGTGATGTCGTGAAGAACGGCCGTCGTGGCTCTATCACTGGCGACCTAACGATTAAAGGCACACAAGGTCATGTTGCCTACCCTCACCTAGCAAACAACCCAGTACACAGCTCTCTGCTTGCTATTAATGAGCTAGCAACAACTGAGTGGGATAAAGGTAATGATTACTTCCCGCCAACCAGTTTCCAAATTCCAAATGTGAGTGCGGGTACTGGTGCTTCAAACGTGATCCCTGGTGAGTTTAATGTTCAGTTTAACCTACGCTTTAGTACAGAGTTAAGCAACGACATCATCGTTGAGCGCATCACAACGACACTCGACAAGTATGATTTCGAATACGACCTAAGATGGACATTCAATGGCGACCCGTTCTTAACAGACGCAGGTTCACTGCTTGATGCTATTGTTGATGCAGTGGGTCACGTCAATGATGTGAAACCAGCACTGCTAACGACTGGCGGTACATCTGATGGTCGCTTTATTGCACGTATGGGCGGACAAGTGGTTGAACTAGGCCCTGTGAATGCAACGATTCACAAGGTTAACGAATGCGTGAAGGTAGCCGATTTAGAAAAGCTAACTGACATGTACGAAAGAACATTAGTGAACCTATTCGCTAAATAGTCTTTCATCAGCGATTCATAGCATCCAATTATTGAGAGACTCGTTATGACACCAGAGCAGCTTACCGGACAATCAGATTCTCATCTAGAGCCTAGCCTGATCGGCACCAAGACCTTCTTGGTCCACAGTGAGGTTAAGAATGACCTGAATAATTTGATTGAAGCTGCTCAGCTCGCTGGTTTTAAAATGGAGATTGCCAGTGGCTTTCGCGACTATGAAAGGCAATCTCTGATTTGGAACCGTAAGTTTTCTGGCGAAGCTCCGATATTAGATTCAGAAAGCCAACCTCTTGATGCTTCAAAACTGACCGAACAACAAAAGCTATCGGCTATCCTGAGATGGTCTGCGCTTCCCGGCGCGAGTCGTCATCATTGGGGTTGTGACTTCGATGTCTTTGCTCGTAACCACTTACCTGAAGGCATACATCTGCAATTAGAACCATGGGAATACCTTACTGGCCACCAGCAATCGTTTTACCAATGGCTATCAGTTCATGCTGCACAATTTGGTTTCTTCTTTCCTTACAGCCAAGATTTGGGTGGTGTGGCGATCGAACCATGGCATATCAGCCATCGCAAAGTATCGGAGTCGTGTTTATCACAGTTATCTCCGACTTTACTTGGCAAGCAACTCCAATCTAAGCCAGTATTAGGGTATGAGATTATTATGGAGCAGCTAGACGAGATCTATGCACGCTTCGTAGCGAATATCAGTCATTAGGAGCGCTTATGTTGGAGTGGCTTACAAACCCTTGGGTTATCATCATCATCGTAGTTAGCGTTGTTGTGGGTAACATCGCAGCGCTCAAACAGACAGCCAATATGGATCTGACGGGGCGTGGTAAAACTGAGCGAGATTTAGATAAGCTCAATCGCTCGGATAAACTTAACCAAGAGAAAGCTGAAAAAGAAGAATCCAAAGACAATAAAGACGCATAGCCTTTTGCTTTGGCTAATCAGCTTGATTGACCAATTTTGATTGACCAATGTAGCCTGATGACAACGAATACAATAAAAAAGAGGACACAGTGTGTCCTCTTTTTTATTTGCTTTTGCTAATCACAAGGCTGATTTAACTCAGCTTGTGACGGCTTGAATGACTACTCAGCTTTCGCTTCTTTGTCATCTTTGGTTTGGTCAGCAATATGCGCTAATACCGGAACCATAGACTTAAGCAGCTCTTCTTCTACTGGCTTACCTGATGCATCCGTTACGTTGATTGACGTACGGTTGCCAAGGTCACCAAATAGGAAGTTGTAAGTGCCTGGCGCTAAGTCGATAGGCTGTAGGCCAATTTCTTCCCAGAACTCATCATCTGGTGCTGCGTACTTCGCCTTCACCGTACCCTGAGATTGATTGCGTTCTTCAAGCTCAAAGCCCATTTCAGGCAACAAGTTAGGCAGACGCTGCCAGAATACATTGTATGGCGTACGAGCAATAATCACAGGGAAACCACTACGGTCAGCACCCATTGAAATTGGAATACGCTTCACCAACTCTTGCGCTTTCAGCGCCGCTTCAGCACGAAGGTTTTCATCGTACTTAGCCATAACTAGGTTGGTCAGGAACGCGTTGTAACGCTCTTTATTGGTTGCCGTTACTGTTTTCTCTTCAGTACCTTCACGCCAATCAATCAGATTAATCTTGAAGCCATGACGGTTGTTTGCTTGGAAGCGAGAGATAGAGTAACGACTACCAATCTCTACGTCTTCATCTTCAGAAACCCAAGTTACCCAATCGGTCTCAATCTCATTCTCTGATTGATCACGAATACCAATACCACGTTGAGCCAGCATATCTACAGCCGTTTGCCACACGCGGTCTGCCTCTTCTGCGCGAAGAAGCCATAGTGTCACTTCACCGTTTTGACGCTCAGCACGAGCACCCGGGATCAGTTCAAGAACCTGTTGCGGTGGACGAATATCCACTTCACGACCAGTACCACCACTGAATTCACCGCTTGGGATGTCAAAATTTGGGTAGAACTGAGGCTGAGCATCTACAGGCAATTGCCATTGTGAAAACTCAGGTGTTTCTAAGTATTCGAAATCATCTTTGGCTTGGCGACGTTGAGTCGGGTTGCCAGAACATGCTGTAAGAACGAAAACAGCCAGTGACCCAATCACTAGCTGGTGAGAATACTTCATTTATACTCCTAAATGCCGAAGGTTCGCTTCGGCATCACTTCATACGTTTTAGTAAATGCACGCTTCAGTCATTGCTTGAGCAACAACAGGTTGAGCTGGCTCTGACAGTTCAGTCAGCGGTAGACGTAAGCCACCTTCAGCAATCAGACCCATTTTATGAACCGCCCATTTTACGGGAATAGGGTTAGACTCAACGAACAAATTCTTATGTAGAGGCATCAAACGCTCATTGATCGCTTCCGCTTCTTCAAACTTACCTTCTTTTGCTAGCTTGAACATGGTTGCCATATCAGCGGCTGCAACATTGTTCGTTACAGAGATCACGCCATCGCCACCACGCTTAACAAATTCTAGGCCTGTTAAGTCATCACCACTTAGTAAGATAAAGTCTTCGCCACAAAGTTCACGGTGAATTGCAATTCTGTCGAGATCACCCGTCGCATCTTTCAGTGCAACGATGTTTTCGATCTCAGCAAGACGAGCAACCGTTTCTGGCAACAAGTCTACCGCAGTACGACCTGGAACATTGTATAGAATTTGTGGAACGTCACTGACTTCAGCAATCGCTTTGTAGTGTTGGTACAAACCTTCTTGAGTCGGTTTGTTGTAGTAAGGCGTTACGCTCAGGCAACCAGCAATACCAGAACCATTCAACAAACGGCTGAATAGAACAGATTCATGAGTTGCATTTGCACCTGTACCAGCGATAACGGGAATACGACCATCAGCAAATTCAACGATCTTGTTGACGACTTTGACATGCTCTTCAATAGTGAGTGTTGAAGACTCACCTGTTGTGCCAACCGCAACCAGACCATCACTACCTGCAGCAATATGGTGCTCAACTAACTTTTTAAGGCTGTCGAAATCCACTTCACCATCTGTATTAAATGGCGTAACTAGCGCAACGATACTTCCTGAAAACATGTCTATCTCCCTTAATTTATTCTTTTTGCATGTTACTGTAAGCCAATCAATAAACACAAGACATTAAAGTGGCTTACCGGCAACATCTGCATTAAATATTGTCGTATGTTTGAGGTAAAACGACTTCTAACGGCGTTCTACCTAGAATTTGGGTAACCTGCACTCAATCTAGCGGATAGCACATCACTGGATGTCAGTAACAAGTAAGCTGTGCTCTCATCGCTCTATCTCATTTTTTAACGCGCTCGATATTCTTATCATTGGTTGCATGTTCGAAGCAAGGTCGCACATAAAAAGCCCCGCACGCACGCTTATTCCACGAGCTAACTGTGCTAACATGCATGAATCAATGGAATATAAAGAGACGTGATTTTATGACTCAACATCTAGTAATCACAGCTGTGGGCACTGATCGCCCAGGTGTATGCAACCAAGTGGTTCATTTAGTCACCCAATCAGGCTGTAACATTATTGATAGCCGTATCGCCCTGTTTGGCGAAGAATTTACGCTTATCATGCTGCTGTCTGGAAAGGCAAACAACATTACCCGCGTTGAAACCACCTTGCCCTTGCTTGGACAAGAGCACGACTTGATTACGATTATGAAGCGAACCTCAACTCATGATGTTATTGAGAACTCTTACACAGTAGAGGTGTTCGTTGAGTCAGACGATAAAATCGGACTTACTGAGCAGTTTACCCAGTTCTTCGCAGACCGAAACATCGGCCTCGATTCGTTAAGTGCACGAACCATCAATAAATCTAAGGTTCAACTCGACAACGACCAATTCCATATCTCTATTACCGCTTCTGTGCAATCAGAATGTAACTTGATGCAGCTACAAGAAGAATTCGATTCGCTGTGTCAGAGCCTATCAGTCCAAGGCTCGCTCAACTTTATCAAAAACAGTCTTTAAAAAGGAAATGTCATGAATACGCTAACGGCTGGTGTTCCAGCACCTGCTTTTTCTCTTCCAGATCAAGATGGCAATATCGTATCTCTTGGTGACTTCAAAGGTAAAAAAGTACTTTTCTATTTTTACCCTAAAGCAATGACTCCAGGTTGTATTGTGCAAGCGGAAGGCCTGCGTGATATCAAAACACAGCTTGATGACCTAAACGTGGTTGTTCTAGGTGTGAGTGTTGACCCAGTAAAACGCCTACCAAACTTCGTTGAAAAGAAATCTCTAAACTTCACACTGCTATCTGATGAAGACCATAGCGTTGCTGAACAGTTTGGCGTTTGGGGCGAGAAAAAATTCATGGGTAAAATCTACGACGGTCTGCACCGTATTAGCTTCCTAATTGATGAAGAAGGTCAGATTGAACACGTCTTCAATAAATTCAAAACAAAGACTCACCATGAAGTGGTTCTAGAGTACTTCAACCAAGAAGCTTAATGCCTGTTGAGGTGAGCTAACTAGACTCACTACTAATCAAGACAAATTAAAAAGGCGACTATCATCGATAGCCGCCTTTTTTATCGTTCATTTTTCATTACTGATGATGCACCGGGTCATCATCTAATGCATGGCTCGGTAAGGCATTCCAAACTGCCTTCACTAAGGTCGCTAGTGGAATCGCGAAGAACACGCCCCAGAACCCCCAAAGTCCACCAAACACTAATACCGCCACAATAATCGCAACAGGGTGCAGATTCACTGCTTCAGAAAACAGTACAGGTACTAACACGTTACCATCTAGGGCTTGAATGATGCCGTAAGCCAATAATAGCCAGTAGAATTGAGGCTCAAGCCCCCACTGGAACAAACCAACAATAGCAACCGGCACGGTTACCGCCGCTGCACCAATGTATGGAATCAATACCGAGAAGCCTACAGCAACCGCTAATAGCACTGAGTAGCGAAGGTCTAAAATCGCGAAAGTTACGTAGCTGACGCCACCTACGATTAAAATTTCTAGCACCTTACCGCGGATGTAGTTCGAGATTTGTTCGTTCATCTCTTCCCATACTTTGGTCGCCAAGCGACGGTTTCGAGGAAGCACACCACTTGCCATTCTGATCATCTCTTCTTTGTCTTTCAGTAAGAAGAAAATAAGCAATGGTACTAAGATAAGATAAACACCTAGCGTCGCTAAGCTAACCAAAGACGCCAATGAGCCTTTCACCACACTCTCACCCATACCTAACGCTTTGTTCTTCGCGTTAGACATTACAGACTCAACGATCTGTAAGTTAGCAAGCTCTGGGTAACGCTCTGGAATCGTTGCAATGAACTTCTGCAAGCTACCGTACATGCTAGGAATATCATTGATCAGGTTGCCCACTTGCTCCCAAATGGTTGGCACTAATCCAAATATCGCTAGTAGCATTAGGCTAAAGAACATCAAGATCACCAACATCACCGATGGCGTTCTTGGAACACCGAGTCGTTGAAGTTGAGTCACTGGCCACTCAAGCAAATAAGCCAACACAATCGCCACCAACAGCGGTGCGATCAGATGACCAAAGAAGTAGATAGTAATAAAGCCGAATAGAATGATGGCAACCAAACTGACAGCGTGTGGATCAGAGAAACGTCGTTTATACCAACGACTGACCATTTCAAGCATCTGACTGCGATTCCTTTTTAGTGACGAGGAGATGGTGGTAATTAGAACAAACCTCTGTCATGACAACATAAGCCTGCTTAGACAAAAAAGTAACAATATCTTTCATCGAACTGTTATCTGATACATAAATTGACAAAGATTGCCCTACTTCTAACTTTACACTGTGACGCTTGGCTAATAATAACGCCATTGGGCAGCGCTCTTGGCGTAAATCTAGAATATTAGGTGTCATTCTTGGGCTCGATGCTTATTATAAGGGGCATATTGTAATCTGTTTTTGAAAACGTGCCATCATTGATTCATCTTCCTTCAGGATAGCGCACGCACTTAACAAAGGTTAAACCAGATAAAGAACCAATTTGCATTGCCCTTGTCTTACTGTCAGAAGAAACGGAGTATTACTGACTAATATGTTTAAACGCGCTCGTTCAATTGCTTGCTTATGCATCGCAGCCACATTAAGCACCCCAACGTTGGCTAACACCAACAGCTTGGATTTACCGGACATCGGCACAGCGGCTGGCGGCACGCTCACTATCGATCAAGAACTGATCTATGGTGATGCCTACATGCGCATCATCAGAAGCAGCCAACCTGTCATCAACGATCCGGTTCTCAACCTTTATATCGACACTCTAGGCCATCGCCTTGTCGCGAATGCCAATGACGTAAAGACACCTTTTCAGTTCTTTATGATCCGTGACCGCAACATCAACGCTTTTGCTTTCTTTGGTGGTTATGTTGCTTTGCACTCAGGTCTATTCCTGCATGCACAGTCAGAAAGTGAACTTGCGTCTGTATTAGCGCACGAAATCGCACACGTTACTCAGCGCCACTTAGCGCGTAGTATGGAAGATCAAGCTCGCCGTTCCCCTGCGACTATTGCAGCGCTTGCCGCGTCTGTGTTGTTGGCAATTGCGGCTCCTGAAGCCGGTATTGCAGCCTTAACTGCAACCACCGCGGGTAACATGCAAAGCCAAATTAACTACACTCGTAGTAATGAGAAAGAAGCCGACCGCTTTGGTATCAACACGCTAGCGAAAGCTGGATTTGACGTGAATGCGATGCCACGCTTCTTCGGTCGCCTGGCTGATGAATACCGCTATGCCAGCACACCACCACCAATGTTGCTGACTCACCCGTTGCCAGAAGACCGAATTACCGATTCACGTGCTCGTGCTCGTAGTTACCCGCCACTGAAACTGGCTCCCTCTCTGGACTACCACCTAGCAAGAGCCCGCATTGTTGCGCGCTATGCTGGCATTAATAATGATGCTGCTCTTGATTGGTTTGAGCGTCAGCTAAAGAAAGCCCCTAAAGCTTTGGTTCCGTCATTAGAATATGGCCAAGCACTGGTTTACCTAGACTCTAAAAAATTAGACAAAGCAGAGCCCATCCTGAACAAGCTGATTAACAGCGATCCAACCAACCTGTTTTATCTAGATGCTATTTCGGATCTGCACATCGAGAAGAAGCAGCCTGAGATTGCGATTAAAGAACTTAAATCGGCACTGGTTCGTCAACCAAACAACCCGGTTCTGACCATTAACTACGCCAACGCACTGATTGAAAATGAAGATCTTCAAGAAGCGGTTCGCGTATTGCAGCGTTACACGCACGATAACCCGAATGACACCAATGGCTGGCACTTACTTTCAAAAGTAAATACGAGCCTTGGTAATAGCGACGAAGAACTGGCTGCTCGTGCAGAAATTTTGGCACTGCAAGCCAACTGGAACAAAGCGATTCAGTACTACACGCAAGCAAGCCAAATCGCAGAATTAGGAAGCCTAAAACAAGCACGCTACGACGCTCGAATTGATCAGCTAATGATTCAACGAGAGCGCTTCTTGTCGCTACAATAGAGTGTTTACTGGTAACAGCTCGTTACCAGAATAAAAAGAAAGCTCAACGTTACACAAAAAAGAAGTCACCCCTGGTGGCTTCAGCTAAACAACTAAATCAAAAATAATAATGAGGAAGAACCATGTCTGTCGTGATTTATCATAACCCACGCTGCTCAAAGAGCCGTCAAACTCTAGAAGTGCTTCAGGAAAACGGCGTACAGCCAGAGGTCATCAAATACCTGGAGACTCCGTTAACAGTTGAACAGCTGAAAGTACTGTTCACTCAGCTTGGTTTTGACAGTGTTCGCGACATGATGCGCACCAAAGAAGCGGACTACAAAGAAGCAAACCTTGGCGATGCTTCAGTTACTGATGAAGATCTTTTCGCCGCGATGGCAACCAATCCAAAACTGTTTGAGCGCCCAGTCGTTGTCGCGAACAACAAAGCAAAAATTGGTCGTCCACCAGAGCAAGTGCTAGAGATTCTGTAATCCAATATGAGCATTAACATTCTTGTTCTTTATTACAGTCGCCACGGCAACACACAAGCTCTAGCAAGGCAGATTGCACGAGGGGTTGAATCCATCCCGAACTGCGAAGCTATGCTAAGGACGGTGAACGACGTGTACACAGTAGAAGAGCAGCCTGATTCGCGTTATCAACCAACCGATCCTATTGCCTCGTTACAAGAACTTCGATCTTGTGATGGTTTGGCGCTAGGCAGTCCGGTTTGGTTTGGTAACATGGCCGGGCCAATGAAGCACTTTTGGGATAGCACGACATCAATGTGGATCAATGGTGATCTCATCGATAAGCCAGCTTGCGTATTTACCTCTTCTTCATCATTGCATGGTGGTCAAGAGACAACACAACAAAGCATGATGTTGCCCCTGCTTCATCACGGCATGTTAGTCGTGGGCATCCCCTACTCAGAACCGGCGCTGCACACCACTCAAACTGGTGGTACGCCTTATGGTGCAAGCAGTACTGGAGAGAGCGCTTCACTTAGCAAAGAAGAGATTGAGTTGGCGCAAAACCTAGGTAAACGCCTAGCGCGCATCGCAATAAATCAGAAGGGAATTTCTCAATGATGTATATGCCAGAGAAGGCTATGTCTCCCAAAACCAAGCTATTTCGCTACCTTGCTTTAGCGGGCAACTTGTCGCTTTTATTCTGGGTGGTGGCTTGGCAGATGACGCTTTCACCGCACCCTCATCTCAGTAATGTCACACTGGCGATTGCTTGGGCTATCCCGCTGTTATTGCCATTACCGGGCATTTTAGCAGGAAAACCTTATACGCACGCATGGGCAAATTTCGTCTTGATGCTCTATTTCCTACACGCATTAACTATCTTGTATGTAGACGATGGTGAACGTTTATTAGCGGCTGTAGAACTGCTTCTGACGACTCTAGGTTTCGCGGGCAATATATTATTTACTCGCTTTAGAGCCAAAGAGTTAGGCATCAAGTTGAAGCGTCTTTCTGAAGTAGAAAAGAGAGAAAAAGCTAAGTTCGAGCAATAATATTGAGCCCATGCTTTTAAACTGACCGCTTACAAACAAAAAGCCCTGCGAGATTGCTCTTGCAGGGCTTTTTTCAAGTTTTCATTTCAATCAGTCATGTCAGCTGACAATTATGAGCGAACCCACTCGTATACCAAGCTTGGCTTAGCATGTACTGGCGCAGTGATGGTTAGATCTTCTGTACTAGAATCCTCTAACGTTGCGTCAGGCGTATTCGTTAGCTCAGCATCCTCAGATACCTCGTTGCCCTTAATCACTTGTACGCCTGAGTCAGTTTCGTCACCAACGACTTCAGCAGCGTCTGTTGAATCATCACCTACAGACATTGTGTTGTCTTGAGTTTCAAATTCAGGGCTCACTTCAGGCTCAATGTAAGATTCTTCAACCTTCGCAACTTGGCGAATACTTGCTACTTCTTGCTCAAACTCTTGTTGAGTCGACAATAAGTGAATTCGGAAAGTGACTTCGTTGTTCTGAATCTTCAGAATATCTAGGCTTGCCACCGAGTTTAGACGCTTAAGTGCGTTCTCTAACTGGAAGAAGTCTTGAGCATTATTCAGGCTAATAAACTGCGTTAAAATCGATTCTGATGACTCACTCGCTACCGTCACAGCACTTTTGCCTGCGTAGTAGTTACTGATTTGGTCAACTAACTTCTTAGAAGTCGTGTCGCTGTTACCCGATAGTGAACCACTTACAGGCGATGTTGGTGCACTCGTCAATTGACTTGGCTTTTGATCGTATAGAGCCCAACGTAGGCCTGAAGATTGAGCCTTTATCACCAACACAGCATCAACAGGATAACGCTGACTCGCTTTACTGATTGGCGTAACAAAGCTACCCCACAAATCAGAAGTCGCAATACCCGTAATATCGTCAAAGTCACCCACAGGCAGCGTTAGAGGCAAGCCACGCTCTTTTGCGTTCGCTTGTAAGCTAGCTGCTAACTGTGAGTTAGAGTGTTCCCATACGATGTTCTTGTCGTAGTTGTCCTCTTCCACAAGCCAAACAAGGATGTTTGAACGCGTGTCAGGCCAGTAAGGTAACTGTGCTTGAGTCAACAGAGAACGGATTTGAGCACCGTTAAAACGCATACGCAATGTTGATTGGTCATTGCTTTCGCCAAAACTCATTTGAGACATGTACTGCGAACTCTTGCGCATCGCCTTTTGAATCGTCTCATTCGAAGCGACATCAGTTTGGCCAGTCGCACGTATCAATACCTGCTCCATACCTGTATTTCTTGCCACTTGTTCTGGCTGTTTGTCTTCAGCGTTAATCGCAACTTCAGCACTAAAAATATCTACTTGAGTTAAGGCATAACTCGGAGAGGCTAATAGTCCCATCAACAACAATGCTATGTAGCGCATACTGATCCTAATATTCAAATCTTGTGCCTAGATGATAAGCAACTATGGATTGAGGGGCAAGGTCGATAGCGCCCACTGTGTTTAATAACCACAAAATATCACCTGGCCATGATAAATCGCTCACTTATAAACTGAATTTCTAGGGCTTAGATGGATATAAAACATCATTAAGATAAATAAATTTGATTTATTTGGTGTGGCAATCGATTGCTAAGTGATAGAATCCCGCGAATTTTATTTTTCGCTTTTCATATAACGACCATTTTAAGGACATAACATGAAAAATGCTCTGCAAGGTGCGCAAATGCTGTTTGTAGCATTTGGTGCGCTTGTACTCGTGCCGCTACTAACAGGACTTGACCCCAACGTTGCACTCTTTGGCGCAGGTATCGGTACCCTTTTATTCCAACTTATTACACGCCGTTCAGTACCAATCTTCTTAGCATCTTCTTTTGCATTCATCGCGCCTATCATGTTTGGTATTCAAACTTGGGGTGTCGGTGCAACCATGGGCGGCCTAATGGCGGCAGGTGTTGTGTATGTCTTAATGGGCGCATTGATTAAAGTTCGAGGTGTTGCTTTCATCCATAAACTGCTTCCACCAGTCGTGGTTGGCCCTGTAATCATGGTGATCGGCTTAGGTCTTGCACCCGTTGCAGTAAACATGGCGTTAGGCAAAACCGGTGATGGTGCGGTTCAGCTTGTTGATGCAGACGCTGCCCTGTGGATCTCTTCAATTTCACTGTTAGTGACGATTGTCATCAGTGTGTTTTCAAAAGGCTTCCTTAAGCTACTGCCAATCTTCGGTGGTATTGTTGCGGGTTACATCACCAGCTTGGTATACGGCGCGGTAGACTTCACTCCAGTAGCGCAAGCATCTTGGTTAGCACTGCCAAACTTCACAACGCCAGAGTTCAACATCAACGCTATCTTTTTTATGGTATTTGTCGCGATTGCACCTGCCGTTGAACACGTAGGTGATATGCTTGCGATATCTAACGTGACCGGTAAAGACTACCTTAAAAAACCAGGTTTACACCGCACTATTACTGGCGACGGTGTGGCAACAATTGCCGCTTCAATGCTGGGCGCGCCGCCAAACACTACGTACAGTGAAGTAACAGGCGCAGTAATGCTTACCAAAGCATTCAACCCTGTGATCATGACTTGGGCTGCAGTCACAGCCATCGTTCTTGCATTGGTTGGCAAGCTAGGCGCACTACTTCAAACGATTCCGGTTCCTGTAATGGGCGGAATCATGATTCTACTGTTTGGCTCTATCGCAACAGTGGGTCTTAACACGCTAATCAAAAACAATGTTGACCTACACAAATCACGTAACCTTGTGATTGTGGGCATTACTTTAGTCTTTGGTATTGGCGGCATGGCCTTTGGTATCGGTGACTTTAGCCTACAGGGCGTAAGCTTGTGCGGTATCGTTGCGATTCTACTTAACCTAGTACTTCCAGAAGAGCTAGGTGACAACACTGTGGTAGATAAAGCTCAAATCGATTAATGAGTCGGTAAGGCTAGATTCCAAAGAATCACAACCTAACAAGATCAAAAAAGGGAGAGCATCGAATGCTCTCCCTTTTTATTAATACGGTTAATTCAGCGAGTTAAGGAACTGTTTAGAGTCACTTAAGCTGAAACCGAATTACTTAGTACCGAAGATCTTATCGCCAGCATCGCCAAGACCAGGAACAATGTAGCCCTTGTCGTTTAGCTTTTCATCGATTGCAGCAGTGTAAAGTTCAACATCTGGGTGCGCTTTTTCTAGAGCCGCAATACCTTCAGGAGCCGCTACAAGAACAAGAATCTTGAAGTGCTTACAACCTTTCTCTTTCATTAAGTCGATAGTCGCGATCATAGAACCACCCGTTGCAAGCATTGGGTCTACCACTAGAGCGATACGCTCATCGATGTTAGATGCAAGCTTGTTGAAATATGGAACTGGCTCAAGCGTTTCTTCGTCACGGTAGATACCAACAACGCTGATACGTGCACTTGGGATGTGCTCAAGAACGCCGTCCATCATGCCTAGACCAGCACGTAGGATTGGCACTACCGTTACTTTTTTACCTTTAATTTGGTCAACTTCTACTGGACCGTTCCAACCGTTAATCGTCACACGCTCAGTTTCAAAGTCTGATGTCGCTTCGTATGTTAGAAGGCTACCCACTTCTGTCGCTAGCTCACGAAAACGCTTAGTGCTAATCTCACCTTCACGCATCAGGCCAATTTTATGTTTTACTAGCGGGTGTTTCACTTCAACAACTTTCATTTCCAACTCCGGCAATATTTAAACAAACCTGTAGATTATACACGAACTCTAAGGTTATTTCAGAATCTTTATTCTAATAAAAAAAACCGCGCAAACGTTTGCTCTTGGTAATCAAGCCCTGTTAGAATAGCGCCGTTTTCACATCCAACTTAAGTTCGAGGACTATCCCGTGAGTGGTAATACTTCTTCTCTAAGCTACAAAGACGCTGGTGTTGATATCGACGCAGGTAATGCACTAGTAGACCGTATTAAAGGTGCTGTTAAACGCACTCGTCGCCCTGAAGTAATGGGCGGTATTGGTGGCTTTGGCGCCCTATGTGAACTTCCAACGAAATACAAAGAGCCGGTACTTGTTTCAGGTACTGATGGTGTTGGTACTAAACTTCGCCTTGCTTTGGATCTGAAAAAACACGACACCATTGGTATCGACCTAGTGGCAATGTGTGTGAACGACCTAATCGTTCAAGGTGGTGAGCCGCTATTCTTCCTAGACTACTACGCAACAGGTAAGCTAGATGTAGATACAGCAGCAGACGTTGTTTCTGGTATCGCTGAAGGTTGTGTTCAAGCTGGTTGTGCACTAATCGGTGGTGAAACGGCTGAAATGCCAGGCATGTACGAAGGCGACGACTACGACGTAGCTGGTTTCTGTGTTGGTGTTGTAGAAAAAGCGGACATCATTGACGGCACTAAAGTAGCAGCAGGCGATGCACTTATCGCTGTTGGTTCAAGTGGTCCACACTCAAACGGTTACTCTTTAATTCGTAAAGTTCTAGAAGTTTCTGGTGCTGATAAGAGTGAAGAACTAGAAGGTCGCACTATCGGTGAGCACCTACTAGAACCTACTAAGATTTACATCAAATCGGCACTTAAGATGATTGCTGAGCATGACATTCATGCTATCTCGCACATCACAGGTGGTGGTTTCTGGGAAAATATCCCACGCGTACTTCCTGAAGGTACTAAAGCAGTCATTGATGGCAAGAGCTGGGAATGGCCTGCTATCTTCAACTGGCTACAAGAGAAAGGTAACGTGGAAACATTTGAAATGTACCGCACTTTCAACTGTGGTGTAGGCCTAGTTGTTGCTCTACCTAAAGATCAAGCAGACGCTGCTGTTGAACTACTGAAAGCTGAAGGCGAAAACGCTTGGGTTATCGGTGAGATCGCAAACGCTGAAGCTGGCGAAGAGCAAGTTGAAATTAAATAAGTGATACGTTCACTTACTTAGTTAATCAATGAGGACCTAATGGTCCTCATTTTGCTATTTAGCCCGCAGAAAACCCTAGTTTATGTAGGTACATTGTAAACAGTTCAGTTAATCAATCGTATGACCCACTCTATGAAAAACAATCACTCAAATAAAACCAGTCACTCTAATAAAAACATCGTTGTGTTAGTTTCAGGAAGCGGAAGTAACTTACAGGCTATTTTAGATGCCTGCGATAGCGATATGATTGATGCATCGGTTAAAGCTGTCTTCTCAAACAAAGCAGAGGCTTTTGGATTAGAACGAGCGAAAACCGCAGGTGTTGACGCTCATTCAGTGAATCCAAAAGACTTTGGTTCACGTGAAGAGTTTGACCATGAATTGATGGTTCAGATCGATGCTTACCAGCCAGATTTAATCGTACTCGCTGGCTACATGCGAATCCTGAGTTCAGAGTTTGTTCGTCACTATGCAGGGAAAATGGTCAACATCCACCCTTCTCTGTTGCCGAAATACCCAGGCCTACACACCCACCAGCGTGCCATTGATGCGCAAGACAAAGAACACGGTACTAGCGTCCACTTTGTTACCGAGGAGCTCGATGGCGGCCCTGTGATCTTGCAAGCTAAGGTGCCGGTATTTGAAGATGATGATGCTGATATGTTGGCAAGCCGAGTGCTGACTCAAGAACACTGCATTTACCCTATGGTCTGCAAGTGGTTCGCGGAAGACCGTTTATCAATGGTCAATGGACAGGCTGTGTTAGACGGTAAAGCATTAGGTAAACACGGTTACGCAGAAGAGTAATTCGTCAAACGACTCTCAGACAACAAATTGCTGAAAAACAAAAAGGCCGCTTACTGACTGGTTAGTGCAGTAAGCGGCCTTCGTTTGTTCGGGTTCAAGCAATACGATCTACAGCATTAGCTTAATGGCTCTGTCGGTGCTTGGCTCGCTACCTTTTTCGGCGCATAAGCAACATCTTCTAACGCTTGATGGTTGTTGCCAATCAGCTCACCAAAATGAAACAGTGCGTATTCGCCCGGCTTCATTCTAAACCACTGTTCATTGTCCGTAAGAGGTTGAGTTGCTACCACCGTCACCACATCATTTGGCGTAGTCTCTTCTTGGAAGTTTATCTCAACATCTTCATCAATCAGGCTCGCATTACCAAAAGGTGCGCGTCTGGTTATCCAGTACAAATGGTTAGTACAGTAAGTCATCACATACTCACCATCACTCAATAACATGTTAAATACGCCTTTCTCGCGTAGCTTGTCACAACACTCAGCCACGAAACGAAACATGCCTTCCATGTCTTGAGGTGGTTCAGGAAAACGTTCTTCTAGTTGTTTCAGTAGCCAACAAAAAGAGAGCTCACTGTCCGTTTCGCCGACAGGTCTAAAACGCCCACTCACCAGATCATCGTAATCTGATAATTGACCATTGTGAGCAAAGGTCCAATATCGCCCCCAAAGCTCACGAGTAAAAGGGTGTGTATTTTCTAGATTAACGCCACCACGGTTGGCTTGACGGATATGACTGACAACAGCTTGGCTTTTAATTGGGTAGTTTTGAACCAACTCAGCGATCTTAGATTCACAGCTCGGATTCGGATCTTTGAAGGTACGAAAACCCTTTCCCTCATAAAAGGTAATACCCCAGCCATCACGATGCGGGCCAGTGTTGCCTCCACGCTGCATAAGACCAGTAAAGCTAAAACAAATATCAGTTGGCACATTCGCGCTCATACCGAGCAATTCACACATGGTTTAATCTACTCCCTATTAAAACCAATGGAGCCACAAACATGGGTTCCAAATGTCTGTAAAACTATTATTCCATCTCTTTTTCAACAAGCTGAATCACAATATGAATGATCTTAATGTGAATCTCTTGGATACGATCTGCGTAACCAAAGTGTGGTACTCGGATTTCGATATCAGCACAACCCGCCATTTTGCCGCCATCTTTACCCGTCAATGCAATCGTCTTCATGCCTTTAGCTTGAGCAGCTTCAATCGCTTTTAGAATATTGGCAGAGTTACCTGAAGTCGACAGACCGAACAACACATCACCTTTACGACCTACCGCTTCTACATAACGAGAAAATACGTGGTCGTAGCCAAAATCATTACTCACGCAAGACAGGTGGCTTGGATCTGAAATCGCAATGCCAGCGTAACCTGGACGGTTTTCACGGTATCGGCCTGTAAGCTCTTCCGCGAAGTGCATTGCATCACAGTGTGAACCACCGTTGCCACAAGAAAGCACTTTGCCCTCTTGCTTGAATGAGTCAGCAATCAGTTTTGCCGCCGCTTCAATTTGAGCGATGTTATGGTCATCACTCAGGAACTTATTCAGAACGTCAGCAGCTTCGTTTAATTCACTTTTGATTAGGTCTTGGTACATAAGACTTATCTCTTATTTTTTTTGACGCAGCTTAAAGTGCGTGAAATGAGAACTGAGGGTTTTCCCCTCTTTATAGCTGAGTTTACCCACAAACATGAAATAGTGTCGACACTTAAGCACAAAGATTGCCACCTTAATTAACTTGTCGTTGTAAATCCGTCCAAATATTCGCCACCAACCTCTCACAATTAGAACTTTAACTCTATTGAGATCACTTTTTACTCACCTTGGAGTTTTACAAATATTTAATATTTTGTTTACACTTGACTGGTTAGACCTCTTACCTAAAACTTAATAACAATAAGTGATCTCTGAAAAGGAAATCGATCATGAACATATTGCTCTCCCTACTCGGCATGACCGCCATCTTAGGCGTCTGTCTTTACCATAGAGTTAGTCTGGTACGTGCATTAGTTGTATTAACCGGCGCAATGGTAGCATTAACACTGCTTGGCGGCGTGGCTGTTACCGGCTGGCTTTGCTATCTATTAGCCGTTGCGATCTTTGCTGTACCGACCATTCGTCAGACACTGATCAGCCAAAAAGCACTCTCTTTATTTAAGAAAGTTCTACCGGCGATGTCTCAGACAGAAAAAGAAGCACTAGAAGCCGGCACAGTATGGTGGGAAGCAGAGCTGTTCAAAGGCAAACCTGAATGGAAGAAACTTCAGAACATTGCTGACCCGAAACTCTCTGAAGCTGAGCAAGCGTTTTTAGATGGTCCAGTAAATATCGTGTGTGAAATGGTCAATGATTACCAAGTCACTCATGAGCTTGCTGATTTGCCACCAGAAGTATGGCAATACCTGAAAGACCATAAATTCTTCGCCATGATCATCAAGAAAAAATACGGCGGCTTAGAGTTCTCAGCTTACGCTCAATCTTTGGTTCTACAGAAGCTAACAGGCGTTTCTAGTGTATTGTCATCGACGGTTGGCGTACCTAACTCATTAGGCCCTGGTGAGCTTTTACAACACTACGGTACAGAAGAACAAAGAAACCACTACCTGCCTCGCCTAGCGGAAGGTAAAGAGATCCCTTGTTTCGCACTAACTAGCCCAGAGGCAGGCTCTGATGCTGGCTCTATTCCAGATTACGGTGTGGTTTGTAAAGGCGACTGGCAAGGCGAAGAAGTACTCGGCATGCGCCTAACTTGGAACAAGCGTTACATCACTCTCGCGCCTGTCGCGACGGTATTAGGCTTAGCTTTTAAACTTCGTGACCCGGATGGCCTGCTTGGTGATCAAAAAGATCTTGGTATCACTTGTGCGCTTATCCCAACGGATTTAAAAGGCGTAGAGATTGGCAACCGCCACTTCCCACTAAACGTACCTTTCCAAAATGGCCCGACGCAAGGCGACGATATCTTCGTGCCTATCGATTTCATCATTGGCGGTCAGAAAATGGCCGGTCAAGGCTGGCGTATGCTGGTTGAGTGCCTGTCGGTTGGTCGTGGTATCACACTGCCTTCAAATTCAACTGGTGGCATCAAGTCTGCCGCGCTTGCAACTGGCGCTTACGCTCGTATCCGCCGTCAGTTCAAACAGCCTATTGGCCGCATGGAAGGGGTTGAAGAGCCACTTGCACGCCTTGCAGGTAACGCTTATGTAATGGACGCTGCAAGTAACCTAACCGTTGCGGGCATCGACCTTGGTGAAAAGCCTTCGGTTATCTCTGCAATCGTTAAGTACCACTGTACTCACCGTGGCCAGCGCAGCATCATTGATGCGATGGATATCGTCGGTGGTAAAGGCATTTGTTTAGGCCCATCGAACTTCCTAGCTCGTGGCTACCAAGGCTCGCCTATCGCGATTACGGTTGAAGGCGCAAACATCCTGACTCGTTCAATGATCATCTATGGTCAAGGTGCGATTCGCTGTCACCCTTACGTACTGAACGAAATGGAAGCGGCTTATTCTGAAAGCAGCGATGCGCTTGATAAGTTTGATTCAGCGTTAGCAGGGCACGTTAGCTTTACGATGAGCAACCTAGTCCGCAGCTTGTGGTTTGGTTTAACCGATGGTCGTGGTTCTGATGCGCCAACACCTTCAAATAAAACAGATAAACAGACACAGCGTTACTACCAACAGCTAAACCGCTACAGTGCAAACCTAGCGCTACTGTCTGATATTTCAATGGCAGTTCTAGGCGGATCACTGAAGCGTAGAGAACGTTTATCAGCAAGACTGGGTGATATCTTAAGTCAACTTTACCTCGGCTCAGCAACGCTGAAACGCTTTGAAAGCGAAGGCAGCCACGCTGAAGATCTACCGTTAGTACATTGGGGGATGCAAGATAGCTTACGTCAGACTGAAGTGGCGATTGATGAATTCTTAGCGAACTTCCCTAACCCTGTGATTGGTCGTCTGCTTCGTGTTGTGCTAATGCCATTTGGTCGTATCCGTCGTGCTCCAAACGACAAGCTCGATAGCAAAGTTGCGCACATTCTACAAACACCAAGCGAAACACGCTCTCGTATAGGTCGCGGCCAATACTTAGAAGCGACGGAATACAACCCAGTAGGTAAGATTGAAAAAGCGCTAGAAGTGATTCTTCAAGCTGAACCTCTGTTCGACAAAGTCTGCAAAGAGACACATCAAAAACGTGCCTTCTTACGACTTGATCTTGTTGCTCAGTTGGGACTTGAGAAAGGTATCTTAACGCAAGACGAAGCAAATCTTCTGATTAGCGCTGAGGAACATAGACTGTACACGATTAACGTGGATGACTTCTCACCAGAGGAGCTTGCAGCAAAGTCTCAGTACCCAGACCAATCGATTGATAACGTCGCTTAAGGCCAGAAAAAGAAACAAAAACGGGACTACTATGAGTCCCGTTTTTTTGTTCATGATTTCGTTGCCACAAATTCCAATGCTTTATCTAGCAGCTTATTCTCTCTAGACAATCTAATCATCTAAGCGAGTTACTTGGGCGCCTTGAGCTGCATCTCAGGTAACGCTTTTTTCTTCGCCTTGACCTTACGAACCACAAACCAAATCAATAAGCCCAATAGAATAGCGACCACATTACCCACCGCAATAATGATCATACTGCGCTGTCTGTCATCTTCACGTTTTTGAAGGATCATCAACTCTGTTGCGATACGCTTCTGTTCAGCAAGAGCTTCTTCTTGAAGACGTCGTGACTCTGCTAAGTCGATATCTTCAACAACGCTGTACGACTGCTCGGTAATTGGAAAAATCAGCGGGCGCTGACTTGAAGCATCAGTGGCATAAACCATCCCTGACCAATTATAAATTCCTAAATCGCCATTATAAGGCACCTCTAAAGCGACTTTCATTGCGTCGACTTCAGCTTGCCCCTGCTTGTACATCACATATTCATCAGGAGCCTTGTGCTCAACATGAACCGCTAACGAGCTCGGTGCGATCATCCCCTGTTCACCAGACACCACAATAGTATGAGGTAAACCCTCTTTTCGTGATTGAATGAAGGTGCTAGTGATCGGTGTTGGGTAAACCAAGACTTCTTGCTCTTGCGCTCGCAGGAACACGCCATTACCAGAGGTAATACGCGCTCGGTATTTACCGGGCTCGATATCAATTGGCAAAGAGACAGTGAACACACCATCTCCGGCCTTTTCATCAAGATCAGCGCCATCATCGGCAAACTCGCCCATCACAACCGGCACCGGGCGCGCTTCTCTCACCAAAGACTCTTCGTTTTCAACAAACTTAGTAAAGGTAACCTTAAGCTTCACGCGATCGAGAAAATCGCGCAGCACCAGCGGCTTGCCATCAGAAGTCAGTCGAGCGGTAAATTTGATGCGCTCTGTTTGATACAACTTATCTGGGAACTCATTAGCATCCAAAACAAGATGAGACAGCAGCTTGATATTGTTCTTAGGGGAAACTTTACCTATCGCTTGCCAAGGGCCGGGCATCGGATTGTCGATAGAGATAATGTCCATGGACGATTCTTCGTACCAACGGACATTATCAGCATTGCGCCAAGAGTAGTATTTCTTGCCATCAGGGCGAACCAAAACGACAGGTTTAGAGTTATCGGCTCGATAAATCACAAAGGTGACTTGTTCAATACTGGGATCAACTCTAAAACGGTTGTCCAATAAACTCATAACGGATTCTGTTGCTGCATGTAAGCCAAAACTTAACAGCAATAAGCAACCGGTAGCCAATACCCTTAACATACTTTCTCCCTACTGACGCCAGAGGCAGCTTCCGCTTTTCTCGACGAGATCTAAACGACTTTGATGCGCTTCTACTTCATCGGCCGTAGCTCGTAAAACCTTTAGGGATTTTCGACCACTTTCTACTCTTCGTATGCTTTCGGCTTCACCTTCCTGTTGACCAGCGTTAAATTGCAGCGAAGTTTGACCACCCGTCATCAATAAGTAGACGTCGGCTAGGATCTCCGCATCGAGCAATGCGCCGTGGAGAGTGCGGTGCGAGTTATCGATACCGTAACGGTCACATAAGATATCTAGGTTGTTTCTTTTACCTGGGAATATCTTCTTCGCCATTGCCAAGGTATCGGTAACTTTACAGTAGTCATCCGTTTTACCTATCGCTGGGTTGAGCTTCTCAAACTCATAGTCCATGAAGCCCGTATCGAAGGGCGCGTTATGAGCCACCAGCTCCGCACCTTTGATAAAGTCGAGAAACTCTTTATGAATGTCTTGGTATTCAGGCTTATCAATCAAGAATTCATCGGTAATACCGTGAACGCCAATCGCCTCTTCTTGAATCGCACGATCGGGCTTGATGTAGACGTGGAAATGACGCCCGGTCAGCCTACGGTTGATGATCTCTACTGCACCAATTTCAACGATGCGGTGACCCATATAGTGAGGGCCACCTTCTGTATTCATACCGGTGGTTTCGGTATCGAGTACAACAATGCGCTTATTTTCGTTCGAACTGTTTTTTTCGTTCGTGCTTTGTTCTGGAGTGCTACTGGTATTCATAAGGATAACTGTGTCAGACTATGCCGATAATGTGCTTGAGGTAATAGTATCAAATCATGACGAAACAAGTTGAAATTTTCACTGATGGTTCTTGTTTAGGCAACCCTGGTCCCGGCGGCTATGGCATCGTACTTCGCTACAAAAAAGTCGAGAAGACGCTAGCAGAAGGTTTCACGCTAACAACCAATAACCGTATGGAAATGCTCGCCGCTGTCGTGGCTCTGCAAACCCTCAAAGAACCTTGCTCTGTGATTCTGACCACAGATAGCCAATACGTGCGTCAAGGCATCACACAGTGGATTCATAACTGGAAAAAGCGTGACTGGAAAACAGCCGACAAGAAACCGGTTAAAAATGCCGATCTGTGGCAAAGGCTCGATAAAGAAACCGCTCGCCATAACGTTGATTGGCGCTGGGTAAAAGGACACGCGGGACACAGAGAAAACGAAATGTGTGATGATTTAGCGCGAAATGCAGCGGAGAATCCGACTCTAGAAGATACGGGCTATCAACCAAGCTAATCATCTTTTTAATTAGACGCACATTTCAGAAAGCGATTTATAATTTCTTAAACTAATTGACAATTTCTCAATCGAATTGATAGATGAAAAGCCGACAACTAATCGGCTTTTTCTGTTTTTAGCGGATATGACGCTTTGGCTGAATCCATTGTACGGCGCGTATTGGTTCTAAAACTTGCCCCAACAGGCGAGAAACGTCGCTTAAGGTGCCAATGTGGTTTGATGGGTTTTAGCGGGTAAGTACGCTTACGAGCAACAATAAAGTATTGGCTTCCGGCGAAGGATGCACAACCACCTAAGCTGTTCTCCAACCACGTCCACATCGCTTGATACTTACTCATCGGAAACAGCGCGTAGGTGTCACAATGAATTACTTCATAGTTAAGTACACCTAACCAGTCTTTAATTCGACTTGGCGTGTACATACGCCCACTCCAGGGTAAGCTGTTCTTTCGCCAAGGCATCAAACTGGCAAGCCCAGTGACACTGATTGGGTTGAAGCCGGTGATAATGATATAGCCATCGTCCATCATCACTCGATCGACTTCTCTCAATAATCGATGCGGGTCATTGCTATAATCTAACTGATGACTCAACACTACAACATCAAAGCTTTTCTCCAAAAAGGGTAAATTATAGCCATCCGCTATCACATTATGTAATGGGTTCTGGATATCTAGGTTTACTTGATGTTGAATGTTGCATGTGCAGCTAGAAATCTCACTACTGAGGCCACCGAGCTTGAGCATATGGTAACCAAATAGCTTTGGGCACCACTCATCGAGTCGAGTTTGAATAGATTCTCTCAACCAGTCCCCATTGTGCAATTGCGCCCAAGTGTAAGGACGTTCAAACTTCTTTCTGCTACGTGCTGGCTTCATCAATAATCTGTCTCACTTATTCTGTCGCACTAAAAGTGACTGGAGAACCAATAATGTTACATATCAAAAGCATACCTGCATTTAACGACAATTACATCTGGCTGATTCAAAATAGCGATCGCCGTTGTGCTGTCGTCGACCCTGGTGATGCGGCTCCAGTATTAGAGTACTTAGCGAACCATGAGCTAACTTTAGATGCAATCTTGATTACACACCACCACCACGATCACATTGGCGGCGTTCCAGAGCTGGTAAGACAATTTCCCGGCGTCGATGTTGTTGGCCCTAGAAATGAACCTATCCCAACATTAACGCATCCAGTTGATGATGGTGACCAGTTAGAGCTGTTTGGTGAAGTGTTCCTCGTGTTAGGACTCAGTGGACACACAGCTGGCCATATTGGTTATGTGGGTGATGCCAAACTATTTTGTGGTGATGTATTGTTCTCAGCAGGCTGTGGACGAATCATGGAAGGCACACCACAACAGATGTTCGATGCGCTGAATAAGATCACGGCGCTTCCTCAAGAAACCGAAGTGTATTGTGCACATGAGTACACTGCAGCCAATATCGCTTTTGCATTAGCGGTTGAGCCTGATAACCAACATTTGCAGCAATATCGCGACCAAGTGAACCGACTACGAGCTCAAAATAAGTCGACCATCCCCACAAATTTGAGACAAGAGAAGTTTGTGAACCCTTTCTTGCGTTACACCGAACCAAGTGTAGTGAAATCAGTGTCTAATCGTACAGAGCAGACCGATCCTCTATCAGTATTCACCGCTTTACGTGCGTGGAAGAACGAATTTTAACAAATACAGACTTGTCACTCATAGGGGGTGGCAAGTATTATCATCGGCCGTTTATTAAAAAGGCTGTAACATGCGAGTTAAGTACAGCTGGGCTTTGGTATTACTACTTTCTGGTTGCCAATTAACTCAGTCAGAGAATCCAGACCAAGCTTCCGAGCAAACCAACACATCTCCTACTAAAGAAGTTTCTCAAGCGAACGTTTCATCAGAAGCGACCAAAGAAGAACCAAAAGTTGAAGCTCCAGTCGTTACTCCACAAACACAAGAAGATGTTTGGAAACGCATTGCGATGCAACTTGAAATGGAAGTGCCAGACCAAAAGAAAGTCGACTACTACCGAACCTGGTATCTCAAACACCCGAGTCACCTAAAAACCGTCTCCAAGCGTGCTGAACCTTTCCTTTATTTGATCACCACTAAGATTGAAGAAAAAGGCTTGCCACTAGAATTGGCACTATTGCCCGTCGTAGAAAGCTCGTTCGATGCGTTTGCCTACTCTCATGGCAGCGCAGCAGGCCTATGGCAATTCATTTCAGGTACGGGCAAAGACTACGGGCTTGAGCAAAACTTTTGGTATGACGGTCGCCGCGATGTTGCCGCTTCTACCGACGCCGCATTGGACTTCCTCTCAGACCTTAACAGACGTTTCGATGGCGACTGGAACCATGCGATCGCCGCCTATAACAGTGGTGGTGGTCGAGTAAACAGCGCAATTCGCAAGAACAAGAAGCTGGGCAAGCCAATCGACTTTTTCTCTTTGGACTTACCAAAAGAGACCAGCAGCTATGTACCTAAACTGCTTGCTCTAGCAGATGTCATTGCCAACCAAGAAAAGTATGGCATCGATATTCCGGCGATCCCGAATAAGCCAGTGCTGACTCTGGTTAACCCTGAAGAACAGCTTGATTTAGCCATTGCTGCGAACTACGCAGGCATTCCTGTCAAAGAACTTCAAGGTTACAACCCGGCTTACAACCAATGGGCAACGGCACCAGAGAAACACCAACAACTATTACTTCCTTTAGATTCAGTTGAGAAATTCAACAAAGAAGTCGCTGCCAATAAAGGCAAAGGCATGAAGTTGGTGCGTTACAAGGTTCAATCTGGTGACAGCATTAGCGTACTGGCAAGCAAATATAACACCACCAGCAAAGTGATCCGCTCTGCAAACGGTTTGAGCAACAACAATATTCGTATTGGCCAGCACTTACTTATCCCAACATCCACCAAAGACGACAAGACATACGCCCTAAGCGCCTCAAACCGCCTAGCAAGCACACAGTCGAAGAGTCGTGGTCAATATAAGCTCAGCCATACTGTAAGAAGTGGTGACAGCCTATGGACGATTGCACGCGCAAATAAGGTCTCTCATCAATCACTGGCTAAGTGGAATGGCATGGGACCACGCGACACGCTTAGAGTTGGTCAAGAACTGGTCATTTGGAAGAACGGCTCAGACGGCGCCATCATCCGTACGATCTTTTATAACGTAAGATCAGGTGACACAGTCAGCGGTATTGCATCAAAGTTCAAAGTAAAAAGTACAGATGTTGTAAAATGGAACACTTTGCAGAACAAAAAATACCTACAGCCAGGACAAAAACTGAAGCTGTATGTTGATGTAACTAAGGTAAGTGTATGAACCCGTCAAGTAACCCACTCGTCATGCTGTTGGATATATTCCGTTCGCCAACAGCTTGTTTCTTAGCGCTTTATCAACGAAGTGCTTGGGGATGGCAACCCTACGTCGTATTAATGCTCAGCCCATTTTTGTTTTGGGGTGCTTATTTTTCGAATGTAGATTTTGCATGGTTAAGTGCAGAGCTCTCGCAGCAACTGGCTCAAACGAACCCTGACCAATTGGCGTTACTTGACAGCAATACCTTACTCGCAAGTGAAATCATCAGCGACGTATTTGGCCGAACATTAACCATCGTTCTATTGGCATTCTGGTTTAACCTAGCAACCAAGCCAAGCCAACATCAGCACAGCTTTTGGCGATGGTTTGCAGCGGCATCGGTTGTTATATTCCCAGCTGTTTTAGGTGATGTAGCAAGCTACGCAAGCCTGATACTCAAGCATGGACATGTGATGAACTACGCTGCCGACTTGAACAGCTTAAATGGCTTGATCAAGTTACCGTTAACCAATGATTGGTCGCAGTTTGCTAGCTCATTACCACTGCTTCTGCCATGGTACATCGTGCTAGGTTATGCTGCGGTATTAACGTGGACTGAGTTTGAACGCGGGCAAGCGCTTGTGATTTCAGGCTTACCATGGGTTGGCTACTACCTAATCTGGGCGCTCTACATTTTAATCTTTTAAGTTGAAGAGATAAGGCTAGCGAAAACTCTCTAGCCTAATGTTCCGTTAGATTTCCCAAGGTAACCACCGTGCGAATGGTTAAGTTCCAATGACTAATAGCTAATCACTATTTAGCCTTAAAGGTCACTCGCATAGGGTTATGATCAGAAGCGTCCGTAATGGGCGCTTTTGCTTTTTCTACCAATAGCCCTCGATAAAACACGTGGTCGAGCACCAGTCCTGTAATGAACTGAGTTCTGTTATCTGGCTCAAAGGCAACTTCCGTCAAACCAACCTTCTCCAACGCATCTTTCAATACAGCAAAGCGAGCTTCACTCCAGCTATTAAAGTCCCCAGCAAAAATAACCGGCCCACGATACTTTTGCAGATTGTCAGTTAAGCTCTTGAGCTGAGCCTCGTAATCTTCCGTACCAAAGGTAAAGTTCACAGCGTGGATATTAATCACAGCCAGCTCTTCGCCATTGCTTAGTTGGTAACGCGACCAAAGCGCAGATTTAGGTAGTTGAAGCCAAGGTTCTTCATGAGTATAAGCACACGCTTCAATCGGCAAATGAGTTGCTAGGTTGAGTACCCCAGCACTTTGCTCAAAGGCCTCAAACGCATTAACACGTGTGCTTCCCCACTGGCCGCTCGTTACCCATTGGCGAAGTCCTTCTGTCATACTCGCTTCTTGCAGCAAGACTAAATCGCTACCTGCCGACAGCTTATTTAACTCACTCTGCCAATTATTTCGGTTTTGCTTGTAGATATTCCACACCGTAATGTCTAAGCCATCAGACACATCAATCGCTTTCGGTGCAGAGTTTTGGTAGCAACTGTAGATGTCGTTACTGGTACTTTGAGAGGAAGTGATTAGATTGGGTTTATTCGGGATCACGAAGATAAAATGAAAACTAACGACAGCAAGCGTTATCAATAACGTGATAACAATGATGGTTTTCTTAAACATACAACACCCTACCAGAAATGAAAAAGGAGCGATAAACGCTCCTTTTAGGGTAATAGTTTTTTTATACGGCGTCTTCGTCTTCTTCGCCAGTACGAATACGTACCACACGTTCAACTTCAGTAATGAAGATCTTACCGTCACCAATTTTACCTGTTTGAGCTGTCTCGATGATGGTATCAACACATTGGTCAGCCACTTCGTCGGTCACAACGATTTCTAGTTTCACTTTAGGTAAAAAGTCGACCATGTACTCTGCGCCGCGGTATAGCTCAGTATGACCTTTTTGACGTCCAAAGCCTTTAACTTCAGATACTGTCATACCCGTAATACCCACTTCTGCAAGTGCTTCACGTACATCATCAAGTTTGAATGGCTTGATAATGGCTTCAATCTTTTTCATGTTCATCCCTTAAACTGTGCGAATGGCTCATTATCGGTTAGCTATAGTAAACATTCAATGAAAAAAGCCAGAGCTTTAAAGCTCTGGCTCGAAATTTATCATCTTGTTTAATCAGCGCTTTGAGAAGGTTTTACTTAAGGCTTGCGTAGTAAGCGGCTAGATTCGCGATGTCTTCATCACTCAGCATTGAAGCTTGAGCCTGCATTACAGCGGCCAAACCGCCGGTGCGCTGGCCGTTCTTGTAAGCCTTAATCGATGAAGCGATGTATTGCTCGTTTTGACCTTTAAGGTTTGGATAGCCAGGGATCACTGCGATGCCGTCTGCACCATGACATGCCGCACAGATTGCTGCTTTAGCTTGACCCGCAGCAACATCAGCCGCAAGAGCGTTACCACTCAATAGTCCAAATCCAAGAACTAATCCTAGTGTAATTTTCTTCATTGCATATTCCATTAATTATTTTTATTAAAGTGACGTCGAATTGTGACACAAACTTTTTCTACTTGCTCCAAAGCGCTTCACAATCTTGACCTTCGTAGTTTTTATCTACGAATAAACCTAAAACAGCGATCACTCGATCGCCATCCATTAATATCGGCGTTCTGCGTCTTAACCAACTGGGTACTTGGTACTCTTGAAACAACTTCTTCAGCTTCCTGCTATGACCGCGCCCAACAGGGTGTGCTGACAATCCCTCAGGGTTAAAGATCACTCGCAATGTTCTGCTCGCTGTGTTGAGACTAAAACGTAAACGTTGCACATCACGGTGGTTAGACACACCATCACTCGCCGCTGAAGTTAAGTTTAGCTCCCCTAAACCATCAGGCAGAACTAAGCTCTCTTCCATCGAGATATCGCTTTGCCAGTTCGACAAGTCTTTGGTCTCTTTGACGACATAGAGCTGATGATTAAAACGTCTAACCTCAACCTCATTCAACACTAACTTAGGATTGGCGTCCGCCTGAGCACATGCCACCTCATCCCATATAAGTTTGAGCTGCTTTTGGCTCGGCATCGGTTGATTACAGTGGCTCAGCCACATTCTTAATAGGCGTGCACGCAGTAAATCAGAGTGCTGAGATAATACCTCAATACTTAAGCTGTGCTTCTCAGTTAAAGCTTGTTGTAAGTGAGACTCAAGCAACTCATCCAACAGTAACTCTTGCTCTGCACATAGCTGAGCGCTGCGACTGACCGACTCTCGGAAACTAGGCCAACGCTCGGTCAGTGTCGGAGTGACTTGATGACGAATAAAATTGCGGTCAAAGCGAACGTCTTGATTACTCTCGTCTTCTACCCAAGTTAAAGCCATATCGCGCGCCGCCCCTTCAATATCCGTTCTCGTCACCGACAGCAGTGGGCGAACGATATGAGCATTAGCAAACGGCATCATTTTCGCCATTGAAGAGAGCCCTTTCGGACCACTGCCACGCTTCAACGCCAACAAGAAAGTCTCTACTTGGTCATCGATGTGCTGGCCTGTGACTAATACATCGCCTTGTCTAATATGCTTTTTAAAGGCTTGGTATCGCGCGTCTCGAGCCAGCTTTTCTACGCTCTCTCCACGGCTAATATCTAGCGAAACTCGTTCAATGAACAAGGATACCGACAAAGCATCACACCATGTTTGGCATTGCTCTGCCCAGTAATCAGCATTGTTGCTTAAGCCATGATGAACATGTACCGCGCAGCACTCAATGTGATGGGACTTAGCGTATTGCGCAGCCAACTCCAACAAAACTCGTGAATCGACACCACCACTGAAAGCGACGATCAACCGACAAGGCTTAAGCGCGCTTTGATCAAGTACAGATGTGAAGGTATCAATTAAGTGTGTCATGAGGCTAATAAACCAAGAGATCGTGTGTGAAGGGATAATGTTTTAATAATAAAAAAGGGTTGGCACTGAGTCCAACCCTTTCATCATTTGTTCGTATAGCTAGCCTTATCGCTAAGGCAAGTTATCAGCAGTAGCCGTAGCTCATTAGACGCTGGTAACGACGCTCAAGCAGCGTTTCGTTATCAAACTGCTCTAGCTCTTCTAGCTGTTTAACTAACATGTCTTTCATGTTCTGAGCTGTTTGTGCAGGGTCGCGGTGCGCGCCACCTAGAGGCTCAGGAATGATTTCGTCGATAAGCTCAAGCTCTTTAAGACGAGGAGCAATCAGGCCCATCGCTTCAGCTGCTTGTGGTGCTTTATCTGAATCGCGCCATAAGATTGAAGCACAACCTTCTGGAGAGATTACTGAGTACGTAGAGTACTGAAGCATGTTCACGTAGTCACCAACACCAATCGCTAGTGCGCCACCAGAACCGCCTTCACCCACAACGTTACAGATAACAGGAACTGAAAGGCCAGCCATCACTTTTAGGTTTTTAGCGATAGCTTCAGATTGACCACGCTCTTCAGCACCAACACCTGGGTATGCGCCCGCTGTGTCGATGAAAGTAATAATAGGCATGTTGAAACGCTCAGCAGTTTCCATTAGACGTAGCGCCTTACGGTAACCTTCTGGCTTTGGCATACCAAAGTTACGGATCACTTTCTCTTTAGTCTCACGACCTTTCTGGTGACCAATAACCATAACAGGACGGCCATTTAGACGAGCCATACCACCCACAATAGCTTTGTCGTCAGCGTAAGCGCGATCGCCCGCCATCTCTTCAAACTCTGTGAATGCATGCTCCAGGTAATCTTTGGTGTAAGGACGTTGAGGGTGACGAGCAAGTTGAGCTACCTGCCATGCACCTAAGTCACTAAAGATTTTCTGTTTAAGCTCTAAGCTTTTTTTCTCTAGTTGTTCGATTTCTTTGTCTAGATCTACCGCTGTGTCACCACCGTGACGCGAAACGTCACGTAGCGCTTCGATTTTTGCTTCAAGTTCAGCGATAGGCTTTTCAAATTCTAGAAAGTTCAGGCTCATCTATGAATCCTTGTTGATTCAGCTCCGCATTCGCGAAGCTAAATTTTAGTTAAATTCGAGTTCTACTTGGCTATTTCCAAGCAGCTGTTTTAATTCGTCTAGTAATGTATCACTTGGCGTCACGCGCCATTCTGTGCCCAATGTTAACCGCGCTCTAGCGTCGGCACGCTGGTAGTATACATTGACTGGGACCGTTCCGGCTCTATAAGGTTCTAAGATTTGACTAAAGCGTTCAAAAAATTGACCGTTAATTTGGGATTGGTCGATAGATATCGACACCCCACGAGCATATTTCTCACGGGCGCTTCCTAAGTCCATGACCTCGCGCGCGGACATTTTAAGCCCGCCATTGAAATCATCAAAGCTGACCTGTCCGGAAACGACCACAATTTTGTCTTTTTCGAGCAATTCTGCGTAGCGATCGAGCGCATCCGAGAACAACATCACTTCCATTCGGCCCGAACGGTCATCAAGTGTCATCAAACCAATTCGCGTGCCGCGCTTCGTCGTCATCACTCTCGCAGCAATCACCAAGCCTGCAATTGTTAGTGATTGGTCACGACGCGTTGGCGTGGCATCTTTCAAACGACAGCTAGTGTATTTCGCTAACTCTTTGATGTAAGCGTTAACCGGGTGACCCGTTAAATACAAACCAAGCGTTTCACGTTCACCTTCAAGCCAAACCTTCTCAGGCCATTTAGGCACTTGGGTATACTTGTGTTCAACCTCTTCCGGAGCGTCGGTCAACACGCCAAACATATCAGATTGACCAAAAGACTCGGCATGATGATGTTGACTCGCCGCCTTCACCGCATCTTTCAAAGATGCCATCATTGCCGCTCGGTGAGGACCTAATCTATCTAAGGCTCCGGATAGAATCAACTTTTCGATAACACGTTTGTTGACCTTCTTCAGATCAAGGCGTGCACAGAAGTCGAATAAGTCTTTAAAGTAACCGCCTTTATTTCGCGCTTCAATGATCGCTTCAATAGGGCCTTCACCGACCCCTTTGATCGCACCGATGCCATAAACAATCGCGCCATCTTCATCCACATTGAAACGGTATAAACCTGAGTTGATATCTGGTGGTAAAAGCTTGAGCTTCATACGGAAACATTCATCAACAAGGCCGATAACCTTCTCGGTGTTATCCATATCCGCTGTCATTACCGCAGCCATAAATTCCGCTGGGTAGTGCGTTTTCAGCCATAGCGTTTGATAAGAAACCAGTGCGTATGCGGCCGAGTGAGATTTGTTAAAGCCGTAGCCCGCAAATTTCTCTACCAAGTCAAAGATCTTCATGGCCAGTTCGCCATCAACACCATTGGCTTCAGCGCCCTCTTTAAAGGTACCACGCTGCTTTGCCATCTCTTCTGGCTTTTTCTTACCCATCGCACGACGCAACATATCCGCTCCGCCAAGCGTATAACCAGCGAGGATCTGTGCGATTTGCATTACCTGCTCTTGATACAGGATGATGCCGTACGTAGGTTCTAGCGTCTCTTTCAGCGATTCGTGTTGCCACGTTTCATCAGGGTAAGAAACCGCTTCACGGCCGTGTTTACGGTCGATAAAGTTATCTACCATGCCTGATTGCAGAGGACCCGGACGGAACAGGGCTACCAATGCGATAATATCTTCAAAACAGTCGGGCTGTAGACGTTTGATAAGGTCTTTCATACCACGCGATTCCAGCTGGAATACCGCGGTGGTTTCAGAATTTTGTAATAGGTTAAATGACGCTTGGTCATCAAGAGGAATCGACTCGATACGAACCGGTTCTTTCCCCTCTTTCTTCAAACGTGGATTCACTAGGCCTAACGCCCAGTCGATGATGGTCAGGGTACGCAGCCCCAAGAAGTCGAACTTAACCAAGCCAGCCGTTTCAACGTCATTCTTATCGAACTGCGTTACTGGGAAGTTACCTTCTGCGTCGGCATAGATTGGCGCAAAATCGGTGATCGTGGTGGGTGAGATAACAACACCACCTGCGTGCTTACCGGCATTTCGCGTACAACCTTCAAGGATGCGACACTTATCAATCAGCTCACGAACTTCTTCATCGCCATCGTAAAGCTCTGGCAATGCAGGTTCAGCAAGGAATGCTTTCTCTAGCGTCATACCCGGGTCTGGCGGTACAAGCTTTGAAATTCGATCGACGAAACCAAACGGGTGGCCCAATACACGGCCTACATCGCGGATTACCGCTTTTGCCGCCATGGTACCAAAGGTGATGATCTGAGAAACGGCATCACGACCGTACATTTCAGCCACGTGATCAATAACTTGGTCACGCTTATCCATACAGAAGTCGATATCGAAATCGGGCATGGATACACGTTCTGGGTTCAAGAAACGTTCGAAAAGTAGATCGTATTCAAGTGGATCGAGATCGGTGATATCCAAGGCGTAAGCGACTAGAGAGCCGGCACCAGAACCACGGCCAGGACCTACTGGCACATCGTTGTCTTTTGACCACTGGATGAACTCCATTACGATCAAGAAGTAACCTGGGAAACCCATGTTGTTAACAACTTCGAGCTCAATCTTGAGTCGCTCATCGTATTCCGGTCTGCGCTCAGCACGCACTTTTTCATCTGGGAATAGGAACGCTAGACGTCGCTCAAGGCCTTCTTCAGATTTCTTGATCAAGAAGTCTTCAATCGCCAAACCTTCCGTTGGGAAGTTAGGCAGGAAGTACTCGCCCAGACGAACCGTTACATTACAACGCTTAGCAATCTCAACACTGTTCTCAAGTGCTTCAGGAATGTCTGAGAACAGCTCACACATCTCTTCTTCACTACGAAGATACTGTTGCGCGCTGTAATTTTTAGGACGACGAGGATCGACCATAGTGAAACCATCATGAATTGCCACGCGAATTTCATGGGCATCAAACAAGTCTTCAGAAATGAAAACCACTTCGTTGGTCGCGACAACAGGCAGGTCTTCTTGTTCAGCAAGCTCTAGCGCAAAGTGCAGATAAGACTCTTCATCCGGGCGCCCAGTACGAATGAGCTCCAAATAAAAACGGTCTGCGAAATGTGTTTTGTAAAACTCAACGCTGCTTGCAACCAACTCTCGATTGCCTTTCAGCAGCGCCTTACCAATCTCACCCTCTTTTGCTCCCGATAGAAGAATCAGGCCTTCGGCATGTTCAATCAGCCACTCTTTATCAATAACAGGCTGATGTTGAACATGACCACGAAGGTAAGCTTTTGAAATCAATAATGTTAGGTTGTTATAACCTTTATTATTCGTTGCAATAACAGTGAGCTTGGTTAATTCATCGCCAAAATCCGGAGACTGCATCAAGAAGTCAGCACCAATAATTGGCTTAACCCCACACCCATGGGCAGTACCGTAAAACTTCACTAAACCACACAGGTTGGTAAAGTCGGTCAATGCTAGAGCAGGCATACCCATTTCAGCGACTTTTTTAACTAATGGTGGCACCTTGGATAGGCCATCCACCATCGAAAAGTCACTGTGTACGCGTAGGTGAACAAATTTTGGATCTGACATTATTTTTCCTGAGTTCTAGGTTTGAGCCTAGGATTACAACTGTGTGTATTCTATTTTTTTCTAATACAAGTTAGCAACTTTATTCGATGCTAAGCTCTAGTTAACGTAAAGCTCTAATCTATACCAAGAATACGTTTTACTGGCTTAAAGCTCTTGCGGTAATGCTCGGTTACACCATGTTTTTCAATCGCTTCGAAATGCGCTTTGGTCGGGTAACCTTTATGCTTAGCAAAACCAAACTCTGGATGAAGTTTATCAAGATCTTCCATCTCTTGGTCACGAACGACTTTTGCGATAATAGACGCCGCACTGATTTCAGCCACTCGCAAGTCCCCCTTCACAATCGCAAGACCATCCATCGGCAGTTCTGGGACTCGGTTTCCATCTATCAACGCCATATCAGGTTGAACGCTCAACCCCGCGATAGCTCGCTGCATAGCAACCATCGTCGCTTGCAGAATATTCAACTCATCAATTTCTTGTGGAGAACAACGACCGACAGACCACGCCAAAGCTTTCTCTTTGATTTCAGGAAGTAACGCAAGACGCTTTTTCTCAGACAATTTCTTTGAGTCGTTCAAGCCTTCGATTGGGTTGTTTGGATCAAGGATAACCGCAGCGGTCACCACGTCGCCAACCAAAGGGCCACGCCCTACTTCATCCACGCCAGCAAACAGCTGGTAACCTTGCGGGTATTCAAATGGAGGAAGCTCTTTTTTTTCTTTTACTGCCATAACTAATCTCTTAATGTTCTGTAAATAAGCGCTTTATGCTTCAACAAAAGGTCGGTCAATCAATTTCAATACTGCGTTAGCGGCTTGTTTGTCTGCATCTTTACGGATCCAGTGATGCATCTCGGTAAAGCGTTCGATCAAGGCACTGTTATCGGCTGATAGCATTTTATCGACAGACGGGAACAAAAAGTCTGGGTGGCACTCTTCAAGAATATGCTCTTTCACGATCTCTTCACCAGCCAAAATATTCGGCAGTGACACAAACTCAGTGATCGCCAATTTCTTAACAATGTAACCCGTCAGCTTATTTACTTTGTAACCAACCACCATAGGGCGTTTAAGCAACATACATTCAAGAGCCACGGTACCTGAAGCCAAGAGCACAGAATCAGCGGCGGTAATCACGTTGGTTGCCGTATCTTCGACTAACGTGAATTCAAGCTCAGGTGCGGTCGATTGCCAGATTTCAGTAAACTGCTTTTTACGCTGTTCGTTAACGAGCGCAACAACAAAATTGATATCCGGATACTTCTGCTTGATACGTTGGCAAGTTTCGATAAATGGTTGAGCAATCAAACCCATCTCACCACCACGACTACCCGGCAATACAGCTAACCATTGCTTGTCTTGATCTAAGCCTAACAGCTCACGTGCATCTTGTTTGCTTGGTTCTAAAGGAATAGCATCAGCTAACGTGTGACCAACAAATTCACAGGCAACGTTGTATTTATCATAAAACGCTTTCTCAAATGGCAGGAAGGCCAAAACCAAGTCGGTTGCTTTGTCGATTTTAAAGATACGTTTAGGACGCCAAGCCCACACGGAAGGGCTCACGTAATGAACCGTTTTAATGCCGGCGTTCTTAAGATCGAGTTCAAGTCTTAGGTTGAAGTCAGGCGCATCGATACCCACAAACACATCTGGCGGGTTTTGAGTGAAATACTTTACCAGCTCTGCTTTCACTTTTAATAAGCGAGGTAAACGGCCAAGTACTTCAACTAAGCCCATGACAGCCAGCTCTTCCATCTCGAAAAGAGACTCACAACCAAGCGCCTTCATTTTTGGTCCGCCAATACCCACGAATTCAGCGTTCGGGTACTGCGATTTGATTGCTTTGATAAAACCTTCGCCAAGCGTGTCACCAGAGAGTTCTCCGACAACGATACCTACGCGCAGTGGTTCATTCGAAACAAAGTCCGTGCTGTTGGTTGCTGTTTCTTGCTGTGCCATAGTTTTCCAATTCCCTTCTTGCCTAAAACAAAAAAGATCGCCTAATGATTAGCGATCTTTTTGTTATACCAATCTGATTAAGTAATTATTGTCATACTTACGCGGATTGGTACATAACCACATCGAGTATTAACGAATAATACCGCGCTCAGAGTTCTCTAGCATTTCAAGCATAGGAACTACCGAAGTAAACTCTTTTGCCATTTCCACTAAAGCCGCTTTCGCTTCTTCAAGTGTTTTACCTGAACGGTATAGCTCTTTGTACGCTTTCTGTAGTGCACGAATTTCAGGTTTCTCAAATCCGTTACGCTTCAAGCCTACTAGGTTAAGGCCGAATGGAGCCGCGTGGTTACCCTGTGCAAGCACGTACGGCAGTACATCTTGAACAACTGCAGAACAGCCACCAATGTATGCGTAAGCACCAATTGAGCAGAATGGGTGAATCGCAGAAAGTGCCATAACACCAGCGTAGTCGCCAACCGTTACATGACCGCCAAGAATAGCGTTGTTACCAATGTGAGTGTGGTTACCAACAATAACATCGTGCGCTACGTGAGCATTAACACAAAGTAAGTTGTCATCACCAATCACTGTGGTTGCTTTGTCTTGAACCGTACCACGATGGATTTGAACCGCTTCACGAATTACGTTGCGATCACCGATCACAACTGTTGTGTCTTCGCCGCCGTATTTCTTATCTTGGTTTTCTTCACCGATAACAGCGTGTGGGAAGATACGGTTTTCTTTACCAATGGTTGTGTGACCTTTGATCACAACGTGCGACATCACTTCAGTGTCGTCTCCAATGGTCACGTTACCAGCAATGTAAGTGAAAGGCCCAACCGTCACGTTAGCACCGATAGTTACATCACCTTCGATTACTGCTGCCGGGTGAATTTTCGCTGTTTCATGAATCATATTAAAACTCTCTACGAGCACATTTAAGTTCAGCTGAACATACAACTACGCCGTCAACCTTAGCAACACCATTAAACGATGCGATGCCACGACGTTCTTTTAAGAATTCAACTTCGATAACCAGTTGGTCACCAGGTACTACTGGCTTACGGAATTTTGCTTTATCAACACTTGCAAAGTAGTAAAGCTCGTTGCCAGAAGGCGCACCAAAAGATTTAAATGCTAGAAGGCCTGTTGCTTGTGCCATTGCTTCTAAGATCAACACGCCTGGGAATACAGGAAGTTGTGGGAAGTGGCCTGTGAACTGAGGTTCGTTAACAGAGACATTCTTAATCGCAGTCAGTGTTTTTTCTTTTTCAAAGCTAGTCACACGATCAACCATTAAGAATGGGTAGCGATGAGGTAATAGTTCCTGAATTTCAGTAATGTTCATCGTTGTCTGTTCAGTAGTCAAAGTCGTATTCCTATATATATTCTTTATTTAATTAGAAGGATTATAAACGAAAAAGACTCGCTGTACGCGAGCCTTTTATTAGAAATGCTGGAATTATGATTCCGCGCTCTTCTCAATAAGTTTTTCAACGGTTTTCAAACGCTTGTTCATTTCATCAATACGATGAACTCGCGTCGCTGTTTTACGCCAGTCTTTATTTGGCTGTAAAGGAATACCCGAAGAGTACATGCCTTTCTCAGTGATGCTGCGCATTACCATCCCCATACCGGTGATTGTAACGCCGTCAACGATTTCAATGTGACCATTAATCACACAACCACCACCAATAATACAGTACTTACCTATCGTCGTGCTGCCTGCAATGATAGTACCACCAGCAAGAGCTGAACCATATCCGATGTGAACATTGTGAGCAATCTGGAGTTGGTTATCTAGGATAACGTTGTCTTCGATGATTGTGTCATCTAATGCGCCGCGGTCGATGGTAGTACACGCGCCAATTTCTACGCGGTTACCAATGCGAACAGAGCCGACTTGCGGGATCTTAACCCATTCGCCTTTCTCGTTCGCATAACCAAAGCCATCAGAGCCAATAACAGTACTTGATTGGATCAGACATGCTTCACCAATCACAACTTCATGGTAAACACTTACGTTAGCCCACAGCTTAGTGCCTGCGCCAATTTTTGCATTTTTACCAATAAAGCAACCAGCACCGATGATCACATCATCACTAAGTACTACACCAGACTCAATCACAGCGTTCGCACCAATAGACACATTTTGTCCAATAGTTGCATCGCTAGAGATTGAAGCAGAATCAGCAATAGCCGCTGCGGGTGCAGGAGTAGTATCAAGCGCTTGAGCAACCTTAGCAAAAGCAACGTAAGGGTCACTAACCACAATAACGTTGGTCTTACACAATTCGCGCTCACTCTCTTTAACCATAATAGCGGACGCTTTACAGTCACCTAGGTGCTTGCTGTACTTCACGTTAGAAAGGAACGTAATGTTACCTTCTTGCGCTTTATCCATAGGAGCGACTGCTGAGACGGTAATCGTACCGTCTCCGTGTAGCTCTCCCCCAGTAATCGTTGCCAATTCGGCTAAAGTCAGGTTCTTCATAAAACTTATTTCAGTGATTTAATTACTTGCTCAGAGATGTTGTATTCAGGCTTACCGTATTGTAGAGCTTGAATATCAACGATCATGTCGTAGCCTTCTTTCTCTGCAACTTTAGTTACAGCATCTTGAATCACTTTGAACAGCTTCTGCTTCTCTTGTGCTTCACGACGTTGACTTGCTTTTTCTAATGCTTGAGCTTTGATTTTGTACTTGCTGTCTAGTTGGCCAACTTCGATACGAAGCTTCTCAACTTCTTCAGGACCTAGTAGCTCGCCATCACGCTTAAGCTTTTCAATCTTGGTTTTCGCTTCAGCTTGAATGCTCTGTAGCTCAGCCGCTTTATCTTTGAACTCTTCCTGCATTTTTTGAAGAACAACTTCACGCTGAGGTAGAGCCTGGAATACTTGTGCAGTGTTTACATAACCCACTTTTTGCGCAGCTTCAGCAGCTGTTGCAAAGAAAGAAGAGCTAAGAACTACAAGGCCTAAACCTGCTGCTTTAATCATATTTTTCAAAATATTGTCCTTTAAATATTAGAAAGTTCTACCAATGGTGAATGTGAAGAATTCCTCATCATCACCTTCGTAAACTTTAATTGGTTTCGCTAGAGAGAAAACCAGTGGGCCCATCGGTGACATCCATTGAAGGGCTGCACCATAAGATGAACGGTAATTTGTTGGATCAGAGTAATCGTAGTAGTACTGACTGCCACTGTTAGGTGCGCCACGGTCTACGAACTCTGTATCCCATACACTTGCCATGTCGAAGAAGACACTGGTTCGAATCTGGCTGCGCGCTTCATCAGAAGCAAACGGCGTTGGGACAATTAACTCTAAACTGGCCAAAGCAACCGCGTTACCACCAACTGAATCATCGGTTGCAGAGCTGTATGTAGGGTTATTACCTGTGCTGCTGCCGTAAACGGCTTTCGGGCCAGCTGAGTTAGAGCCAAAACCACGTAGGGTTGTAAAACCACCTGCGTAGTAGTTCTCGTAGAATGGGAACAAGTTATCGTTACCATCTGTTTGACCATAACCATTACCATAGCCTAATCGGCCGCGCATCAATAGTGTGAACTCATGCTTTTTGGTCAGCGGGATGTAATGTTTTACATCGTACTGCATTTTGAAGTACTGAGCATCAGAGCCTGGTACCGTCATTTTAGCGAAAGCACGTTGGTGGTTACCCTCAGTTGGGAAGAAACCACGGTTCAAATTGTTACGCGTCCATGAAATATTGATATCGAAGTCATCGGTTAAGATGTGCTCGTCACCGTATTGGTCGATACTTCTCGCGAACTGTTCAACTTGGATATAAGTCGGTACGTTACCGATCTTGTTGTGCGTATAGCCCACACCAAACTCGATACGGTTCAGCTCATCCATAGGGAAACCCCATGTTAGGCTGGTACCGTAACTTTGGTTGGTATAGTCGACGATGCCCGCTTCAGAGGCTTCAAATTCGTTGTAGAAGATCTTACCGCCTAAGCTCACACCATCAAGGTTCCAGTATGGGTCACGGTAGTCTAAGCTCACGTTCTTTTGGTAATCGTTCATCATGGCACTTACGCCAACACGGTTACCTGAACCTGCAAAGTTATCTTGTTGCAAACCAACTTGGAAACTAACACCTGATTCAGTACCGTAGCCGACACCAAAGTTGATACTGCCTGAGTTCGCTTCCTTAACGTTGTAAACCAAATCAACTTGGTCTTCACTGCCAGGAACACGCACTGTTTGTACATCAACCGTTTCAAAGAAACCTAAACGGTTAAGACGGCTCTTACCGGTATCAATGGACTTAGAGTTAAGCCAGCTGCCTTCCATTTGACGCATTTCACGACGCAGTACTTCGTCTTTCGTTGAGTTGTTACCCGTGAATCGAATATCACGAACATAGATACGGCTGCCCGCTTCTACATTGATAACCAACGACACTTCTTTGGTCTCATCGTCAAATTCAGGAATCGTGCGAACTTGTGGGTACGCGTAGCCAGATTCACCAAGAATTCGTTTTACGTTCTCTTCCAAAGACGTTACCGAAGAACCGTTGTACGTATCGCCGTCTTCGAATGGCACTAACGCTTCGAAGTCAGCCTCACGACCGATTAATTCACCACGGAAAGAGACATCTTTAACGGTGTAGGCTTCGCCTTCATCGAGGCCAAGCGTGATGTAAACACCTTTTTTGTCTGGAGAGATCGCCACCTGCGTAGAGTCAACCTTAAACTTAAGGTAACCACGGTCAAGGTAGTAAGATTTCAGCGCTTCGATATCACCGGCTAATACTTGCTTTTGGTATTTTTCATCCGCAAGGAAATTCCACCATGCAACATCAACATTCAGATTGAAACGACTAAGCAGTTCAGAGTCAGAGAAGACTTCATTACCGATAAAGTTGATTTGCTGAATCTTAGCGGATACGCCCTCAGTAAACACAAACTTAAGGTCAGAACGGTTACGTGGCAGAGGTGTCACAACCGCTTTTACTGTCGCGTTGTACTTACCAACACTGTAGTAAAAATCTTCAAGGCCTTTTTCAATGTTACTCAGCGTAGTACGGTCAAGGGCTTCACCTTCACGAACACCAGACGCATCTAGGTTCTGCTGAAGCTGTTCTTCTTTAATCGCTTTATTACCAGAGAATGAGATGCTTGCGATGGTCGGTCGTTCTTGAACTTGAACAATCAATACACCTTCATCACGAAGTACTTTAACGTCCTCAAAGTTGCCCGAAGCATACAATGCACGAATGATCTCAGACACATCGCTTTCATCCACTTCATCGCCAATACGTACTGGCATTTTCAGTAGAGCTGCACCAAGTGCAACACGCTGTAAACCTTCGATCTTGATATCTTGAACTACAAAGTTTTGTGCTCCGTTCGCAGCCACACTAGTGGCCAATAGACTTGCGAACAGAATTTGCTTAATCGCCATACTTATTCTAATTATTCCTTGCTACTACCAATGCCTGTGAGAAACCATTCACAGACGAGTAAAATCGTTAAATATTGCCAGAGCCATCAATGAGAAGAGGATTGCCCCTCCCACTCTGTATCCCATTTCCTGAACTTTCTCAGGTACCGGTTTACGAGTAACGGCCTCAATAGCGAAAAACAGCAAATGTCCGCCATCAAGCATAGGCAGCGGAACCAAATTAATAATCCCTAAGTTAACACTAATCAGAGCCAAAAAGCCCAAGAAGTAAACCAGACCATAATCGGCGGTTGTACCTGCACCTTTAGCGATTGAAATAGGGCCACTCAAGTTGTTTAAGCCAACATCACCAACGATGAGCTTCTTAAGCATTGTCAGTGTCAATCCAATGATTTGACCTGTTTTATCAAATGCTTTTCCTACAGACTCAATTACACCAAATTGTAACTCAAAGCGATAATCTTCTGGCCATTCTGCGACTACCGGAGCAATACCTGCATAGCCGATTGTCGAACCATCAGAAAGCTCTCGACTTTTTGGTGTCATAACCAATGACTGCTCGGCACCATTTCGCAATACGACCAAGTCCAATGATGTCATTGGATTAGCACGAATTAACTCAACAACCGACTGCCACTGTTCAATAGGTTGCCCGTTAATCTCAACAATTTTATCGCCAGCTTCAAGACCTGCATCGTATGCAGCGCCATCATCAATGATTTGAGCCAGTACGGTCGATATCTCTGGAGAATACGGTCTAAAGCCCAGCGTTGTCATTGCAGATTCAGTTTCTGGGTTGAACGACCAGTCTGAAATATCCAATGTCATTTGTTGCTCAAAGCCGATGTCGTCTTGAGAAGCAACCGTCACTGTCATGGATTGATCACCAATGTGCGATATCAACCCCATATTGACTGATTCCCAATCTGCGGTTTTGATTCCTGAAATAGATTTAAGTTCCATTCCAGTTTCAATTCCGGCTTGTGCAGCAATAGATTGTGGAGTGACTTCACCAATCACGGGCTTAACCGCGGGTACGCCAATCAAAAATACTAACCAATACGCGAACACCGCAAAGATAAAGTTGAATGCAGGGCCTGCACCCACAATCGCCGTTCGTTTCCAAAGCGGCTTCTTGTCGAAAGCGTATTGCTGTTGATCTTCAGAAAGATCGTCAACACGACCATCGAGCATCTTAACGTAGCCGCCCAGTGGAATCACTGACAAGCTGTATTCAGTACCATCACGGCCCACTTTACTCCAGATTGATTTACCAAAACCAATCGAGAATTTTTCAACTTTCACACCACAACGACGAGCGACCCAGAAGTGTCCAAACTCATGAACAGCAACCAGAATGCCAAGCGCTACGATAAAAGATGCGAAGTTCCACAGAATTCCACTCATGCTAGCTGCTCTTTAATAAATTGAATGGCTATTTGACGAGACATATTATCGAGCTCGAGAAGGCTTTCCAAGCTATCTAAACCCTCAGAGTTATGTTGTTCACATACTTTGCTCATAACGTGTTCGTTAATGACAGCAATATCGGTAAACTTCACCTGATTGTTCAAGAAAGCATCGACCGCGATCTCGTTAGCTGCATTAATGGCTGTTGTCGCATGCTGACCTAAGTAGCACGCTTCAATCGCTAACCTCAAACACGGGTAACGACTGAAATCTGGTTCTAAGAAGGTAAGCTCACCCACTTTAGTAAAGTCTAAAGGCTTAACACCCGCCTCGGTACGATTAGGGTAAGACATCGTCAAAGCGATTGGCGTTGCCATATCTGGTTCGCCCATTTGAGCAAGCACAGAGCCATCCTTGTACTGAACCATCGAGTGAATCACAGACTGCGGGTGAATGATGACCTTTAACTGCTCCTGAGAAGCATTAAATAGCCATTTCGCTTCAATGTACTCTAGCCCTTTATTCATCATAGTCGCAGAATCGACAGAGATCTTAGGCCCCATAGACCAGTTAGGGTGTGCAATTGCGCGTTCAGGAGTCACTGATTCGAGTTCAGCCACATCGGTATAACGGAAAGGACCACCAGAACCAGTCAGAAGAATATGGTTAATGCCGTTTTCTTCAAGGTTACAGCGGCCTAGGTTAGTTTGTACGTTCTGCGGAAGGCATTGGAAAATAGCATTATGCTCGCTATCGACAGGAAGCAGCTCTGCACCGTATTTTTCCACGGCGTCGATAAACAACTGCCCAGACATCACCAAAGCTTCTTTGTTTGCAAGCAAGATACGCTTGCCCGCTTTAACCGCAGACATAGTAGGAAGTAAACCAGCGGCACCAACAATCGCGGCCATTACCGTGTCCACTTCCTCTAGAGAAGCAACCTGACACATGCCTTCAGTGCCTGAAAGTACTTTTACGTTAGGGTAACTCACGGACAACACTTCAGTCAGTTGAGACGCTGCATCAGAGCAAGCCATAGCAACATAGCTTGGTTGCCACTTTTCAACTAACGCCAGCATCTTTTCAACATTCGAGCCTGCAGCCAGTGCAACCACTGAATAGAGATCTGGGTTTTGCTCAACGACTTTTAGTGTACTTGCACCAATTGAGCCGGTAGCGCCAAGGATAGTTAGATTTCGCATCACATATGACCGTAGAAATGTAATAAAGGGCAGAATCACTGCCCTTTTTTATTAGAATGCTAAATAAAGCAGAGCAAAGACAGGGAATGCAGCCGTTAAGCTATCTATTCTATCTAGTATACCACCATGACCAGGAATCAGATTACTGCTGTCTTTCACCCCAGAAACACGCTTAAACATGCTTTCAACAAGGTCACCTAGAACAGAAATAACAACGGTCACAAGGGTAATAACAATCATGTGAAGTGGGCTTGTGAATTGGATGTCAAACAAGTCAGCAAAGATCCAAGCCACGATCACCGCAGTAATAATGCCACCGATAAGACCTTCAATCGTCTTATTAGGGCTTACCGCTGGTGCCATTTTACGCTTACCAAAACTCTTTCCTGAAAAGTATGCGCCGCTATCTGCAGCCCAAACAAGCAAGCAAACAAACATCACCAGTTTAGCACCGTGGTAAGGATCAGCATCGATACCGTTAGCACGCAGGATAACCACACTCCAGAAGAATGGCAGCAGAGTCAGCACACCAAAGGCGTGACGAAGAAGAGAAGAGTCTTTCCATGCAGGCATAGACTTAGGATAAGTCACCGCCATGCCACTCGCGATTACCCACCAAATCGAGCCAATCGTTAGAATGGCGTAGTGAGCAGTAGACAAGTTATTAAGGCTAAATGCATCAAAAGGGATAAAAGCAAAACTTGCAGCACTTACCACAACCGTTGGAATCAACGCTACATAACGTGATTTGCTTTCAACAAACTGAGTCCACTCCCAAAAACCCAATAGCGAGATTACCGCTAGTGAAAGAATAAATGTAGGAAGTGATAACTCGAAAATACCTAGAATAACTAGGGGAGCTAAAATCAACGCCGTAATAATTCGTTGTTTCAAACCAAAAAATCCTTATTAACTGTCCATCAGAGCTTTAATTTGCTCACCGGTGCATCCAAAACGACGCTCACGGTTAACAAACCAAGTCACAGCTTCTACTAAGCTGTCTTCATTAAAGTCTGGCCAGAATTGTTCAGTGAAATACATTTCGGCGTAAGCCAACTGCCAAAGCATAAAATTACTAATGCGGCATTCGCCACTGGTACGGATAAGTAGATCGACTTCAGGAATATCTGCCATTGTCAGGTGCTGTGTAATCATAGCTTCATCAATGTCATCTACATTAATATCACCAGACTTTACCTGTTGAGCAATAGAGGTCATTGCTTGCTGAATATCCCACTTACCGCCGTAGTTAGCTGCAATATTAATAACCATACCCGTATTGGTGCTAGTCAAAGCTTCCGCTTCTTCTATCTTCTTTTGTAGTCGATCATTGAAACGACTTTTATCACCAATAACACGAAGTTGTAGATTATTTTTATGAAGCTTTTTAACTTCACTCGACAGCACTGAAATAAACAGTTCCATCAAGATACCGACTTCTTCTTCAGGACGACGCCAGTTTTCGCTACTAAATGCAAAAAGAGTAACGGCTTTAATGCCAAGTCTGGCTGCAGAAGAGATAGTTTTACGAACGGCTTGAACACCGTTTTTATGGCCAAAGACGCGAGGCTTGCCCTGAGCTTTTGCCCAGCGACCATTACCATCCATAATGATAGCAATGTGTTTAGGAAGAGAGTCTGTGAACGCTTGAGAATTATGCATAAAAGAGTGAATCAAATTCTAATAGTCGAACAGAGTAGCATAAAAAAACGCTGCACCGTGAGTACAGCGTTTTTCCGGAAAGAAAAGAATATGGAAAATTAAACTTCCATCAACTCTTTTTCTTTAACAGCTAGAACTTCGTCTACGTTCTTAACCGCAGCGTCAGTTAGCTTTTGAATTTCGTCTTGTGCTTTACGATCTTCATCTTCAGAGATTTCTTTATCTTTAAGAAGTGCTTTTAGATCGCCATTCGCGTCACGACGGATGTTACGGATAGCAACACGGCCACCTTCAGCTTCGCCACGAACGATTTTAACTAGGTCTTTACGACGCTCTTCCGTTAGCGGTGGAAGTGGAACACGGATAACTGTACCCGCAGACATAGGGTTTAGGCCTAGGTCAGATGTCAGGATTGCTTTTTCAACTAGAGGAGTCAGCGTTTTATCAAACACTGTAATAGCTAGTGTACGTGCATCTTCAGCGATAACGTTAGCTACTTGAGTCAAAGGCGTTGGAGCACCGTAGTACTCAACAGTAAGACCAGAAAGTAGGCTCGGGTGCGCACGGCCTGTACGAATCTTTTGCAGGCTGTTTTTTAGTGCATCAACACTTTTTACCATGCGCTCTTGAGCGTCTTTTTTGATTTCGTTAATCACAATTTCACCTTGATTATGTTCTTTCTTCAAGAAAGCTTTTTATTTGGAGTGATAAGGATAAGCTTGCCAAGGTACAACACCTCAGTAAGCCCGAAAAATTAGTCAGCGTCGCTGATTAATGTACCTTCAGTTTCACCCATAACCACGCGACGTAGTGCGCCTGGTTTATTCATGTTAAATACACGGATTGGCATTTTGTGATCACGTGCTAGCGTAAATGCAGCCAAGTCCATTACTTTAAGTTCTTTATCAAGAACCGTGTTGTAAGACAACGTATCATACAACTCTGCGTCTGGGTTTGCTACAGGGTCAGAAGTAAATACACCATCTACTTTTGTCGCTTTTAGAACTACGTCAGCTTCGATTTCGATACCACGTAGACATGCAGCAGAATCCGTAGTGAAGAATGGGTTACCCGTACCAGCAGAGAAGATCACAACGCGACCTTGACGTAGTTGGCTGATTGCATCTGCCCAGTTGTAGTCGTCACACACACCTTTAAGAGGGATTGCAGACATTACACGTGCGTTTACGTAAGCACGGTGAAGAGCGTCACGCATTGCAAGGCCGTTCATTACCGTTGCAAGCATACCCATGTGGTCACCAACAACGCGGTTCATGCCAGCTTCAGCAAGACCAGCACCACGGAACAAGTTACCGCCACCGATAACAACACCAACTTGAACGCCTAGTTCAACCAATTCTTTTACTTCTTGAGCCATACGATCAAGGATCGTTGGGTCAATACCAAAACCTTCTTCGCCTTGTAGCGCTTCACCGCTAAGTTTTAACAGAATACGTTGATACACTGGTTTAGGGTTCGTAGTCATGGAGTTTACCTTCCAAAGAGTTGATGATTAACAGTCATGGATAAAAACTGAGTAAGTCAGTTTGCATTCATAACCACTAACGTTGCCTTCAAAAATAGTTCACTATTCATAAAAAGACCGCAGCATTTGCCACGGTCTTTTTTCAAACAATACGCTAAGGATTAACCTTTTTGTACCGCTGCAACTTCGTCAGCGAAGCTCATTTCAGCAGCTTTCTCGATACCTTCACCAACTTCTAGACGTACGAAGTTAGATACTGCAGCGCCTTTTTCTTTAAGGATTTCGCCAACAGTTTTCTTAGGTTCCATGATGAAAGCTTGACCAGTTAGAGAGATTTCGCCCGTGAATTTCTTCATACGGCCGATAACCATTTTCTCAGCGATCTCTTGAGGCTTGCCTTCGTTCATAGCGATTTCAACTTGAACTTCTTTCTCTTTAGCAACTACGTCTGCTGGTACGTCTTCTGGGTTAACAAACTCAGGACGAGAAGCAGCAACGTGCATAGCAACGTGCTTAAGAGTTTCAGCTTCGCCTTCACCAGCTACAACAACACCGATTTTCTCACCGTGACGGTAAGAAGCTAGTGCAGCACCTTCAACGTAAGCTACGCGACGGATGTTGATGTTTTCGCCGATTTTAGCAACTAGAGCAACGCGAGTTTCTTCGAACTGTGCTTGTAGCTCTTCTACAGAAGCTTTAGAAGCTACTGCTGCAGCTGCAACTTCTTCTGCAAACGCAGTGAAGCTAGCATCTTTTGCTACGAAGTCAGTTTGGCAGTTAACTTCAAGAAGAACAGCTACACCGTTCTCTTCTTTGATGATGATTGCGCCTTCAGCAGCAACGTTACCAGCTTTCTTAGCTGCTTTCGCTGCGCCAGATTTACGCATGTTTTCAATTGCTAGTTCGATGTCAGCGTTTGCTTCTACAAGCGCTTTCTTACATTCCATCATGCCAGCGCCAGTGCGCTCGCGAAGTTCTTTAACTAGAGCAGCAGTTACAGTTGCCATTCTCTATTCCTCGGTTGATTCGAAAATAAGGTAAAAATCAGGGGCCAAAATGAGGCCCCCGATCTAACTATAACTTAGCTTACATTTAATAAAGATTTCAAAATCTATATTAGCTAAGCCAAGCGTGATTCAGAGCCGCTATTATTCAGCTTCTACAAAACCATCTTTTTCAGCAGCTACAGCAGCAACGTCTTTGTTACGACCTTCTTTAACCGCGTCTGCAGCAGCGTTTAGGTAAAGCTGTACTGCACGGATTGCATCGTCGTTACCTGGGATAACGAAGTCAACGCCGTCTGGGTTAGAGTTAGTATCAACTACAGCGTAAACTGGGATACCTAGGTTGTTTGCTTCTTTAACTGCGATGTGTTCGTGATCAGCATCGATTACGAATAGAGCGTCTGGTAGGCCGCCCATGTTCTTGATACCACCAAGAGACTTCTCTAGCTTCTCCATTTCACGAGTGCGCATTAGAGCTTCTTTCTTAGTTAGCTTGTCGAAAGTACCGTCTTGAGCTTGCGCTTCAAGTTCTTTCAGACGCTTGATAGACTGACGAACAGTTTTGTAGTTCGTTAGCATACCGCCTAACCAGCGGTTGTTAACGTAGAACTGGTTGCTGTTTACAGCAGCTTCTTTAACAGCTTCAGATGCAGCGCGCTTAGTACCAACGAAAAGAACTTTACCTTTCTTCTCACCAACTTTAGCGATTTCTGCTAGAGCTTCGTTGAACATCGGTACAGTTTTTTCTAGGTTGATGATATGTACTTTGTTACGAGCACCAAAGATGAATGGCTTCATTTTTGGGTTCCAGTAACGAGTTTGGTGACCGAAGTGAACACCAGCTTTAAGCATATCGCGCATTGATACAGTTGCCATTTTAAAATCCTCTATGGGGTTAGGCCTCCACATCCCCCATGAATCCGACCCCTAACAACTAACCACTAACCACTTTTCAGCCGTTATCTGTGTTGTTGAGGCACCCCGGAACATGTGTCGGAATGTGTGTGATTTAAAGAAATAAGTTAGTGGACATAAAGCTTGTTTCGCCAATTGGAGAAAACAGTCCTGATGTCCGGCGCGCTTTATACCATATTTTGTCTATCTATGGCTAGAAAAAATTCTAAAAATGGCGACTGCTATACTGATCTCTAAAGGTAAATTTTCTCTATAAAATAGTGTCTATATCAAGCAGGTTCTGCATCTGTTAACCGAACATTATTTAATCACGTTAACAGTATCCTCCAGTATTGTACGGACATGGTAATGTTGCGCTAAATTGCTGCACTGATAGAATAGCCCCAATATGCACACTTAGGTGCTACCAAATTAAGAGATATGCAATGGCTGTAAAAATTAAAACTGCTGAAGAAATTGAAAAAATGCGCGTCGCCGGCAAGCTGGCCGCTGACATTATTGAGATGATCGAACCTCACATCCAAGTGGGTACCACGACGGAAGAGCTCAATACGCTTTGTCATGAGTACGCTCTAGAAAGAGGTGCATACTCTGCGCCACTCGATTACCACGGTTTCCCTAAGTCTATCTGTACGTCTATCAATCATATTGTGTGTCACGGCATTCCCGCGTCACAAGACGAGACGGGTAGCACAGGTCAATTCAAACCTGCGGTACTCAAAGATGGCGACATTCTGAACGTTGATATCACAGTTATCATCCCTGATGACGCAAATGCCGATCTTAGTACTCGCCCTCAAGGCTACCACGGTGACACCTCTAAGATGTTCCTAGTGGGTGAGGTTTCACCTGCAAACAAGCGTCTGTGCATGGTTGCTCAAGAAGCACTTTACGAAGGCATGCGCCAAGTTAAGCCAGGTGTTCAACTTGGTCAAATCGGTACTGCTATCGAGAAGTACATCAAAACAAACAACAAGAACAACCCACGCGCTAAGTTCTCTATTGTTAAAGATTACTGTGGTCACGGCATTGGTTCTGAATTCCACGAAGATCCACAAGTAGTTCACTACAAGAACAGCGATCGCACCGTGCTAAAAGCAGGCATGTGCTTCACTATCGAGCCAATGATCAACGCGGGTAAGTTTGGCTGTCGTCTTGATGACGAAGATAGCTGGACAGTATACACAGCAGACAGCAAGAACTCGGCTCAATGGGAGCACACTCTGGTTGTAACTGATACTGGTTGTGAAGTACTAACACTGCGCAGCGATGATACAATCCCACGTATCATGAAGAACGCTTAGTTCACCGAACTGAGCGCATCAGCCTTTTAAAAATATCCTCGCATTGTCGAGGATATTTTTTATCCACTCAATTTCGATTTTCCATCAGCTTCTGTTAAATTGTTTACTATTCTCATTTGCTTGCACGGATAGCAGACTATGCCTTATCAATGCCCTCTTACGTTCAATGACGAACAAATTGAAATCTGCGAATTAAAAAATCAGCTCGAGATCTTCACGCAGTATCAAAAAAATGAATTTCTGAACCACCATCCCGTCACCGATTTGGTTCTACTGCGCTCCGAATACATGGATTTACTTCTCAATCGTTTGTGGGAAAATTTCGGATTCAACAAACTGCCTCATATTTCACTTGTCGCAGTGGGTGGTTATGGTCGTGGCGAACTGCATCCTTTGTCTGACATTGATATTCTCATTGTCTCGCAAAAAACACTACCACCAGCTCTTGGTGAAAAGGTCAGTCAATTCATTACTCTACTTTGGGATTTAAAGCTCGAAGTTGGCCATGCTGTGCGAACTATTACTGAGTGTCTCGATATCGGCACCGATGATTTAACCGTCGCGACCAACCTACAAGAGTCGCGATTGTTATGTGGTAGTGAAGACACTTTCCAAGAACTAAAACTGAAGATTCATTCCGATTCATTTTGGCCAAGTGAGACGTTTTACAAAGCCAAGATTCAAGAACAGAGAGAGCGTCATGCTCGCTACCACGACACCACCTATAATTTAGAACCGGACATCAAATCGACTCCGGGAGGGCTCAGAGACATCCATACCCTGAGCTGGGTTGCGCGTCGCCACTTCGGCGCGACCTCTTTGTTAGAGATGAGCAAATACGGCTTTCTGACCGATGCTGAATATCGTGAGCTCGTTGAGTGCCAAGATTTTTTATGGCGTGTTCGCTTTGCATTGCATATTGAACTGCGCCGTTACGACAACCGTTTAACGTTCGCGCATCAAGCTCAAGTCGCTGAACATCTGGGTTATACGGGTGAAGGAAACCGTGGTGTTGAGATGATGATGAAAGAGTTCTACCGAACCCTTCGTCGTGTTGCTGAACTGAATAAGATGCTGCTTAAGCTGTTCGATCAAGCGATCATCAATGGCGGTCAAACCCAAGACGCTGAAATTCTCGATAGTGATTTCCAACGTCGAGGTTCGTTGATCGAAGCGCGCAAGCCTGCCCTATTCCAAGCAAGACCAGAAACCATTCTCGATATGTTCATCCATATCGCCAATGACTCGACTATCGAAGGGGTAAGTCCACCAACATTGCGACAACTGCGTACGGCACGCCGTCGATTGAACCGATTCCTGCATACCATTCCTGAAGCTCGTGACAAGTTCATGGATCTAGTTCGCCACCCTAATGCCCTGCACAAAGCCTTTAGCTTAATGCACAAATTGGGCGTGCTCTCTGCGTACTTACCGCAGTGGAGCCAGATCGTTGGTCAGATGCAGTTTGACCTATTCCATGTTTACACCGTGGATGAGCACAGTATCCGCCTGCTCAAGCACATCAACCGCTTTGGTCAAATCGAAAACCACGATAAGCACCCTATCTGCTGTGAAGTCTATCCTCGAGTACAGAAGAAAGAGTTGCTGATCCTTGCCGCTATCTTCCATGACATCGGCAAAGGCCGCGGCGGAGACCACTCTGAGATAGGTGCGGTTGAGGCTTACTCTTTCTGTATTGAACACGGGCTATCGAAGCCTGAAGCCAAACAAGTCGCGTGGTTGGTACAAAATCACCTATTGATGTCAGTAACGGCTCAACGTCGTGATATCTACGACCCAGATGTGATCACCGAATTCGCCAAAAAAGTGCGTGATGAAGAATCACTCGAGCTACTGGTTTGTTTAACCGTTGCCGATATCTGTGCGACTAACCCTGAGCTATGGAACAGTTGGAAACGAACCCTGTTAGCTGAGCTGTTCCACTCAACGCAGCGAGCACTGCGCCGCGGCTTGGAAAACCCTGTCGATGTCAGAGACCGTATTCGTCACAACCAACAAATGGCATCAGCACTGCTGCGTAAAGAAGGCTTCACCGCTCGTGAGATTGAAGTGTTGTGGCAACGCTTTAAGGCCGATTATTTCTTGCGTCACACACATAAACAAATCGCTTGGCACTGTGAGCACTTACTTCGCCTAGAAGACCCAAGCCAACCGTTAGTGCTGATCAGTAAGAAAGCGACGCGCGGTGGCACAGAAGTGTTCGTTTATTGTAAAGACCAAGCAGCACTGTTTGCGACCGTGGTTGCCGAACTCGACAGACGTAACTTTAACGTTCATGACGCGCAGGTCATGGTTAGCAAAGATGGTCATGTTTTGGATACCTTTATCGTACTAGACCAGCACGGCGAAGCGATTGATGAAGCAAGACACAAAGCCGTTGCTAAACATCTGACTCATGTATTGACTGATGGCCGCCCGACTAAGATTAAGACGCGTCGCACGCCACGTAACTTGCAACACTTTAAGGTCAAAACCTTAGTTGAGTTCCTACCAACCAAGAGCAAGAAACGTACCTTGATGGAGTTAAGAGCTCTTGATACGCCGGGGTTATTGGCTCAAGTCGGTGCAACCTTTGCGGAGCTAGACATCAACTTGCACGGTGCCAAAATCACCACCATAGGTGAGCGAGCAGAGGATCTGTTTATTCTGACCAGTGAAGCGGGAGGAAGGCTGTCTGAAGAACAAGAACAGGCACTAAGAGAACGATTAACCGAGCACGTTTCTGAACTCGCACCTTAGAAAGCGAATTCAGTCTAAAAACAGGTTTAATAACCAAATAAGTGTGGGCAAAGATAGAGAGCGATCTTGCCCACAACTTACAATCAATTCACAGATATCAACTATCTAGCTCGTCGTTAGGCTGCTACATTGATCAAGTCAAATACATAAAAGTATTACATTCATAACCTAGAGGTCGCTTATGTATCCAAACCTCACTGGCTTAGGTATCCACGAACCTAAACAGATTGAACGTTACTCCCTTCGCCAAGAAGCGCACAAAGATATCCTGAAGATTTACTTTCGTAAGCAGAAAGGGGAACTGTTCGCGAAAAGCGTTAAATTTAAGTACCCACGACAAGTAAAAAGTGTGCTTGTTAGCGGTGGCAATAATCAATACAAAGAAGTGACAGAGATTAACCGCAACCTCACTCTTGTGATTGATGAACTCAACAAAATCACCAAACCGACGCCAACGGCTGAGGTGGATGTGAAGCAGAAGATCCTTACCGACTTACGCCATCTAGAGAAAGTGGTATCAAGCAAGATCGCTGAGATCGAAGCTGATCTAGAAAAGCTAAAATGATCCCGCGACTAACTATTACTGTTAACTAACCAACATTAGTTATGCCGTTAAGGTTATACAGATACAAAAAGGGCTGATATCACTATCAGCCCTTTGTTTTTTTATTCTATTTTCTCTATTCACTTAGACTGGAGATTGCCTAAACACGCGAGACTTACTTAGACAAGCAAGTTTGAGCATCGATTAAGTTAGTATCCCACTCAAAGGTTTCAAACAACCTTAGCCAAGTTTCATCAAGGTTGGCCTTCATCACCAACTCTTCTTTTGTGAAAGGATGGATAAAGCGAAGCTCAGAAGCGTGCAACAACAAACGATGCGAATCTAAATCATCACGGAACAGTCGATTGTGCTTACCATCACCATGTGAAGTATCACCGACAATCGGATGTCTTAGATGAGCCATGTGACGACGCAGCTGATGTTTGCGACCTGTCTTTGGCATCATCTCAACCAAGCAGTAGCGGCTCGTAGGAAAGCGTCCTGTTGAATAGGGCACTTCTACTTTTGCTAGCGGTTCATAGACTGTCACTGCCTCTTGCGCTTCTTTGTCTTCTTTCGCGAACTTATCTGCGATCTTATCCAGCTCAACCTTAAGTGCATAATCGAGCGTATCGCCCTCTTCTATCCAACCACGGACAATCGCATGATAGGTTTTTTGCATCTCATGATTAGCGAACATTGGCATCACCTGTGAAGCAACCTCACTCGACAACGCAAACACCAACACACCCGATGTCGGTCTGTCTAAGCGGTGTAATGGAAATACATGCTGACCAATTTGATCGCGCAATGTCTGCATAACAAATTGCGTTTCGTGTTTATCCAACCATGAACGATGCACTAGCATGCCAGCGGGCTTATTCACCGCGACAAAGTACTCATCTTGATAAATGATCTCTAACATTACGCACATACCTCATCAATGCTCTGAATTGTCACTAGCAGTTCGACTTTGTCTGCCTCATTTTTCCACACTTCACCAAAATAAGGATGGATAGCAAAGCCTTTCGGTAGGCTCATTTGGGCATCCATCATTGCGTTGATCTTAACGATAAAGATCCACTGCAACCACTCTTCCGGTTGTAACGAATCAATCCCGAAAGGTTCAACGCTCGCCAGAGCTTCATCCGAAGGCGGAAGCGTGCTCCATAGCGAACATTGGCGCATTTGTTGTTCTAATTGTTGAAGTAAAAGAGGTAACTTTGTGGCTGCTGTCATTTTTCACCAAGTTATTTATCTAGTGACCTTGAAATTGGGGCATAGAGTACCATCTATTTAGGAAAGAAAGTTAGGAGCTTTATTACTATGGAAACGATTCACACGCTCACTCAGTTACTAAAGAATAGCGGTTGCCAGTACGATATCTACGACCTAGGTCGCCGTATTCAGAAGATCGACAACACCTTATTCTCTGATGTTGAGCAAGGGAAACAGCCGTACCCATTTCCACTTCAGAAACAAGCTCACTTAGCGATTAGTTACTGGAACGAACACAAGCAACCTTGGATCTGGTTCCTAAAATTCAAACTGGACGAAAGAGGCCTATTACATCAAGGTGATGTCGGCAATTTCCTTAAGTTTGTTATCGAAGCGATGGGCACACGTTTGAACGGTGAGATCAGCGAAGAGCAACAACAAAAGCTGTCAAACAACCCATATACCTTCAAGCCTTCAGAAGACAAAATGGCCGTGTTCCATAGCCAAGTAAGAGCAGGTTTAGACCTTGCAACGAGCCAATACTACGAACACGCTCAACACTACTTCACAGGCGATCTAGGCTGGGACAACTGGAAAACCGTTGGCCTACAAGGCATCACTGATATGTGTGCTCGTTTAGGCAGCCAACAAAATGGTGTCGCGATTCGCAAAGCATTGAATAAGCTGCCTTCAGAACCTCTATACGCGACTCTCGGGGCGCTTGAGCATACGCAAATCAATGACAAGCTCGCTCAACGCTTACAAGAAATGGCAGAGAATGAGATTAACAGTCAAGAGCCAGATCTGTTCTTACTGTCAGCACTGGTACGTGCCCTTTCTGGCGCAGAGCAAAGCACAACCAACGCCGTAATTAACCAAGTTCTGGCTAGCCCGCGCTTAAGCCACCAAGAAGTATTGATTGGTTTGGCTGGTCGCAGCTGGCACGCACTGCAAGATCCTGCGATTGCTGAGCAGTTCTTGCTGCGTCTCGCACAAACGGGCAACCAAAACTTGTTCAATCAGTTATTTGCAGATTTAGTGATGATTCCGACACTGAGAATGGTATTTTTACCATTATTGAACTCGAACCCATCACCAGAACTCGCCAATGCACTTGTAGAATTACAACAAGCGGCTAAGTCGCAATAGATACCAGACAGAACAGCTCAGTAGCTCATAACAAAAAGCTCAAATCACGAACGGAATAGAGAGATAAAAGGAAGTATGGATTAAATGATAGATAACTTATTGGCTATTTTGATGCTGTGCTTCTTTTGCTTTCTGTTTTGGCAACAGCGCAGGCAATCCGAGCTTGCGAAAGCTGCCATTGCGAGAAAATGTAAAGAGCTCGACTTACAGCTATTAAGTGTTGCCTTTAGTGGTCATAAACTTAAGATGCGCCATGAGCTCACCACCATTTGGCGCTGGCACACCGTGTATCAATTTGAGTTTTCAGCGTTAGGTGATGACCTGTACCAAGGGAAACTGACCATGGTGGGCTTCCGTTCTATGCGGTTTGAGCTACAGCCTCATAGAATGTAACGTCGCAATACGCGGTATAACTATATTCATGATAAGGGCCAAACTGATCTTGTTTGGTCTCTTTAAATGCAAAGCCTAACTTTTCAAGTAACTTAATTGATGGGTTATGACCAACATTAACGGTCGCGACAACATTCGTTAGGTGTTCTTCAAAACAAACCAAACTAAAGAAAGGTTTTAGCACTTCACTAGCAAGGCCTTGATTCCAAAACTCCTTGTCCAGAATAAATCCCAGTTCATGCTTCCCTTCTTCAGACGAAACAAACAAATGCCCGAGGTATTCGCGGGTTTGGTTGTGGATAATGGCTCGGCAAAAACCAACGTTGTCGTTCAGTATTTCTTGAAATAGGTGTTTTGCAGAGGCAATAGAATGCGGCCCGTTCATTTCAGCACGATTGATGGGGCAGCAATTCAACTTGATAAAGTCATGTTCTAACTGCTCGGTATAAGGTACCAACAGCGTTCTTGAGGTTGCTATCGTCATAAAACACTCCTTGTGTTGACCATTAGCAGAAAAGCAGATGTCGCGTGCTTAGATAAAAGCTCCTGAATTAAAGAGAGCCCCTAGATAGAGAAAAAGCCTTAGGAAAAGAAAAGCCCCGACACCGAAGTGTCAGGGCTAGGGTCTTACTCGCAGCAGTCCGGCTACTAATTAATGCTCCATGCATCATCCATAATAGTGGCTGTAATCCTTCAGCTCTTTCCTTTACTTCGCCGTCCTAGCGGTGTCCAATCATCCTGAAAGCTAACAATCCTAGTTAGCGCACATCACTTGTTCCGTGAGCGGTGTCCTTTACATCGTCCTGATGCTAATCCAACCCTTTAATCCTAAAGGTGTCCATTGTCATTCCGTTGCAGCTAACTTCCTGTTAACTGACTGTATCCCTACAATGTCCTTACGCTCCATGCTTGATCACTCAATCCTAAGTAACCAAATCTTCATCCTGAAGATAACCAAATCCTTGGTGCTTTCCTGTTCCGTGTCAGAATCCTTCCGACAAGGTTTAATTTACGCGATTTAGGATTTCGGACAATAGATTTGCATCACATTTTGAATTCAAGAAAGTTGTTAATTATATAAAACAATTAAAATTCAACACCTTAACCATGTGCACATCAATCTCTCTAGCGATGTATTCGTGTTATCTCACAACCTTTGTAAGAGATCTCTCACAAGCCATGGGCGGTTTTATGATTCGCTATCATTCACCAGAGCGAGTAAAATGACTAAAGACTAAAAATGGAGATCAACATGCTGACAAAAGATGTTTCTGAAGAGTTGAAATCAGTGCTTGAAGGACTGCAAGCGCAAGGGAAAGAGCCGACAGTTGCTTTAGTTAAGGCTCGTATGAGCACATCCGTTCCGATGCCCGCTTTAATCACGACCATCAAGAGCTGGAAAAGCGCAAATCGTGTTCCTAAAGTTGAAGTCGCGACACAAGAAGAGCCAGCACTTGATCGTGTTAGCCAACTGGAAAAGCAAATCCTTGAACTCACTGCTCGCGTTGCCATGCTTGAAGCTAAACTAACTGATCAATAAGGCAACTGAGCAATAAGTTGACCGATAAATAAGCTAACAGAGAAATAGAACACTATGAAGATATGGGTTGATGCGGACGCTTGTCCAAAGGTTATCCGAGAAACAATCGTACGCGCAGCTGAGCGCACAGGGGTTGAATGTACCTTTGTGGCAAACCATCTGGTTCCCGTTCCTAAACGCAATAACATTCACTCAATTCAAGTGCCAAGCGGGTTTGATATTGCTGATGATGAAATCGTAAAGCGCACTGAACCCGGCGATCTTGTGATTACATCCGATATCCCTCTGGCTGACGAAGTGATCACTAAAGGTGGGCAAGCACTCAGCTCTCGTGGTGAGCTTTACACCAAAGAGACCATTAAAGCGCGTCTGAACATTCGTGACTTTATGGATACCATGCGCTCAAGTGGCATCCAAACGGGTGGACCAAGTGCCCTTTCTCAAACCGACCGTCGTGAGTTTGCCAACCACTTAGATAGAATTCTAGCCAAACGCTAGCTGGCTCATCCGAGCTTAGCCTAGTTCTATCTCTCCATAAAAAATCAAAAAACCTGCAAACAATGCAGGTTTTTTTAATATCAATTAGAAGAAGGTTTCCCCTACTCTACAACTAAGGCGTGTAGTACGTTGCAGCGCCTGGACCTACTGGTAGACCGAATACGAATACCCATAGGTAGAACAAGATGCTCCAACCAAACATGAATACCATTGAGTAAGGCAACATTGTCGCGATCAGTGTACCGATACCTAGGTTCTTCATGTAGCGAGTTGCTACGGCAAGGATAAGACCGAAGTAGCTCATCATTGGTGTAATGATGTTGGTTGTTGAATCACCGATACGGTAAGCCGCTTGAATCGTTTCAGGTGCGTAGCCTACTAGCATTAGCATTGGAACGAAGATTGGCGCTGTTACTGCCCACTGTGCAGAAGCTGAACCGATCATCAGGTTAATGAAACCACACATTAGGATGAATGCGAAGAACAACATTGGACCCGTTAGGCCGATATCCTGAAGGAATGTTGCGCCGCCTACAGCAACCACTTGACCAAAGTTCGTCCACTTAAAGAAAGCAACAAACTGTGCAGCAAAGAATACAAGAACGATGTACATGCCCATTGAAGACATCGACGTTGCCATTGCATTAATCACATCACGGTCATTCTTCATTGAACCGGTAATTTTGCCGTAAACAAAACCAGGAATAGCAAAGAATACAAAGATAAACGCGACGATACTTTTCAGGAATGGAGAGCCTGAAATCGTGCCCGCCTCTGAACGTAGAACACCGTCAGCAGGAACAACAGTCCAAGCTAAAAGCGCACTCACGATTAATACAGCGACACCCGCCAATCTAAGGCCTTTCTTCTCAATAGCAGTAAGCTTACCCATTGAGTCATTTGAAAGATCTTCAGACGCGTCTTCGACATTGTATTTACCCAGTTTAGGTTCAACAATCTTCTCTGTTACCAATGCGCCGGCAATCGAGATAAAGAAGGTCGAAATAAACATGAAGTACCAGTTTGATTCAGGGCCAACAGAGTAAGATGGATCAAGCATTTGTGCTGCTGTTTCTGTGATACCAGAAAGCAGTGGATCAACCGTACCGATAAGTAGATTTGCAGAATAACCACCAGATACACCAGCAAATGCTGCCGCTAGACCTGCTAATGGGTGACGACCCAATGAGTGGAAAAGCATTGCTGCAAGAGGGATAAGTACTACGTAACCCAGCTCTGAAGCCGTGTTAGAGATAATACCGGCAAATACCACGGTTACAGTAACCATGCGCTGAGATGCGCCCATTACCATGCCGCGCATTGCCGCAGATAATAGACCTGAGTGCTCAGCAATCGCAACACCTAGCATTGCAACAAGTACAGTACCAAGTGGCGCAAAGCCAACAAAGTTCGAAACTAGATTCGTTACGATGAGTTGTAAGCCTTCAGCATTAAGTAAGCTTACAACGTGGATCATACCATCAGCAGCACGACCACTAGCACCTTCAGGGCGAGGGTCCATGACAGACACTTCAAAGTAACCAGCAATACCTGAAGAAACTAGGATTGCGACACAGAAGATAGCAAAAAGAGTGATTGGGTGGGGTAAAAGGTTCCCCAAATATTCAACGCTGTCTAAGAAGCGTGTGAAAATAGGTTTTTTTGGTGCGTTGTTTTTTATTGAAGCAGATGAACTCATCTGTTCCCTCCTTGTGTAGTTATTCCTGTGCAATTGTGACAAAGATGTTCAAATTGCCAGCGAAGGGTACGCGACAAAAATATCAATTAGAAATTCAAAATGTTACAAAGTGTGTAACAAACGACGACTTTTAACTCTATTTGAACAATTAATTAGCAAATAAATCTATATTAAACACAAAAACTAGATTTATAATTTACAACAACGCATTCACTAGAAATATAACTCACAATATAACCCATTGATTCACTTGAAAATAAAATACATCGTACGTTAAATGCACACTCGATATCCGGTTAAGTTCCTCTCGAAGGAAAAGAAAAACAGACAAATGAATGAAGTTTGACTTTCCCCTCGTTTTTACACACATGTCACATCATATTGACGGTTATTTTTGAACCGCTTTAAATCTTGGATTGGATTTACAGATCACATAGTGACGCCCTCTACGCTTAACTATCTGGCAATCAGGGTGACGGCTTTTCGCACTTTTAAGTGATTTAACAACTTTCATTATTTAGCTCCCTTACCTAATTGACCAAAACGACGAGTGAAGTTCGCAACGCGTCCCTCTTTATGTAGCACTCGTTGTTTGCCCGTATAGAAAGGATGCGACTTTGGCGACACCTCAATCGTGAAGTAAGGGCAAGTATTGCCGACTTCCCATTCGATAGTACGGTCTGTTTTTAGCGTTGAGCCGATTAAGAAGTACTCATCGACACTGGTGTCATGAAAAACCACGGGACGGTAATCTGGATGGATATTCGGTTTCATTGTATTCCCCTTAAATAACCAACTTGATATGTTATAACACTACAAGTGACAATTGTTATCAAAAGAAAAACAAGCGATTTTATGATATTTTTCCGTCTTAATCGTAATCAGAGAACACCCAACTATGTACACAATTGAACCTGTTGGCTTTATTGAGTCTCCTTATAAAGAGAAGTTCGCTGTGCCAAGGCAGCCCAGGTTGGTACCCACATCCACCTCAAGAGTCAGATTGGTTGATGCAGCAAACTGCCTTGAGTCTGTTCGTGATATAGAGCAATTTAGCCATGTTTGGTTACTATTTCTGTTCGACAAGAACCTTGAAGCAGGCTGGAAACCAACTGTGAGGCCACCTCGCCTTGGCGGGAATGAACGTATTGGTGTATTCGCGTCACGTGCCACATTCAGACCAAATGGAATTGGCATGTCTGCGGTTGAACTAAAAGGTGTGTCTCAAGAGAAAGGACAGACTTGGTTGGATCTCGGCAGCGTCGACTTAGTAGACGGTACACCGATCATCGACATCAAGCCTTATATCCCCTATTCAGATTCGATTCCGGATGCATTGGGAGGGTTTGCCGCCGATGAACCAGAAGTGCTCGACGTTAACTTTTCGCAGCAAGCGCAAAGTAAGCTCGCAAGCCATCCACAAGCGCGCCATATCATTCAGGTGATCAAAGAAGTATTAGGCCAAGATCCGCGACCTGCCTATAAAAAAGGCAAGCCTGACAACAAGGAATATGCGGTAAATTTGTTCAATCTTAACGTGAAATTCGTGGTTGAAACGCTTTTCATCAATGTAACTGACATTGAACGCTTTTGAGATCCCAAATAGGCTGATATTATATGCGGCTATATCAGATTTGCTGTGGTTACGAACGACAGCAAGTTTTCTTTTATCAATGATGAAACGGATACCATAGAATGCGTACCAGTAACTACCTTCTTTCTACTCTGAAAGAGACTCCAAACGACGCAGAAGTTATCAGCCACCAGCTGATGCTACGTGCAGGTATGATCCGTAAGCTAGCTTCAGGTTTATATACTTGGCTACCTACTGGTCTACGTGTACTGCGTAAAGTCGAAAATATCGTTCGCCAAGAGATCGATAATGCAGGTGCCGTTGAAATCTTGATGCCCGTAGTTCAACCGTTTGAGCTTTGGGAAGAGACTGGCCGTTCTGAAAAGATGGGGCCTGAGCTACTTCGTTTCACAGACCGTCACTCTCGTCCATTTGTTCTTAGCCCAACAGCTGAAGAAGTGGTAACGAGTCTAGTACGTAACGAGATCAGCTCTTACAAACAGCTACCTCTAAATCTGTACCAAATCCAGACTAAATTCCGTGATGAGCGCCGCCCTCGTTTTGGCGTAATGCGTGCACGTGAATTCTCTATGATGGATGCGTACAGCTTTGATATCGACAAAGAAGGCTTAGAAAAGTCTTACCAAGCGATGCACGATGCTTACTGTAAAGCATTCGACCGCATGGGCCTTGAATACCGCCCGGTATTAGCAGACTCTGGCGCAATCGGCGGCAGCGGCTCTCAAGAGTTCCACGTTCTTGCTGAAAGCGGCGAAGACCTAATCGCATTCTCTTCTGAATCTGATTACGCAGCGAACATCGAGAAAGCAGAAGCACTAGCTCCTACTGAAGAAGTTGCAGCGCCTACTCAAGAGATGGAATTGGTTGATACGCCAAACGCAAAAACAATCGCAGAACTTGTAGAGCAGCACGGTCTAGCAATCGAGAAGACAGTTAAGACTCTATTCGTTAAAGCATCTGATGAAGTAGAAGCAGATATTATTGCTCTAATCATCCGTGGTGACCACGAGCTTAACGAAGTGAAAGCAGAAAACCTTCCACAGGTTGCTTCTCCGCTAGAGATGGCTTCTGAAGAAGAAATCCGCGCACTTGTTGGTGCAGGTCCTGGTTCACTTGGACCTGTTGGCCTAGAGCTACCATTCATCGTTGACCGCTCTGTTGCTGTAATGAGCGACTTTGGCGCTGGTGCAAACGTAGATGGTAAGCACTACTTCGGCATCAACTGGGGTCGTGACGTTGAGCTGGCTCAAGTTGAAGACCTACGTAACGTTGTTGAAGGCGACCTAAGCCCATGTGGTCAAGGTACTATCCAGCTTAAGCGTGGTATTGAAGTTGGTCACATCTTCCAACTAGGTAATACTTACTCTAAAGCAATGAACTGTAACGTGCTTGGCCCTGATGGTAAGAGCGTAATCCTAGAAATGGGTTGTTACGGTATCGGTGTTTCACGTGTTGTTGCATCTGCTATCGAGCAAAACCACGATAAATTCGGTATCACTTGGCCAGACGCACTAGCGCCGTTCCAAGTTGCTATCGTACCAATGAACATGCACAAATCTGAGCGCGTTAAAGAAGCAGCTGAGAAGCTATACGCTGAATTAACAGCTATGGGTATCGAAGTTTTATTCGATGACCGTAAAGAGCGCCCTGGTGTTATGTTTAAAGATATCGAGCTTGTGGGTATCCCTCACACTATCGTTATCGGCGATCGCAGCATGGACGAAGGTAACTTCGAATACAAAAACCGTCGTACTGGTGATAAAGAAGCTATCGCAATGGACACGGTTATCGAGCACCTTAAGGCTCAACTAGCTTAGTAATCCGATTACTGACTAGATAAACATTGAAAGGCTGCCGTTAGGTGGCCTTTTTTGTGCCTGTCATTTCGCTTCAAACTCCCTTCTATTTATCAGTAGAGTAAATAACGTAAGTTAATCCCCTGTTCATCTTTAAATCCGTATATTGGTGTCATCAACTTTTTGGACATGCTCACCATTGGAGGTATCGATGGATATCAAAAGCTTACTGAACCAAGCACTTAAATCAGATCTCGTTAAACAAGGCACCCAGAAACTTTCACAAGGGTCTTCAAGTTTAAGTGGCCTTTCTCAAGGCAGCAATGGCAAGAGTAACAGTAAAAGTACACTCGGAGCCTTCGGTGCAGGCGCAGTTGGCGGCGGACTGTTAGGTGCGTTAATGGGCTCTAAGAAAACCAAGAAAATGGGTAAGAAAGCCGCTGGGATTGGCGGCGCAGCAGCACTGAGCGCTTTGGCTTATAAAGTCTACAACGACTACCAGTCCAAACAAGGCCAGACACCTAACGCCGAACAGGCTCAGTTTGATGAAAATGATGCAAACCACAGCGTGCTGATTCTACGATCGATGATTGCCGCGTCTAAAGCTGATGGCCATGTTGATGAAGAAGAGATGGCTAAGATAGAGCAAGCCGTCGAGAATATGGGCGCTGATTATCAACTGACTAAATTGGTCTCTGAAGAACTGCATAAGCCACTCGACCCAAGCGAAATCGCTCAACTGGCAACGTCACCTCAACAGGCGAGTGAGATCTACTTAGCCTCTTTGATTGTGGCCGACGAACAGAATTTCATGGAAAAGGCGTACCTGAAAGAGCTCGCGAAACAGCTCAACCTTGCTGATGAAGTCACCTATCAACTTGAACAACAAGTCTCTGGCTAATCGGCAAGTACCAAACGAAGCCGTAAAGAACGGCCTAAGCAGCGAGCTAACCAAGTGAGATATTGAGCAAGGACAAACTAACTCTGAACTTAATCAGATCCACTTTGTTTTTGCTTATCTCTATGTGTATATTGAGATCAGTTATCATTTGGTTAGGTATAAAAATGAAAGTATACGATTGTTGTGATTTGGTGCGTGAACTGTATTCTCAAATTGGCAGTGGCGACCAAGGCTATATCCCTAAAGCGATCACCTGCGCGGTAAAAACATTGAATGACCTTGCTGCAGATGAATCTCTTCCTAAAGAAGCGCGTGAGCGTGCAGCCTTTGCCGCTGCAAACCTGCTGATCTCAGATTTCGAGGACTAATATGAACCTCGCTAATTTTGAAAAAATGGATCCTGTAATGTTGATGAGTATCGTCAACATGAAGCTACGTGACGACTTCGGTGGTGATTTGGATCGAGTGGTCAACTTCTACGAGATCGACAAAGCAGCATTGATCGCAAAGCTCGCGTCTGCTGGTTTTGAGTATCTTCCAGAAGCTAAACAGTTTCGATAGTCGTTAAAAAAATCTTCCTATTTAAAGGCCAACCTCTGTGTTGGTCTTTTTTTTGGTGATACGTAACAAGCAAACATGCAGCAAACCCGTTATAAATTATCTGTCTGCACCTATACTTTTATATCTTAGAGTCAACGAACGCGCCTTGAACCAAAGCGTATTGTTGTATAGGCTACCCAAACTAGCATATAAAACTCATCACCCAACTTGATGATAGTGAAGGATTAACAATGAAAAGACTCGGACTTTTAGCCGTTATCGCAGCCGCACTCACCGCAGGTTGCGCTTCAAATACTCAGCAAGACAACTTTCGCGAAGCCTCTTTTGAGCTGTGTAATACTGAAGTCGATATTTACTCTGTAAGCCATGATGAACGAGTTCGCATCGTCTGCTCTGATGGCTCTAAATTCGCTTTGAACAGCGAAGATACACTAGAAGTAATGCGTGATATCAACATCGACTACTGCGATGGCGAAGGCTTAGGCAAATTCAACGAGAGCCGCCACTATTACTCATTCAAGTGTAAGTCAGGCACCCTACTTAGCATCAAAAAGTAGAATCGACACTACCAAATACCAAAGGGTTAATGTGAAAGCATTAACCCTTTTTAATACCCGCTTTTCTTTACTCTTAATCCCAAATCCACCAGCCACCAGATACAAAAAATAGCTCCTTTAAAGAAGCCTCTAGTATCATTGCTTTTCAAAGTAGTTGTTTGAAATTCTAAGAGAGCACGCAGAGATTACGGGTGTAAGTGAGCATGCTCGACAACAATTTTAAAACTTCCAAGTACAAAAAAGGCCCCTATTAAGGAGCCTCTAGTATCAATATTTTTCAAAGTAGTTGTTTGAAATTCTAGGAGAGCACGCGGAGCTTACGAATGTAAGTGAGCATGCTCGACAACGTAATACCCAAAAAAACAAAAAAAGCTCCCAACAGGAGCCTTTCAAATCGTATTTTTCAATCAAATAGCTTTAGTTCAAGGAAAAGGCGCGGAGTTTACGAATGTAAATGAGCACCTTTGACACAGAAATTAAGCTATTTGAGCCAGAAAAATTAAGCGTAAACCGGTAGACGCTTACAGATCTCTAATACTTTTGCTTTCGTTGCTTCGATAACAGACTCATCGCCCATGTTATCTAGGATGTCACAGATCCAACCTGCTAGCTCTTTCGCGTCTGCTTCTGAGAAACCGCGACGAGTGATAGAAGGAGAACCGATACGGATACCTGAAGTAACGAATGGGCTACGTGGGTCGTTTGGTACTGAGTTCTTGTTTACAGTGATGTTTGCTGCACCTAGTGCTGCATCTGCTTCTTTACCTGTGATGTCTTTGTTGATTAGGTCAACTAGGAACAGGTGGTTCTCTGTAGAACCTGAAACGATGTTGTAACCACGAGCTAGGAATTCAGCAACCATTGCTTTTGCGTTAGCAACAACGCGTGCTTGGTATTCTTTGAACTCTGGCTCTAGAGCTTCTTTGAACGCTACTGCTTTACCAGCGATAACGTGCATTAGAGGACCACCTTGGCCGCCTGGGAATACTGCTGAGTTCAGCTTCTTGTAAAGATCTTCGCCTTCGTTAGAAAGGATTAGACCACCACGAGGACCCGCAAGCGTTTTGTGCGTCGTTGTAGTTACTACGTGAGCGTGTGGCACTGGGTTCGGGTAAACGCCTGCAGCGATTAGACCTGCTACGTGAGCCATATCTACGAACAGGTAAGCACCTACTTTGTCAGCGATTTCACGCATGCGCTTCCAATCACAGATTTGAGAGTAAGCAGAGAAACCACCGATGATCATCTTAGGCTTGTTCTCGATAGCCAGCTTTTCCATCTCTTCGTAATCGATTTGACCCGCTTCATCGATACCGTAAGGGATGATGTTGTAAAGCTTACCAGAGAAGTTTACTGGAGAACCGTGAGTTAGGTGACCACCGTGTGCTAGGCTCATACCTAGAACCGTATCGCCTGCATTTAGTAGTGCCATGTATACAGCGTTATTTGCTTGAGAACCTGAGTGAGGCTGTACGTTTGCGTACTCTGCACCAAATAGTTCACATGCACGTTCAATTGCTAGAGTTTCAACTTTGTCTACGTACTCACAACCACCGTAGTAACGCTTGCCTGGGTAGCCTTCAGCGTATTTGTTTGTTAGCTGAGAACCTTGAGCTTCCATTACACGTGGGCTTGTGTAGTTTTCTGAAGCGATAAGTTCGATATGCTCTTCCTGACGAAGAGTTTCTTCTTGGATAGCTGCGAATAGATCCGCATCGTAATCAGCAATGTTCATGTCACGCTTAAGCATCTGTATCTCCTGACTCAGATTGTACTGAAAGTTTCAAAAAAACCACACAACGACCGAAAGCAAACGTTTCCGTCACCGTTTTGATGTGACGCATTCTACATAATTTGATCTAGGTCATAAAGAGCTAATTGCAATTTTATCATGCAGTTTTTTCATAATCACAAATAAGATTCATCATGGTTATTTGGCTTATCCAACCAAAGATGGCGCTTACTGTCAATTTTACGCTTTACACCCTGTAAAACGCAGATTACATAGGTTTACCTTAATTTTTCCCCTCAAGCTACCGAAAGCTAAGGTTTTTCTCTACTATGCACGCCTTTATTGGTTAGGTAATTATAAAAACGATGGAAAAACACTCACGTAAAGAAGATTGGGTAGCGATTCTCACTGGCACGTTTTTAGTGGCGTTAGGCGTCTTCTTTTTACAGTCAGCGAACCTGCTTACCGGGGGCACTACTGGCTTGGCTCTGCTTTTGAGTCAATTCTTGCCTGTAACCTTTGGTATTTTGTACTTTGTTGCCAATTGTCCATTCTATTTATTAGCATGGAAACGATTCGGCCGTAGCTTTGCTATTAGCAGTGCGATTTCTGGTGCTTTAGTATCTGTGTTTGCCGATCATTTATACTTAGTTATCTCGCTAGAAGTTCATAACGAGATCTATTGTGCTGTTGCCGGCGGCTTATTAATGGGCTTAGGTATGCTAATCCTATTCCGTCACCGCTCAAGTCTGGGTGGCTTCAACGTACTGTGCTTGTTTATCCAAGACCGCTACGGTATCTCGGTAGGTAAAACACAAATGGGTATTGATGCATGTATTCTGTTTGCATCGTTCTTCTTCGTGTCACCTTGGGTGATTGCCGTTTCTGTATTAGGCACCGCAGTATTGAACATCGTATTGGCAATGAACCACAAACCAACTCGCTACTCGGTGAATTACGCGTCTTAGAGTTCATTACCTGCTCTGTCGTTGCTGGCACTCGATGCTCAAACTTCTCGCAAGTAGACTCGAGGCACGATATTCCAGCCATCACTAAAACAAAAAAGGCTTTGGGGAGCACTCCAAAGCCTTTGTAGAAGCCCAATCCTTTGAGGGGAATAAGAATCAAGCTTCTTAAAATGAAACAAGGTTAACCTTCAATCAAGAGAATACGAGTCTCGTAAGGACGTAAGACTTGATGATGTAATGCAACTGAAGTGTTCGCTTGTTGATAGTTAGACAACAGACTCTTCGCCTTAGTCATATCAAAACGTTCCGGTAAAACGCACTCCGCCTCTTCACCATAATAGTTGTTAATACACAGCAAGGTTTGCCCTTCGTTCTCACGTGCATATGCAAAAATGGATGAGTGATCAGGTAATAGTTCTTGATAGCTGCCATCTGTAATCACTGGCACTTGTTTACGTAACTCAATCAAACTCTTATAGAAATAGAAAACAGAGTCTTTGTCTTCCAGTGCTTGCTCAGCGTTAATCCCAGGGTAATTATTCGCTACATCAAGCCATGGCTGAGCTTGTGAGAACCCTGCGTAAGGCTCACTGTTCCATTGCATTGGTGTACGAGAGTTATCACGAGACTTCTGCGCCAAAATCGCCATCATATCTTCATGAGCCACACCATCACGGTTCACCATGATGTCGTACATATTGGTACTCTCAACATCACGATACTGGCTAATTTCAGTATAGCTAGGGTTAGTCATGCCAATCTCTTCACCTTGATAGATATAAGGTGTGCCCTGCATCATGTGGACAGAAGCGGCGAGCATCTTGGCTGATTCAACGCGATATTGCTGATCGTTACCTAAGCGACTCACCACTCTTGGTTGGTCGTGGTTACACCAGAATAGTGCGCCCCACCCTTTGCCATTCAATCCCGTTTGCCAGTGGTTAAAGATCGATTTGAGCTGTAAGAAATCAAACGGCGCATTGGTCCACTTCTCACCATTGGTGTAATCGACCTTAAGGTGGTGGAAGTTAAACACCATCGATAGCTCACTGTTATCAACGTTTGAGTATTGCTGGCAGTGTTCCAACGTGGTTGAAGACATCTCGCCTACGGTCACGCTGCCGTACTTCTGAAATACGGCTTCGCTGATCTCTTTCAGGTATTCGTGTACACGTGGACCATCGGTATAGAAACGACGGCCATCACCGATATCATCATTAGGAAAGTCTTGCTGCTTCGAAATCAGGTTGATCACATCCAAGCGGAAACCATCAACGCCCTTTTCTGCCCAAAAGCTGATAACGTCTTTCACTTCTTCACGTACAACCGGGTTCTCCCAGTTGAGGTCAGCCTGTTCTTTGGCGAATAAGTGTAGGAAGTATTGCCCAGTCGCCTCATCTAGTTCCCACGCATTACCACCGAACTTAGACTGCCAGTTAGTTGGTGCTTGACCATCTACGGGATCTTTCCAAATATAGTAATCGCGGTAAGAGCTGTTTTTGTCGCCCAAAGCAGATTGAAACCATGCATGCTCTGTCGAGGTGTGGTTTACCACGATATCCATCACGATACGGATACCACGTTGGTGCGCTTCAGACAGCAATAAGTCGAAGTCTTCCATGGTGCCGAATTGAGGATTAATCGCGTAGTAGTCTGAGATATCGTAACCATTATCGATCATAGGAGATGCGTAAACCGGGGTTAGCCAAATCGCATCGACACTCAAATGTTTGAGGTAATCCAGTTTCGAAATGATCCCTTTGATGTCGCCAGTACCTTTACTGCCACTGTCGCAGAAGCTCTTTGGGTAGATTTGATAGATGGTTGCGGTTTTCCACCAGCTTTCATCATGTTCAGTCATCGCCATCTCTAACACTCACTTACCAGAAAATATAAAATAAAAATCACCATGTGAATCATGGTCGAATAGCCGTTATAACTAAAAGAAAAAGCTATAACTAAGAGAAAAAGCGATAACTCATTTTGGAGTCATCGCTTATTCAATGCATTACGCGTTCGCGGTTTCTAACTCACCCTTGGATTGGGCTCGCTTGTAGAAAAACAGGGTTAGCGTGATAGGCAGTACTATCGCCACCAGCATCGCGACTAGGTAAATCGACCAATATTGAGGTTGAATCGATAGGATGCCCGGCAAGCCGCCGACACCGATACCATTCGCCATCACACCCGCGCTACCACAGATTGCGGCTGCAACAGCACTACCAATCATTGCGCTCAGCATTGGGAATTTGTATTTAAGGTTAATACCGTACATCGCAGGCTCTGTTACACCTAAGTAGGCTGAGATTGCCGCAGGAACCGAGATATCTCGTTCACCTTCACGCTTACTCAAGATAATGATGCCCACTACTGCCGATGCTTGTGCAATATTTGATAGTGCAATCAAAGGCCAGATTGGTGTGCCGCCTAAGTCTTGCATCAATTGCAGATCCACGGCGTTGGTTGTGTGGTGAATACCCGTGATAACCAAAGGTGCGTAAAGAAAGCCAAATACCACTGAACCAAGAATCGCAAAATCACCTGTCATTGCCGCTTTAGCCGCGAATGCCACACCATCGCCTAACATACGACCGAATGGGCCAATGAAAGCGTGCGCTAGAATCACAGACAAAATAATCGATACAAATGGCACAACCACTAGGTACAAGTAAGCTGGGACGATGCGCTTAAGATTGGTTTCAATGAACGCCAAAGCCACACCCGCTAACATTGCAGGGATCACCTGAGCCTGATAACCGACCTTCTCAATCACAAACAGTCCAAAATCCCATACCTCAGGTACCGATTTACCTATCATGTATGCGTTCATGAGTTGTGGTGAAACCAAGGTCACACCGAGCGTGATACCCAAAATAGGGGTTCCGCCGAGTTTCTTAACCGTTGCCCAACACACACCAACCGGTAGGAAGAAGAAAATAGCTTCGCCGATCAACCATAAGAAAGAGTGAACAGTTGCCCAAAATTGACTGATTTCAACTAAGGTTTTGCCGTCGAACATGCGAATGTCGCCAATCACATTACGGAAACCAAGAATCAAACCACCAGTAATGATGGCAGGCAGCAGTGGTACAAAAATTTCGGCTAAATGGGAGATACCACGCTCAAGGAAGTTCATATTTTGACGAGCAGCCAGCTTCGCCTCATCTTTTGATGATGCCTCTTTACCTGTCTGTTCAATCAGAAGTGCGTACACTTCATCAACTTCAGTGCCAATCACAACTTGGAATTGGCCTGCGTTAGTAAAACAGCCTTTTACTAGCTTCAGTTTTTCGAGTTCAACTTTATTGGCCTGCTCTGTATCGTTCAATACAAAACGCAGTCGAGTCAGACAATGACTGACACTCGCAATGTTTTCTTTACCACCGACTAACTCGATAAGACGCGCAACGTCTTGCTTCGCTATCTTACTCATACTACCCCACCCTGGTTTCATTCAATTACTCATCTAAACCATGCAGCTATAACCACTCAGATTCAGATTTATGGGAACATTCCCAATCACGGTTGTTATAATGCCCGCATGAATGATAAATTAAAATGGGAACAGTCCCATTAATTGAAAGAGATCACACTCTAATTTTAATCTAAGCGGTTCAATTTCGCTTAATTGAGTGGATTATAGAATCGGAGATTGAGTGTGATGAGAGATCTCTGAATTGCCTAAAAGCTGAGAGATCAATAGATTAGCAGCCAGCTTACCTGCAGATTGGTAACCAGGATCAATGCTAAATACTCGTGGGAATAAGAAAGAGAGAAGATCATTGCCACCAACGCCGGTGACGACCACATCTTCACGTTGTAGTTCTTGCAGACGCTTGATTACACCAAGAGCCAGCGTATCACTGGCACAAACGATCGCTTGAGTCGCGGGAGTTAACACCTCATCCACCAGCTGATAAGCACTTTCGTGATGAAGTTGACCAGTACGATAGTTTGCCACTGAACCTGTGTTTTCACACCAATCGAGATAAGCCTTAAGACGCAGTTCACCGGTTGATTTATCACTAGGATCAACCCCGATAAAGCCAACGTCAGAGATCCCTTGATCCGATAAATGCACCAACGCACTATTGATCACCTGTTGGTTATCATAGTTAATCGACGTCACGTTCTCGGTATCCAGAGCAATCACCACCGCTTTGTGTTCCCAAGCTTCGATTGCCGGAATATCGCAGTCAGTAAAACCAAATACAATAATGCCATCAACGTTACGACGCTTTAGAACTTGCAGGTGCTCATTGGCTTTATCTCTATCAAGTTGGCTTTCCATGATCACGACATCGTAATCCGCTCGATACAACTCGGCCAGCATCGTGCTAACGGCTTTGTTTTCAGAGGGAGAGTCCAAACGAGAGATAATCACGCCGATGACTTTTTGGCTGCCACCGCGCATCGATTGCGCAGATTTTGAAGGCGTGTACCCAGATTCTTGAATTACTCTTTCCACCCTTTCACGGGTTTCAGGTTTCACTTTTGGATCATTGGTCAGAACGCGTGATACGGTTGACTTACCAACACCGGACAGCTTTGCAATATCAAGAATAGTGAGTTTTTTGCTCATAAAAAGTCTAACGTTAAAGGGAAGAGAAGAAAAAGTGAGGGTAGATTCCCTCACTTAACTGTTTGTAAATACTAGCAGTTCTTACTATGACTTACTTTTGGCAATTTCGATAGACTACGCGACCAAGTTCTAGACGCGCATTGTCACCTTTCGTGCGCAAAGTGATGCTGTTAATCATCTCTGAAGTGCCATCATCTAAGATGTATTTGGTTCCTGAGCCCGCTGGAACTTGAGTCAGGCGGTATTCATTATCAGGCAAGCGTAGTACCGCTTTTTCATTATCAAGGTAAGACACATCAAACGAGACGTCAGACTCACATTGATAAGTCGCGAATTGATCATTCGATGTTGCGCTATCAGTCTCAGGGGCTGCTGATTTAGAGCACCCAACCAATGCTACTGTACATAGAGATGCTACCAACATAGCTTTCATACTTCGTTCCTCATCTTTATATAGTCAACGACACTTAGCCTATTCACAGGTTCGAACAAACCTAATGTAAGTGCCTAATGATAGGTCCATACCTTAGTGATAAATAAAACGTTTAGCCTTTTAAGAAAGCGGGTACGTCTTTAATGCTATCAAGTACCACGCTAGCCAACGCTTCACCTTTTTCAGTGATGGGTTTACCCGTTCTTACCAAGACTTTAGTACCAACACCTGCTGCTTCTGCAGCCATCATGTCTTCCGCTTTATCGCCGATCATGACCGAGTTAGCCATATCAATCTTCAGAAAGTCACGAGCAGAAATGAACATGCCTGGCTTTGGCTTACGACATTCACAATCTTGCTTGTAGTCACCAATACCGTGCTCAGCGTGGTGAGGACAGTAATAAATGCCATCGAGCTCGACACCATTATCAACAAAGTTCCAATCCATCCACTGCGTTAAAGAAAGAAAACGGTCTTCACTAAACATGCCGCGAGCAATACCAGATTGGTTGGTCACTAGCACCAATAAATAACCCATATCTTTAAACGCTTTCGCCGCTTCAAACACACCATCGATGTATTCAAAGTCATGCTCATCATGTACGTAGCCGTGATCAACGTTAATCACTCCATCACGATCTAAAAAAACAGCAGGTTTAGACAAAATTTTGTTCTCTATCAACTCTCTATTAATCATTAATTATTACACGCTTTATTTGCTTCATCACTATCTATTTAGTTTTGCGTTCGTTAACGATTTGTTTCTAGCTTAGCCATACAATCGACGTTTAGCCGTCTAGACGTAAAAATATCTATTGACTTAGATCATAGAACACCATAGCATCTTCTGTAAATCGAGCGAGCTATCGACATATTATTCTGTTCTACCTGCACGGGTTTCTCTATGATTAAAGTGAATCAAGTCAACAAGGTTTTTTATCAAGGCACTAAAGAAATCAATGCCTTAATTGATATCAACCTCCACATTCCTCAAGGTCAAATCTTTGGAGTCATCGGCTCTTCTGGTGCAGGCAAAAGTACCCTGATCCGTTGTGTAAATATGTTGGAAGCTCCGACCTCTGGTGAAGTGATTGTTGACGGTATCGACCTAACAAAACTCAGCAAATCAGAGCTTAGCGAAGCGCGCCGTAACATCGGCATGATATTCCAGCACTTCAACCTGCTGTCTTCTCGTACTGTATTTAACAATGTAGCACTGCCTCTAGAACTTGCTGGTAAAGATAAAGCGATTATTGAAGCGAAAGTCAGCGAGTTACTTGAACTGGTTGGCCTTGCTGATAAGCGTGACACCTACCCGGCAAACCTAAGTGGTGGTCAAAAGCAGCGTGTGGCGATTGCTCGCGCACTGGCCTCTGACCCGAAAGTACTGCTATGTGATGAAGCCACCAGCGCATTGGATCCAGCAACAACTCAATCTATCCTTGAGCTGCTGCGTGAAATCAACCGCAAGCTGAACATCACTATCCTGCTTATTACACACGAGATGGATGTGGTTAAAAGCATTTGTCACGAGGTTGCGATCATTGGCGGCGGTGAATTGGTAGAGAAAGGTACAGTCGGTGACATCTTTGCTCATCCGAAGACAGAGCTAGCGCATCAGTTTATTCGCTCAACGTTGGATCTGACGATCCCTGAAGATTACCAAGCACGTTTGCAAGAGACTCGCGTAAACAGCAGCTACCCGCTGGTACGCCTTGAGTTTACTGGTGCAACGGTTGATGCTCCGCTAATGACGCAAATCGCACGTAAATTCAATATCGATGTCAGCATCTTAAGTTCTGACCTTGATTACGCCGGTGGCGTGAAGTTCGGCATGATGGTCGCTGAACTGTTCGGTAATGAAGCAGATGATAATGCTGCTATCCAATTCCTACGCGACAACAATGTAAAAGTAGAGGTGCTTGGTTATGTCCTTTAGTTTCAACGAGATTGCTGACTGGATCAGCCTTAACGGTAACCTTCTATTAGGCGCAACAGGCGAAACGCTTTACATGGTTGCTGTTGCAGGCATTGTTGGCTTCGCGGTCGGTATTCCACTAGGCGTGATTCTGCATACGACTAAAAAAGGTGGCCTGTTAGAGAACACCAAAGTAAACAAGATTCTAGGTGCGATTGTGAACGTGGGTCGTTCAGTACCTTTCTTAGTTTTGATGGTTGCGATTATTCCACTGACTAAGATGCTGATTGGTACCTTCATCGGTACAACAGCAGCGATTGTTCCACTGACGATTGGCGCTATCCCATTCGTGGCTCGACTTATCGAAAGTGCACTACTTGAAGTACCAACAGGTCTAGTGGAAGCGGCCCAATCAATGGGCGCAACACCAACACAAATCATCAATAAGGTTCTGCTTCCAGAAGCACTACCGACTATCATCAACTCAGTAACGATTACGCTAGTGACTCTGGTGAGCTACTCAGCAATGGCCGGTACTGTAGGCGGTGGTGGCCTAGGTGATGTCGCGATTCGTTACGGATTCCACCGCTACGATGTGACCATCATGGCTGTGACAGTAGTGATGTTGATTGTGCTGGTACAAATTATTCAATCAATCGGTGATTCATTAGTTCGCCGCGTTGACCACAGATAAAGACTCACACATAAAGATTAGAGTCGTCTGAACCTAATTAAATAGATTTATTAAAAGGAGATTATTATGAAATTTAACCTTAAAGGTTTACTAACTATCGCAGCAGCAGCTTCAGCGCTAGTTCTAGCAGGTTGTGGTGATAAAGAAGTGGATACTTCTAAAGTAAAAGTTGGCGTAATGGCAGGTGCAGAAGCGCAAGTTGCTGAAGTGGCAGCTAAAGTAGCGAAAGAGAAATACGGCCTAGACGTTGAACTGGTTACTTTCACGGATTACGTAACACCAAACGCAGCTCTAGATGATGGTTCTATCGACATCAACGCATTCCAACACGCACCGTACCTAGATCAGCAGGTGGCTGACCGTGGCTACAAGCTAACTATCGCTGGTAACACGTTTGTTTACCCAATTGCGGGTTACTCTAAAGAAGTGAAATCAGTAGACGAAATCCAAGACGGTGCTCGTATTGCTGTACCAAACGACCCTACAAACCTAGGTCGCTCTCTACTTCTTCTTGAGCAACAAGGTCTTCTTGAACTTCGTGAAGGCGCAGGTCTTCTAGCAACCGTTCGTGACATCGTGGGTAACCCTAAGAACCTAACGATTGTTGAACTAGACGCAGCTCAACTGCCACGTTCTCTTGATGATGTTGCTCTATCTATCATCAACACAACTTACGCGAGCTCTATCAACCTGACTCCACAAAAAGATGGCGTATTCGTTGAAGACAAAGATTCTCCTTACGTAAACCTAATCGTTTCTCGTGAAGACAACCTAAACGCTGAAAACGTACAAAACTTCGTTAAAGCTTACCAAACTGAAGAAGTGTACAACGCAGCTTCTGACATCTTCCAAGGTGGCGTCGTTAAAGGTTGGTAATCAACTAAACGACAGCACTGTATAGATATCCGAAGGGGCTGACATAACGTCAGCCCCTTTTTTAATGATAAAGATTTGCTAGAAAGTAAAGCATCTCAGATTTAAGCGAAACAAAGTCGATTACTTCAGGTGATCCCAAGAGATGTTTGACACCAATCGGCAGTCATCACACTTGAAATAGAAAATATCGTGGATAGGCGCATCTAGCAGCCATTCACCACCACATTGCGGGCATTTGCGCTCTTTTTCATCTTTCAGGCTGATCCCACCGACACGGTATAAGTAGTAGTAGGTTGGAACCTTAGTCAGATACTCAATGCGCCCTCTTAGACCCCAACCGCGTTTAAACAGCACACTCTTCGTGTCACTGATCTCGGTTAGCGTTGCATGTTCCGCGCGACAACCACCACCCATTTGTACTTCATCACAGGCTTGCCATTCGGTCTGCCATTTCAACACGGCTTTATGGTCGCCATTGAAGGTAGGTGGATTGCGATACAAAGGGATTGGTAGCAAGCTATCGCCACTACGCAGCGGTGAACAGGTGTGCACGAATGTCGTGTATAACACCTGCCAGCTTGGTGTTTCATCTTCTGCCACTTCTTCTGAGTTCAGATCTCGACCGAGCAAACGCATTTTAGGCGCTAGTAGGCTCGCGTTAGACAAGCGATCAAAACACACTTTCACAAAGTCTGAGTGATTCCGCGGGTGCAAGCTATCTTGCTCCGGGCACACAACGCGAACATAGAATTCCCCATCGCCCATCACGATTGGGAACTCACGACCTAACACTTGTCCGTTATAACGAAGTGCATCCATTAAGCCATTAACCGCCTTGTCGACAGCGCTTACCGTTGTGTTATCAAAACACTCAAATTGAAGTTCTAGTACGTACATCTATTTATACCGCTGGTTGTAGCTTTTCTAAAAATTCTGCCAATGTCTTGGCGAGCACATCACGATTTTTGGTACCTAAGCGCTCCAAAATCACGTTACCCGTTAGGTTACAGATAGAGATAACATCCAGCTCAGCATCGGTCGCGGCAATGAAAACCGTTGGTTTTAGCTTCAAGCGACGCTGAGTTACTAGGTGACCCAAAATGTTTTCTTGTAGGCATTCGAAGTCTTCATCACTCCAAATCTGTAATAGAGTCAGTTCATTGCCGTCGAAGGTCGCGTTCATGTCTGCGCTGTATTGCGCACCGTAGAAGGTTTTGATGTCTTCGTGCAGAGTCAACTCAATACCGGTTTCAACGTTGGTGAAATCCGCGAATTGCTCACGTGGATAGTGCTTCCACAACACGGCATCGCCACTCTTTTCTTCTACGCATGGCGATACGATGTCCACCAACTCCTCATTACGAGGTAAGCTTTGGTGTTTCTGCTTCCACGCGTCAACGTATCGCTGACTAAAAGAAAGTAGTGCGTCTTGAGCACGTTGAGTCATGAAAATCTCCTAAACACAAAATAATAAATAGAATCCGAGCCCTTTCCGCGCCGATTAAGCGATGACTTAATGACAGGGTAAGGGGGATTCAGTAAAATCGACCCCATTCTAATCGAATTTGAAACGAAAGTATGAGCAAATATTCTGACGCAAAAGAGCTAGCGGGTTTAACCCTTGGCCAAAAAACTGAGTACTCTAACCAATACGATGCAAGTTTATTGCAACCAGTGCCTCGTAGCCTTAATCGCGATGATCTTGCGCTAAACGGCGAGCTGCCTTTTGTTGGTCATGATATTTGGACGATGTACGAGCTTTCGTGGCTAAACACCAATGGTCTACCACAAGTGGCTGTCGGTGAAGTTTTCATCCCAGCAACCAGCCCAAATTTAATTGAATCAAAATCTTTCAAGCTGTACCTGAACAGCTACAACCAGACTCAATTTGAAAACTGGGATCAAGTAACCGAGCGCCTGACCCAAGATTTGTCGGCATGTGCAGGCGAAACGGTGATTGTGAATGTAAACTCAGTAACCGACTACACTAACCAACCTATCGTGACGATGGAAGGTGACTGTATCGACAACCAAGACATCCAAATCACTAGCTACGACTTTGAAGCGTCGCTGCTTGAAGGCGCTGCTGGCGAACAAGACGTTGAAGAAACACTGCACAGCCACCTATTGAAGTCGAACTGTTTGATCACCAATCAACCGGATTGGGGCAGCGTTGAGATCGCATATTCTGGTAAGCAAATTGACCGTGAAGCTCTGCTACGCTATTTAGTTTCTTTCCGTGAGCACAATGAATTCCACGAACAATGTGTTGAGCGTATCTTCACTGACATCATGAAATACTGTGCACCTTCGAAGCTAACTGTGTTCGCACGTTACACACGTCGTGGTGGTCTGGATATCAACCCATACCGTTCAACAGAGCAAGATAGACCAAGCCACAATAAGCGTATGGCTCGCCAATAATCAGGCGAGAACCACCCACACTTATTTGAACCTACCAAATCTTTAAAGGGACATTGAAATGCGTTGGTTATACGTTGTTAGTCTATTTATTTTAAGCTTAAGCACATCGGTCAATGCGTCGGTTTATTCGTCGGCGCTACTCAATGAAGCCAATAATTTGGTTGAGATCGAGCCGAGCCAAGCAAAACAAATGGCCAACAGCTACCTAACGCTGCGTGTCCTTTCTGATCAACGCGAGAAAAGCCCTTCAGCTATTTCTCGCGAAGAGACAGACTCCTCGATTCGAACACCAAACAGCAGTATCGATGCGTATAAGATCTTAGCCAAAGCGGAATACAACCTTGGCAATATGCGTATTGCGATTCAGCACATCGACAAAGCCTCCGAGCTAGCGCAAACCTATAAGCTTGATTACCTAAAAATAGATCTTCAGATCCTAAAAGTTCGCTTACTTTGGCTGAGTGATAGAAAATCAGCCAAAGCAAAATCAGAGCTCACTAACATTGAAACAAATCTAGAGTCGGTGAATAAAACCTTACGCTTAACGGAAGGCATTACCTATCGCTTGATCATGTTGAAAGCCGACATCGCCTCTTACGACAACAAGATCGATGAAGCCGAAAAGTTCTATCAAGAAGCCAAAACCTATCTCGATCAACGTTACTCTGAAAAAGTCACCATCGACTACCATATCTCCGTCGGCGAGTTTTATCTGACTCACAAAGAGTACAACCACGCGTTATCCGAGTTGTTGTATGGCTACTGGAAATCAGTAGAGGGCAATCTAAGTTCACGTTTGGCCAAGGTCAACCGCCTACTTGCGCAGCTTTTCTTTGAGCGCCAAGTGTTGGATAAAGCGTTAGAACACCTATCTCAAGCCGCTGATTTCTATGACAACTTTGAAAACTCGCCTGTCTTAGCACAAGTGCTTAAGAAAATGGGGGATGTGTACTTCTATCAAGGGAAATATAACCTTGCCTTGGTACACTTCTTCAACGTTCTTGATCACGAAAGCACTGACCGAGATATCCACCAAGTCATTGATATCCGACTAAGTCTATCGGCGACCTACTTACGCCTTTATAACTACCCTCTAGCAGAACAGTACCTAACCCGTGCCCTTGAGCTGCTGGAATATACCGACATTCCAAAGCTGGAAGGCCGTGCTGCACTGTTATCTGCAGGGTTAGCGTATCACCTACAAGAAAGCGAAGACGTGATAAAGCATGCGACACGTGCACTTGAGATCTCACGCCAGATAGAGAACATGCGCCTTTCACAACGCTCGTACTACTTACTTTCTTTGGGTTATGAACAGGCAGGTCGTCCACAGCAAGCATTGGCAAACCTCAAGCAATACAACAGCCTTGTCTCTCTAGAGCAGCAAAAACTCAACCGTGTTGGCGAAGACGCGTTCCGTCAACAGAAAGAATTTGCCGAACAAACCCTGCACTACGCAGGCCAAGCGCAAGAGCTAGAGCAATACAAACTGGAGCATCGTAAGTTCCAAAAAATATCGTTCGCCCTATTCCTGTTCAGCATTGTCTTGTTCTTCTTTGTTCTGCGCCGTGGCTATCTCATTCAAACCTTAGCCAAAGAAGTGGACTCACTGCGCACCGACCTATTTACGCACTCACGTTCAAAGCTTCCGAACTTAAGAATGCTCAATGCGAAGCTCTCTAACTCGCTGGAACAAACCAGCCAGACCTTCGAACAGTGGCAACTTGGCGAATTGATTCATGAGCCACTCAACGACCGCTTACGCTTCGTGATGATTGATTTACCGTTCTTACGCAATATGTACACGCAGAACGGTTACAAAGCCGGTCTAGAACTGGAAGACGCTTTCGGTGAATTCCTAAAATCTAAGCTTGAAGGCCCAGCTCGTGTCTACCACTTCTCGGATGCGAACCTGCTTTATATCGAGCCAAACGCGGACCGTGATTTGTCGCCTGAGGACATGTTCAGAAAGATTCAGTCTTGGGTGAATGACTTCGAAACAGAGCGAAACATCAACCGAACGGTCCGTATGGGCATCGCTGACTACCCATTCTTGCCACGCGCTTACACCGCAATTAACGATCAAGAGCTGCTCGACGTATTGTTGATGTCGACCAATCTCGCCCGTGAGATCAGTCTCAAAGAGCGCAGTAGCCAATGGGTCTATCTAAAAGCTATCGATAATGCACCAGCAGCGAGCCTTGCAACTGGTAACATAAGAGAAGCGTGTAAACATGCGATTAATCAAGGGTTAATAAAAATACAATCCTCGTACCAGAATGAGGACAACATCAAAAAAATGCTAAAAGATGACTGATTTGCGAGCGGTTAAGAGCAGCAAGTCGTGACCTTATTTTTAGTTTTGTTATTATCGATGTAACGGAATTTCATCAAAATGATCGAGATCGGTCTACGCGGCGCTAATAAATACATCTATGGGCATTCTTGAAAAAGACATTCAGGCGCAACTCCACCAGCTGAAATCTCAGTTGGAGCAGGTCCGTTTGACGCAAAGAGACACCTCGTTCAAGTTTATTAGAGAACAGAAAGTTCTAAAGCGTATCGTCACGTCTTTAAGTGATGCATGTGTTGGTAGTAACAGCCATTTAGATGAAAACCTCATTGCCCTTAGGGAAGAGCTAGAAAAGCAAAAAGACATTAGCTCAATGATCCCAAAACTGGCAGTACTAGAAAGGATGCTTAAGCAGAAAACGTTGGCTATGGATAAACAGAACGGGTATCTGGACGATAGCATTAAGCACAGTGGGGAAACGCTGCAGCGCATAACTGGCCTTCCAGCACAGCTCAAACGCGACCTACGAAACTTACTTAGCTTCTCCGAATGCAATGGCAGTCAGAAAGTCGACCACGCCATGAAACTTCTCGGTATTTATGAGCGTGCCATAAAGATTATGGCGAATAACTCACGCACCCATTTTGCTGACGCTGCGCACTCTCCGGAACAAGAGCTCCTTTCCGACCTATCAAACGAACTACAACATCTGATCACTGAACTCGACTTCGAGGGTGAATCGGGTGATCTGCTTACCGATATTCGAGCGAAGCTGCTGCTTGGTGTTTCCACACAAAACCTACTTGAGCTAACACTTCAGATCCTCAAACTGGTTATTGAAGGCACCAACCTAGAACGTAAGAAGTCTGAACAATTCATCGATCAGCTTAATTCTTCTTTAGCGTCCAGCATCAAAACGGCAGACCAAAATGCCGACCAGAGCCAGAGCTACTTTGAGCACCGACAAGGTCTAAACTCTGAGTTAAATGAACTAGTCACTAGAAGCCAAAGCTCGGTAGATAAAGCGAAAGATATTGATAGTTTAAAGCTGTCGATTAATCCGCTACTCAGTGAAATCGCCTCTCTTTCGGAAAGGCTGAACCACGCAGAGCAAAAAGAACAAGCTCTGATAGAGAGAATGAGTTACGGAAAGACTCAGTTAGATTCACTCTATGAAGTGACGCAAGATTACCGTAAGCGCTTGGAAGATCAGGCTCAGCGTATGCTGCTTGATCCTCTAACCAAGGTTTACAATCGCACTGCCTTTACTGATCGCTTAGAGCTTGAGTATCGCCGCTGGATCCGCGCGCAACACTCGCTACGCGTAGTACTGCTCGACATCGACAACTTCAAAGCAATTAACGATAGCTTTGGTTACACCGCGGGCGACAAAGCACTCAAGATCATCGCAAGAACTATTACCAAAGAAGCAGGCACCACCGATACTGTGGCACGTTTTTCAGGTGAAGAGTTTGTGTTATTGCTGCCAGAGCAAACCGATGAATATTGCCATCAGGTGATTCAGAACATTCAAACTCAAGTAAGCCGCCTGCCCTTTAAATTCCGTGACCAGCAAATCACGATCACTTTATGCGCGGCAAGTACTCAGTTTAAAGAGTCAGATACACCTGAAGAAGTGCTAGAGCGACTCAATAAGACTCTAAATAAAGCAAAACAACGCGGTACCAACCAACTTGTTTGGCACTAGGCCAGCCCTAGATTTAATTTATTTCATTTTTTCAAATACTTATCACATACCATTTCCCTCAATGTTTGCTAAGCTAATGATTAACATTCGCTTAACAAGCATTCATGGCAAGCAACGCTGTCGTATCCGTTTCGTCTGGTTAACTCTCTCCTACCTTTAACCAAACACTTTCAACGTTTGCTTCTCACTCTCGAGCCAGAGGGTCACTTCAACGTCCCCTGCTCTTTTCAACAAGGAGGCACTATGATCACTCATATCAGCCCTGCCGGTAGCATGGATTTACTCTCTCAACTTGAGGTTGAGCGTCTTAAGAAAACCGCGTCTAGTGATCTGTACCAACTGTATCGCAACTGTACGTTAGCGGTCCTGAACTCGGGTAGCCATACCGACAACTCCAAAGAGTTGCTCGACAAATATCTGTCGTTCGATGTCGAAGTCGTTCGCCGTGAGCGTGGTATTAAGCTCGAACTAAGCAACCCACCAGAGCATGCCTTTGTCGATGGTGAAATCATCAAGGGTATTCAAGAGCACCTATTTTCAGTGCTGCGTGACATTGTTTACGTCAACATGCACTTAGCCGATAACCAAAGGCTCAACCTGACTAATGCCACTCACATTACTAACCTTGTGTTTGGTATCTTGAGAAATGCAGGTGCGTTGACGCCAGGCATCGAGCCTAACCTGATTGTATGTTGGGGTGGTCACTCTATTAATGCCAGCGAATACCAATACACTCGTGAAGTCGGTAATGAGCTCGGCCTCCGTGAACTGAATATCTGTACCGGTTGTGGACCGGGTGCAATGGAAGGCCCAATGAAAGGGGCTGCCATTGGTCACGCGAAGCAGCGTTACACCGATCATCGTTATCTTGGGCTAACCGAGCCTTCGATCATTGCGGCTGAGCCACCAAACCCAATCGTCAACGAACTGGTGATCATGCCAGATATTGAGAAGCGTCTTGAGGCGTTTGTTCGTATGGCACATGGCATCATCATTTTCCCAGGCGGCCCCGGCACGGCCGAAGAGCTGCTGTACATCTTAGGGATCATGATGCACCCGAATAACGCCGAACAGCCAATGCCGATTGTGTTAACGGGCTCGAAAGAGAGTGAGGCTTACTTCCGCTCAATCGATAAGTTCATTGGGGAAACTCTAGGGCCTGATGCTCAGAAACATTACGAGATCGTGATTGATGACCCAGCACGCGCTGCGAAAATCATGAAACAAGCGATGCCAGATGTGCGTTCTCACCGTAAAGAGACCGGTGATGCCTACAGCTACAACTGGTCACTGCATATTGAGCCTGAGTTCCAACTGCCATTCGACCCAACACACGAATCTATGGCGGCGCTTGATCTTCATATGGACCAAAAAACAGAAAGCCTAGCCGCTAATTTACGTAAAGCGTTCTCAGGCATTGTGGCTGGTAACGTCAAAGCAGAGGGTATTCTGGAGATCGAGAAGCACGGCCCATTCCTAATTGATGGCGACAAAGAGCTAATGACCAAGATGGACCAACTGCTGAATGACTTTGTTGAGCAACATCGAATGAAGTTACCGGGAGGGACCGACTACGTGCCTTGCTATAAAATCGCCTCACGTGATTAAGGCGTTTACGTTACCAACGTTTCAACTCACCAAGTGATACGTTACTATAAGGGGCTAGCAGCCCCTTTTTTATTGCCTATTTAGTGGAAACTTATGTCTATCCATCTTGTTATTATCGATGCCTTAAACCTCATCCGACGCGTGCACTCTGTTCAGCCGGATCCAACCGATATAGCAAGAACCATTACCACCACAATTCGCACTCTCAATAAGATTCTGAATGAATCAAAGCCCACCCACATCATCGCGGTATTTGATCACCATTTACAAGACCGTGGCTGGCGCGCAGATGTGCTTCCTGCTTATAAGCAGAATCGTAAACCGATGCCAGAACCATTGATGAAAGGCCTTGATGCTATTCAACAAGCTTGGTGGGAGTTAGGCATTGATTCACTGCTGTCTGATGGCGATGAAGCGGATGATCTCGTCGCAACACTGGCAAAGAAAGTGGCTGACCACGGAGAAACCGTCACCATCGTCTCGACGGATAAGGGCTACTGCCAACTGTTGTCACCAACGCTTCAGATCCGAGATTACTTCCAGCACCGCTGGTTAGATAAACCCTTTATCGAAGCTGAGTTTGGCGTTAAACCTGAACAACTGGCGGATTACTGGGGATTAACGGGCGTAAGCTCAAGCCAAGTACCGGGCATCCCAGGTATCGGGCCAAAAGCAGCCAAAGAGATATTGACCACTTACCCAGATATCGAAGCGGCCTATCAAGCAGAAGATCTGCCGAAAAAATATCGTAAGAAGTTCGACGAACACATCGAATCCGCTCGTGTATGTAAGCAAGTATCGGCACTCAAAACCGATATTGATTTAGGGTTCAACCTGCAAGATATTCGTTACGAAGCAAGCTCTTAAGTCGCTGTGACTCGATAATATTGATACAAAAAAACGCTCCTAACAAGGAGCGTTTTTTTATGTTCATTAACCGCGTATTAGTGCGGTGAGATGTTTGAAAGCGCCTGAATGTGAACCGTGATCTCTTCGCGATCATGATAAAGGTGCTTAGCCTGCATCTTAAACTTCACTTTGTTCTCAATAAGGAACACTTTTAGGTTCTCGATATCTTGCAGTACTTCATCGTAACGGCCTTTCATTGGCAGTTTAAGGTTGAACAGTGCTTCTTTCGCCCAACCTTTGATGATCCACTCACCCATAAGGTGTGCAACACGAGCTGGTTTCTCAACCATGTCACAGATAATCCAAGTTACGTTCTTACGATCTGGTTCAAACTTAAAGCCATCTACCATGTGGTGCTTAATTTGACCCGTTTCCATTAGGCTGTCTGCCATCATGCCGTTATCAACACAGTGAACGAACATCGAACGCTTAACCAATTGGTAAGTCCAACCACCTGGACACGCACCTAAGTCAACACCCCACATACCTGGAGCCAGACGCTCGTCCCACTCATCACGAGGGATGAATACGTGGAATGCTTCTTCTAGCTTCAATGTAGAACGGCTTGGTGCATCTGATGGGAATTTCAGACGAGGGATACCCATAAAGAACTGTGAGTTGTTCGATGGGTAAGAGTAACCCACAAAGCAGTGACCCGGAGCGATGAAGCATAAATGAAGCACAGGCTTCTTAGCATTATCTTTCGCTGTCATCAGGCCTTTGCCACGCATCGCTTGACGCATCGGCACAGTAAACTTACGGCAGAACTTCAAAAGCTCTTTTGCTTCATTAGTGTCTGGTGTTTCAATACGGATATCGCCACAACGTGGGAAACCTTCTTTCTCAGAAAGCGCCTCAAGAATTGGAGAAATACGGTCATCGGTTGGCAGGTCTTTAATTTCAACAGCCACTGCCAACATTTGACGAGCAAAGATCAGTGATTGGAAATCGATCTCTTTGATCAACTTGTCCGCTTCACCTGCTTGGTAACATTCAAACAATACAAAACCTGTATTGTTCTTTAGGCGAGGAAAACCAAACACTTCCAGTTGTGTTGCCTTGTCTTGAATTTCGCCAGCACATTCTTTTTCAAAACCAGAGCGACAATAAAGTAGTACGTGTTTCACTGAGTTACCTCTTTTATATTCAAAGCAGCGAAGGAGAAGACTCCCCAACCAATGATAAATAGTAGACCACCAAACGGTGTTATAGGGCCAAACCATTTTATTCCTGTCAGTGCTAAGCCATAAAGGCTGCCACTAAAACAAAGGATGCCGATGATAAAGCAAATTGCCGCAATGAAAAAATATTTTTGTGATTTAGCACCAAGTTTCATCTGTAGCAGAGCACCACACGCCAATATTGCTAGTGTATGGATAAACTGGTACTGAACACCTGTCTCAAACACGCCTAGCAGATACTCTGGCAAGACAGCTTTTAACCCGTGAGCGGCGAAGGCACCTAGCATTACGGCTATTGCGCCAGAGATACCTGCAAAAGTGAGTAAATACTTACTTCTCATTGAGCACCTCTTTGATAAACGCCGACAACTTCTCAACGGTTAACGCAATATTCTGCTGCTCTGTGTAACCGGAGCTCTTACGAGGCTTAAAGCTGTGGTCGCCATCGGGAATAAATTCAACACGAATAGAATCCGACAGATCAAAGTCAGCAAACTCTTCACGCTTACCAAAAGTGTCGCGCTCACCCTGTAAAATCAGACACGGCTTTTGCAACTCAGCTAAGTGTTCACCTTTATACTTATCTGGTTTACCAGGAGGATGAAAAGGAAAGCCTAAACACGCCATGGCGGCCACCTTATCAACTTCAGACAAATGGCTCGCCATACGCCCTCCCATCGACTTACCACCAATCACAAGCTTATCGGCATCAACCTGCTCAATAATCTCTTGATAGGCTTCAAGTAGCTTAGGCGCTCTGTCAGGTGGACGACGCTTACCATCTTCAGCACGTTTAATCATGTAAGGGAAGTTGAAACGAATCACTCGTATCCCTTTAAAGGCTAACCCTTTGGCTACCGACTGCATGAACTCATGCTCCATGCCTGCGCCAGCACCATGGGCAAAGATAAAGGTGATGGGATTGTCTTCACCATCAATGATGACGTTATTCATCGAGTAAGTCCTCTTGTTCACTTTGCGCTTTCGCTAGCATCCAGTCGCGGAAGGTAGCAATACGACCCATGTCGGCTTGTTTCTCATGACAAACCACATAGAAGGCGTTCTTACTCACCAACACTTCATCAAAAGGCGCAATCAAACGACCCGCTTCGATTTCAGGCTGCGCCAACACGTTGTTACCCAGAGCAATGCCCTGGCCGTGAGCCGCTGCCTGCAGCACCATGGTTGAGTGACTGAAGATAGGGCCGTGATTAACGTTTACCCCATCGATGCCATTTTGCTTAGCGAACTGTTTCCAATCCTTTCGAGAAGTATCATGCAATAGCGTATGACATGCTAAATCACTGAGAGATTCTAATGGTTTTACTCCTAGCAGCACGGAAGGTGAGCAAAGAGGGATCAAGTATTCTTGGTAAAGCTTATCGGCTCTAAGCCCCGACCAATTACCTCGGCCATAATAGATAGCGACGTCTACATCATCGGTTAGCGAGCCTTCATCCATATCAACGGCTTTGATTCTTACATCAATATCAGGCTCTTGCTGATTAAAGTCAGCGAGCCTTGGTACCAACCATTGAATAGCAAAACTCGGCGGTAAACTGATGGTCAATGCGCCCTTCTCACTTCGCTCCAGCACTTTGTCTGTCGCTTCTGCTAGTGATGTGAAAATATCTTTGATATCTAAGAAGTAGCTTTGACCTTCTTCAGTTAGCAGCAAAGAGCGGTTTCTTCGGCGAAACAGCTTCAAAGATAAGAATTCTTCAAGCGCTTTGATCTGATGACTGACTGCCGCTTGAGTAACAAACAACTCTTCTGCAGCACGCGTAAAACTCAAGTGTCGAGCTGCAGCTTCAAACACTCTTAGCGAGTTTAATGGGGGTAATCGACGAGACATAGTTACTCTCTAAATAAGCATTAGTTTTTTTTATCTGAAACATTATAATTTGTCCATTGCCTAGCAGCCAGAGAAATTCTATATTTCATCCCGCAGCAGCTAGCCTGAACGGCTTGATTCTCTCTAGAATCAATTGGCTTAGCTCCTGCGATGTTGTGTTTGCAAACTCGTTCTTTTCGAGTTGGGTAGAGTTCTACCAAATGTTTTGTTGCAGTTTATACTGAAACGAGGCATGTACTTCCTGTATTTATTTTGACCTGTCTGTCAAATTTGTTTACACCGCCTTATGGGCGGTGTTTTTTTATGTGCAAAGAAATGTAACAACAAGTTTATCAATAGCTGTGCTAATTAATCTTTATTATTTTTCATCGCCAATCACAGAATCAGACACCCACTCAAATAATCAACTGAACACATACAAATAGCACCATTGAGTTGCACTAAAAAGTAACAGAATACTTCAAGATACTCACACTTCTTCGGTACTTATAAACCCGTTTAGAACACACTCTTTCTATCAATCAAAAATTTCAAAGCTGAGCATGACGATAGCACGCCCAAACTCACGCCTCTGTCTGACTACTGTAAATCATTCACAATAGAAAATAAAAAAGCCGCTTACTTTTCAGTAAACGGCTTTGCAAAATGATTAACGCTTGGTCAACACACCACTATGGGCGGTAAACCTTAACGTTATGGAAGCCCTGCTCTTGTAGGTAAAGTGCCTGTAGACGGCTCATTACACCACGGTCACAGTACAGCAAGTACTCTTTCGCTTGGTCTAGGTCGCCAAACTGAGTCGAAAGCTTGAAGAATGGGATGTGTTTAATTTCAACACCCTCGATCTCTAATGGGCTTTCGTCTTCTTCTTCTGGGCTACGGATATCAAGAACGATAGCGTGCTCAGCAACAGCTTGAACTTGTTCAACTTCAGGCGCTTGCTCTTGGCTCTCTTTCTCGATGTCACGGATATCCATAACACGAGCGTTCTCGATCACTTGATCCAGCACTTCAAAGTTAAACTTAGCTTCTTCTGCTTCCAGTTTGCCTTTCTTCGCTTTCACTGTTGGCTTCTTAGAAATAACACCACAGTACTCAGGCATTACCTTAGCGAAGTCTTCAGTACCGATGATACGAGAAAGGTCGATGATGTCTTCTTTATCCCAGTTGATCAGTGGACGAAGGATCAAAGTGTCCGTCACGTTGTCGATATGACGCAGGTTAGTTAGCGTTTGGCTAGAAACCTGACCAAGAGCTTCACCCGTTACTAGTGCTTCGATACCGAAACGCTCTGCAACCATACCACCAGCACGCATGAACATACGCTTAAGAACAACGCCCATTTGGCCATCTTCAACGTTCTCAAGGATTTCAGCAACCACAGGTTCAAAGTCTACAGAAATGAACTTCACCTTTGCAGATGAGCCGTATTTATTCCATAGGTAGTGAGCCACTTGTTTAACACCAATCTCGTGCGCTGGGCCACCAAGGTTGAAGAAACAGTAGTGAACCTTAGAGCCGCGTTTGATGTGCAGGTAGCTTGAAACACCAGAATCAAAGCCGCCAGAGATCAAGCTCAGTAGATCTTCTTGAGTACCAAGAGGGAAGCCACCGAGGCCTTTGTGACGAGCTAGAACTTGGTTTAGCTTGTCGTTAACCACTTCAACCTTAACGGTTACATCAGGGTTCTTAAGTCGAACTTTCGCTGACTCAACTGCTTGGTTTAGACCGCCGCCTACGTAGCGCTCAAGTTCAATAGAGGTAAAGTCATGCTTACCACGACGCTTAGCACGTACAGAGAAAGTCTTGCCTTCAATGTCAGCACGGCTGCGTTCTAGTACTTGCTCGTAAATATCGTGCAAGTCTTTGAATTCAGACTGTTGAACTTCAAGAGAGTGGTGAATACCTGGAGTGTGAGTCAGAGCCTCTAACACTTCTGCGTAGTACTGGTCACTCTCAGACGTCACTTCAATATGATCGCGACGGTTGAATACCGCAACACTTTCACAGCGACGTTGAATAACGTTACGAATGTTGCACTCTAGAATCCTTGTGAAGCGCTTACGCACCGATTCACTTTTTACAAAAATTTCCGGATGGGGCTTAACAATAAATTTCATAGTACTTTCACAACATTAATGTTCAAAATTTTGAAAACGCTCATCGCCAAGTAAATTAGAGAATTTACACAGCACTTGAAGCAAGAATAGATCATATCTAAATCTAAGGGCGCGAATTATACATGAGAAAGTGAAGCAAGGAAAAGAGTGCTTGCTGTAACACCATCATTAAACCGCTTGTTATTAACAGTAGCAGGTTTCGAAACGACATAAATGCCGCAGAGAGAACCATTGAAGACCAGCAAACAAAAAGCCCAACCTCATTATAAGGTTGGGCTTTCGATGCTATCTGCATGCTACCGTGTGTACACGTATCGGCTATTCATTAATAACAGGCACTTCGTCACTGTAAAGCGGCTCGCCCTGCATGATGCTGATTTCAACGCGGCGGTTGAGGCTACGTTGCCATTCAGTATCGTTCGGCTCGACTGGCTCGGTATCCGCCATGCCGCGTACTCTCAAGCGTTGATGAGAGAAACCACGCACCTTTTCCATCTCTTGAGCAACAGACACTGCTCGCTGTGATGACAAGTCCCAATTAGATCGATAAAGCTCGGAATCAAGACGTTGATTATCGGTGTGCCCTGAGATTCGAACGATACCCGGAACATCTTTCACCAACTCAGCAACCTGTCTCACCAAAGGTCGGAACTTAGGCTGTAGGAAAGCAGAACCCGATGGGAATGCACCCTTCTCACGAATTCGAATCACAATCTGCTGGCCAAGGTTTTCAACTTCAATCGCGCCTTGGTCTATCTCTCGCTCCAACGCCTTCTTGATGCTTTCCATCAAGGTTTCCATCTCTTGCGATTGAGCTTCAGCTTGTTGTTGCTGTTGGTCTGACTCAGAGTTTTGATTGTCGTGAGTCGAAACCTCTGGCGACTTGCCTCCGGTCATCTTGCCTTGATCACGCATGGTACCGCCAGCACGCTCAGATTCACCTTCATGAAACTCAAGCGTTTGCTGCGTAATATCAATCGTCTGCTGCATGATCACATCAATCGGTGTCGGCTCTGGACGACCAGGTCGAAACTCTTGTGCAATGATGCTGGTCCCTTTCGGGATGTCTTTGACTTCTAGGCGGTTCTGCACACCAAATGCGAACTTCATCGAGCCAGCGATCTGCTTAAACTTCAGTACATCCATCTCAGAGAATGAGAGCAGCAGTACGAAGAAACACATCAGCAGTGACATCAAGTCAGCAAATGTCCCCATCCATTGAGGCAATCCCGGAGGAGGACATTTACATGGATTTTCTTCATCCATCTTCAACTCCTCTTACGCAGGTTCACCATCAATCGTACGCTTACCTTCGTTTAGGTAGCTCTTCAGGTAACCATCGATTACTCGTGGGTTCTGACCATCTTGAATCGCGAGTACGCCATCCATAACCAAACGACGGTTGAGTGTCTCTTGGTCACGACGCAGCGCAAGCTTGTCGGCAATTGGGAAGAACACCATGTTCGAAAGAATCGCACCATATAGGGTGGTTAAAAGTGCCACCGCCATCGCAGGGCCGATCGCTTTTGGATCATCCATGTTAGAAAGCATGGCAACCAAGCCAACCAAGGTACCAATCATACCCATCGCGGGTGCTACATCACCAAATGCGGAGAACACCTTCGCGCCCTGCTCATGACGCTCTGTGGTTAATGCGATGTCTTTTTGCAGTGCAGCACGAACTACATCTCCATCATGGCCATCCACCAAAAGATCGATGCCCTTTTGCATGAAACTGTTGTTAATTTCCATCTCTTCCAGTGCTAAAAAACCACCTTTACGAGCCGCATCAGCCATCTCTACAACTTTCGCAATAAGATCTTCAGGCTCATCCGCTTTAAACATAAAAGCTTTGCCTGCGATTTTAGTCGCACCAAAGAACTGTCCCATGGTGAACTTCATTAGAACAACAAAGGTTGAGCCCCCAACTACGATCAAAATGGATGTCGTGTCATAGAACATCCCGAGGCTTCCACCTAGGATCATTGCCATAATTACAAAGGCAAATCCACCAATCAAACCTATTAGGGTTGCTAAATCCACTGAGCACTCCTCATGCTTTTTTGTAGCTCTATGTCGACGATAATCTTTGTATCGGCAAGACTATAAGATCTTTTAGTAAATTCTTGGCCTAAGTATCACACTTTTCGTTTTTGAATCCCAACTATTGGCTTACTTTGCTCTTATACGTAGCGCATAAACTCGATAAAGCTAAGGTTATTCAAGCAAAGTGCGTTCAAGCCCCTTAAAAACGAACTTTCTAGCAAAATTTCTTGGTTACATTTGACCATCTCAGCGGCCTAGGGTAACGTTCGTTCATCTTTCCAAACGCAGATTTATTATGGCTACTAAGAAACCTGAAAATATGAGCTTTGAAGCAGCAATCGAAGAGCTTGATGGCTTGGTTGATCAACTAGAAAATGGTGATCTAGCTTTAGATGATGCGCTGAAAAAGTTCGAACGAGGCATCTCCCTCGCTCGTGCCGGTCAAAGCAAACTAAACGATGCTGAACAGCGTGTTAGCATCCTACTGCAAAATGATGAAAACGCAGAACTTAGTGACTTTAACCCACAACCAGAATAACGAATTGTATGAGATCCCCTATGATTGAGACTTTATTGTCTTATCAAGCACGTAATAACGAGCAACTGAACCTTTGGCTTGATCGCCTACCACACCAAGATCAGAACCTGATCAACGCGATGCGTTATGGGTTACTTTTAGGCGGTAAACGCGCACGTCCATTTCTTGTCTACATTACAGGGGAAATGCTCGGCTGCACCGCTGAAGAACTCGACACTCCAGCATCTGCAATCGAATGTATTCATGCCTATTCTCTGATTCACGACGACCTTCCAGCAATGGACGACGATGAACTGCGTCGTGGCCATCAGACTTGTCACATCAAATACGATGAAGCAACGGCAATTTTAACTGGCGATGCACTACAAACTCTCGCGTTTACTATACTTGCGGAAGGTACATTAAGTGCTGAGGGTGAAAGCAATCGCGTTCGAATGATTCAACGCCTAGCCGAAGCCTCTGGTGCACAAGGTATGTGCATTGGACAAGCACTTGATATTGAAGCTGAAAACCGCTCTGTCACGCTAGAAGAGTTAGAAGAAGTTCACCGCAATAAAACGGGCGCGCTAATGAAATGTGCGATTCGTTTAGGTGCTCTCGCTGCTGGTGAAAAAGCGTTTGAAGTGATGCCTCAATTAGACAAGTACGCCGACGCCATTGGATTAGCATTCCAGGTTCAAGATGATATTTTAGATATCACTGGCGATACTGAAACTTTGGGTAAGCCACAGGGTTCTGACCAAGAATTGAACAAAAGCACCTACCCTTCTTTGCTAGGTTTAGAGGGCGCTCAAGAAAAAGCGCAAACTCTGCTACAGGAAGCGCTTCAAGCTTTGGCTGCAATCCCATACAATACCCAGTTACTCGAAGAGTTCGCCCGATACGTCATCGAGCGCAAGAACTAAGACAATAAGCGCGCATTACCTATGACTCTTGATATATCAAAGTACCCAACTCTTGCTTTGGCTGATAAGCCAGAGGATTTGCGTCTACTTCCAAAAGAGACGCTGACACAGCTTTGTGATGAATTACGTACCTATCTTCTTAACTCAGTGAGCCAGTCAAGTGGTCACTTAGCGTCAGGCTTAGGTACAGTAGAGCTGACAGTTGCTCTGCACTATGTGTACAACACGCCTTTTGACCAGTTGGTTTGGGATGTTGGTCACCAAGCATACCCGCACAAAATTCTTACAGGTCGTCGCGACCGCTTGTCGACTATCCGTCAAAAAGATGGACTGCACCCATTCCCATGGCGTCAAGAGAGCGAATACGACACCCTTTCTGTTGGTCACTCTTCAACATCGATCAGTGCTGCACTTGGTATGGCTATCAGTTCGAAGAAAGAAGGCAAGAACCGTAAAGTCGTGAGTGTGATTGGTGATGGCGCGATTACTGCGGGTATGGCATTTGAAGCCATGAACCACGCGGGCGATATTCACAATGACATGCTGGTTATCCTGAACGATAACGAGATGTCGATCTCTGAAAACGTAGGTGCGCTAAACAACCACCTAGCTCAAGTTCTTTCTGGCAGTCTTTACACGTCAATTCGTGAGGGCGGCAAGAAAGTGCTATCAGGCGTTCCGCCGATTAAAGAGCTGGTTCGTCGTACAGAAGAACATCTAAAAGGCATGGTTGTCCCTGGCACCATGTTCGAAGAGTTAGGCTTTAACTACATTGGCCCAATTGATGGTCACGATGTCAATGAGCTGATTAAAACGCTTAAGAACATGAGAGACCTTAAAGGCCCTCAGTTCCTGCATATCATGACTAAGAAAGGCAAAGGCTACGAGCCAGCTGAGAAAGATCCAATCGGTTACCACGGCGTACCGAAATTCGATCCAGCACACTCAAGTCTGCCTAAGAGCACCAGCTCTAAACCAACTTTCTCTAAGATTTTTGGTGACTTCCTGTGTGATATGGCGGCGCAAGATCCTAAGCTAATGGCGATCACGCCTGCAATGCGTGAAGGTTCTGGCATGGTGCGTTTCTCGAAAGAGTACCCAGAACAATACTTCGACGTAGCAATTGCTGAGCAGCATGCTGTGACCCTAGCAACCGGTATGGCGATTGCGGGTGATAAGCCGATTGTCGCTATCTACTCGACGTTCCTACAACGTGGCTACGATCAACTGATCCACGATGTGGCTATCATGGACTTACCGGTCATGTTCGCTATTGACCGTGCAGGTCTTGTCGGTGCTGATGGTCAAACACACCAAGGTGCGTTCGACTTAAGCTTTATGCGTTGTATTCCAAACATGGTGATCATGGCGCCAAGCGACGAAAACGAATGTCGCCAAATGCTTTACACTGGCCACCAGCATACAGGTCCAAGTGCCGTTCGTTACCCTCGCGGTAATGGTATGGGTACTGAGATACAAAATAAATTTACCGCGCTTGAGATTGGTAAAGGTCGTATCGTTCGCGAAAGCGAAAAAACAAAAGATGGCTCGAAAGTCGCTATCTTAAGCTTTGGTACTTTCCTTGAGAGTGCACTTCAAGCCGCTGACGTCATCGATGCGACAGTTGCAGATATGCGCTTTGTGAAACCACTCGATGAAGCTCTGATCAAACAACTTGCTGCTGACCACGATGTACTGGTAACTATCGAAGAGAATGCGATTGCAGGTGGTGCGGGCGCAGGTGTGATTGAGTTCTTGATGCAAGAGAAACTGCTGATGCCAGTATTGAACCTTGGCCTACCAGACAAGTTCATTGCTCAAGGTACGCAAGGCGAACTGCATGAAGAGCTTGGTTTGGACGCGAAAGGCATTGAGAAGTCTATCACTGACTATCTTGCCAAGTAGCTTTAATACGTAAGCTCGTAAGCTCCGCAAACAAAAAAGGTTGGCCCTAGGGTCAACCTTTTTTGTATCTGCTAATTAGTTTGGTGTATCGCCAACTAAACCTTAGCCCTTCAGTTAACTCACACTAACCAACCTGCGAAATGTGCCACGGCATACAACGAAATAGCCGCCATAATACCCGCTACAATATCGTCAATCATGATACCTAAACCGCCGTGAATTCGTGCATCTAACCAACCAATCGGCCATGGTTTCACCATGTCAAAGAAGCGGAAAAGCACAAAACCAGTCAGCAGCCACTTCCAGTCATCAGCAGGGATATTCAACATAGGCACTAAGCTCATGGTGATCCAAAAGCCCGCGAACTCATCCCAAACGATAGAACCGTGGTCATGCACGCCCATATCGTCAGACGTTACTTGGCAGATCTTAATACCAATAATGCAGCTTACCACCACCACGGCAACGTAAGCAGGAAACGGTAACTGAACCAACAATAGGTACAACGGAATTGACGCAAGCGTGCCCATTGTGCCGGGAATAATAGGCGATAAGCCACTGCCAAAACCCGTTGCTAAGAAATGCCAAGGGTTTTTAAGAGAAATAAGAGAAAGTGGGTTTGTCATCAATTAACCTTAAAGTGATCGTAACCAGTTAAGTTCCAGCTTAGTGGTTCACCATTATTGTGTAATTCAAAATATTCTACAGGTCTTATCTGGCCAATGCAGGTGACTTTTGTACCTGTGTGTGACAAAGCACTTTCCAGCGACCCTTTATTCTCTTCTGGTACAGTAAAGCACAGTTCGTACTCTTCACCACTCGTTAGCGCATACTGCTGAGCTGAAGTGATATCAGGAGCGAACTGACGTAACTCTGGAGAGATAGGCAGCGTGCTTACATCAATACTCGCGCCAACTTGAGAACGCTTAAGGATATGTTTTAAATCAGCAATAACGCCATCAGAGATATCAATCGCAGATGAAGCAAGGTTCACTAGAGCCTGACCCGCTAACACTCGTGGGGCGCTCACATAATGTCTCTCTTCAAGCTCAGCAGCATAGGGCTTCGCTCTGTTCTGCTCAGGGTTAAGTAACACTTCTAAGCCAGCTTTGCTGTCACCTAGATTACCTGTTACGTAAATCCAGTCGCCCACTTTCGCGCCATCTCTGCGCAGCGCTCGTCCTTCAGGAACAAAGCCCTGTACCGTCAGTGTCAGGCTTAGTGGACCTTTGGTTGTGTCGCCACCAATTAACTGAATACCAAAGTAGTCTGCGAGTTTAAAAAAGGAGTCACAGAAGGGAGCAAGCCATGCTTCATCGATTTCAGGCATGGTTAAAGCAAAAGACACCCAAGCAGGCGTCGCGCCCATTGCAGCAAGGTCACTGATATTGGAAGCCAACGCTTTGTGTGCCACCCAAGCCGGATTCGCCTCAGCTAAGAAATGGGTACCAGCCACTAAGGTGTCCGTGCTGATCGCTATCTCAACATTGCCCGGCGCTTTGACCAAAGCACAATCATCGCCAGCAGCTAGAAGAACGTCTTTACGTTGTGGTTGTCGATTTACAAAATATTTTTCAATCAGGTTAAATTCGCCAGACATCACATGCCCTATCTTTAGTCTCATAAAAATCGCCGTAATCATGGATATTACAGAAATTTAGTTACAAAAAAGGCCAGCATAAAAGCTGACCTTTAGATTCAATATACGAACGTCTTATTTCTTACGAACGTGCGGTGCAGCTTTATCAAGCACACCGTTAACAAACTTATGGCTATCTTCTGCTGCAAATACTTTTGCAAGCTCGATAGCTTCGTTGATAACCACTTTGTATGGTACATCTTCGCGACGAGTCATCTCGTACATAGCTAAACGTAGAAGCGCTAGTTCCATCAGATCCAGATCTTGCATAGGGCGAGATACGAATGGACGAAGCTTGCTATCAAGTTCCATGTGGCTAAGAGCAACACCAGTTAGTAGGTCGCGGAAGTATGCAACGTCTGTTTCTGGCATAGCAAGAGCAGGCTCTGCAGCATGATGCTCTTCTTCATCATACTTACCACCAGATAAGAACTGTTCTTCAACGGTAGCAATATTTTCTTTAGTAATTTGCCAAGAATAAATTGCTTGTAGAGCAAATTGACGTGCGTTACGACGTGCGGCTGGTTTCACACTGGCCCCCATTAGGAATCGATTTCAGAAAGAACGTTGATCATCTCAAGTGCGCTAAGTGCTGCTTCTGCACCCTTATTACCAGCCTTGGTTCCTGCGCGTTCAATAGCTTGATCGATCGTATCAACAGTAAGAACACCAAACGCTACTGGAAGAGAATATTCCAGAGACACTTGTGCCAAACCTTTATTACATTCACTACAAACATAGTCAAAGTGAGGTGTACCGCCACGAATTACTGTACCAAGAGATACAATCGCATCGAACTTACCTGTTTTTGCAACGCGCTGCGCTACAAGTGGAAGTTCTACTGCACCAGGGCAACGAACAACAGTGATGTTGTCTTCGCTTACTTGTCCATGACGCTTTAAAGTATCGATTGCACCAGAAAGTAAACTTTCGTTAATAAAACTGTTGAAACGAGCAATAACGATAGCAATTTTTGCATTTGGCGCTGGGAAGCCACCCTCGATCACTTTCATAAGCCTTCCTTTAACTATTTTCATCAAGTGAGAATCGCCGGATTCTAGCACAAAACTGTGAGCAATATCTAATGGTAATTTAGAAGAACAGACACCGGCAATGTAAAGATGATAATGCAGCGCTGATCCCAAGCATATAGGAACAGCGAGTAACCAAGTTTGTGTGTTGAACACGTTTTGAGTCGGACTTGGCTACTTTGCTCTTTTGGCAAGATTTATCACCAAAAGAGCCACTGAAATCATCGGTAAATTATGTTGCTACAAACGGAGAAACGTCTGCTTGCTAACGCATGGTTTATTCGCAAACGTACTCAACAACGTTAAGGCCAAAACCACCCAATGCGTGGTAACGCTTAGTGCTTGAAGAAAGCAGACGCATATCGTGCACACCTAGATCTTGAAGAATCTGAGAACCGACACCAACACGACGCGAGGTACCCTGCTTCTTCGCCATAGTTGGCTGCTCGTTCTTGTCTTGCGCTTCGAATGTCTTCACTTTGTGAATCAAAGAATCAGACGACTCTTCGTTGCCAAGAATAACCAACACACCGCCTTCGTCGCCAATGCGCTTCATCGCTTTATCTAGCGACCAGCTACGCTCCGTACCACGGTCTGAATGAAGCAGATCGGTGAACGTGTCATGCAGATGAACACGTACCAAAGGAGCACCTTCAGATAGGTCACCTTTTTGCATCGCGTAGTGGATCTGGTTATCAATTGTATCGCGGTAAGTCACAAGCTCGAAATCACCAAACTCAGTTGGCAAATGACATTGGGCAACGCGCTCAATCGTTGTTTCTGTGTTGTTGCGGTATTCGATCAAGTCAGCAATTGTGCCTAGTTTGATGTCATGCTTTTCTGCGAACACTTCAAGATCTGGACGACGAGCCATGGTGCCGTCGTCGTTTAGGATCTCAACGATAACCGATGCTGGCTCGCAGCCTGCAAGACGTGCTAAATCACAACCTGCTTCTGTGTGTCCTGCGCGAGTCAGAACACCGCCATCTTGCGCTGTCAGTGGGAAAATATGACCAGGTTGAACAAGATCAGCCGCTTTCGCATCTTTCGCCACTGCCGCTTGAACCGTCACTGCACGGTCTGATGCAGAGATACCCGTTGTTACGCCCTCTGCCGCTTCAATCGAAACAGTAAAGTTAGTGGTGTACTGTGCGTTGTTATCTTGAACCATAGGCGCTAGACCCATGCGGTTTGAACGCTCTTTGGTTAGCGTCAGACAAATTAAACCACGGCCGTACATCGCCATGAAGTTAATCGCTTCTGGCGTCACATGTTCTGCTGCCATGATCAGATCGCCTTCATTTTCGCGATCTTCATCATCCATCAGGATAACCATTTTTCCTAGGCGAATGTCTTCAATAATTTCTTGAGGAGTACTAATTGGCATTGTTCTATATCCTTTGAAATGGTTCTGCTTCCTAGAACCGACACTATTTAAACCTGATGATATTGCTTCGCTTTACAAAGTCTCGCTTAACGCACTTTGTATCAACGGTTAGGCAAAACCATTCTGCTGTAAGAATTCCATCGTTAATCGAGATTCAGGCTCAGATTCTTGTTGCTGACCTTGCAGTAAACGCTCCATGTAACGTGCTAATACATCAACTTCTAGATTCACTTTACGACCGACATTGAATTGGTCGATGGTGGTTTCTGAAGAAGTATGAGGAACGATAGTCAGCTTGAATGCGTTCTTACGTAAATCGTTCACAGTCAGGCTAATGCCATCAACTGTTACTGAGCCTTTTTGAGCCACGTATTTTGAGATTTCTGCTGGCATTTCTACCCAGAATTCAATCGCACGGCCAACTTGGTTACGTTCAACAATCTCACCCACGCCATCAACGTGACCAGACACTATATGTCCACCGAAACGCGTGGTTGGTAACATTGCTTTCTCAAGGTTAACTTTATCGCCCGCTTGGTAATCGACAAAACCCGTTTTTTTCAGGGTCTCAAGCGAAAGATCTGCACTGTAGCTGTGGTCGTTATATTCAACAACTGTCAAACACACACCATTGGTAGCGATACTGTCGCCTAACTTAACGTCAGCCATATCAAGCTTACCAACATTAACCGTTACGGTGATGTCTTCTCCGCGGGGAGTGATTGCACTCAATGTACCTACGGCTTCTACAATTCCTGTAAACATTTTAAAACTCTTTTTGTTGTCAACGACACGTATGCAGTTGGAGTAACTATTTCCACTGTGGTTTCGTTACTATCTGTTTCGAAATACGGGTTTCGCAACGATGCGAATATCCACACCAACCTGTCGAACATCTTTAATTTCTAGGTCAATAACGTCAGACATTGAAGTGAGCCCTAATGCACCCATCAAACCTCGTCCGTCACTGCCCATAAGTTTAGGTGCTAAATAAAGGATTAGCTCATCCACCAGCTGCTCTTCAATCAAGCTTTTTGCCAATGTTGCGCCCGCTTCGACCCAAATATGGTCGATATGATTGGCAGGTAATTGACGCATCAGATCGTGCAAATCGAGCTGACCTGCATCTGTGGTTGCGACTTCAATATCAGCAGATGCTTCGGCAACTCTCAACACCGATGTTGGAGTCTGGAATAACTTGAGTTCAGGACGCAGTTGGTTTTGACGATCAAGAATCACGCGAATCGGCTGACGCAGCTCGTCTTCAGCGTAATGACCTTTGATACTGCTTGGCAACTCTGCCCAACGAACATTCAACGACGCGTTGTCTTCAATCACCGTCTGGCTAGTTGACAACACAGCGCCTGATTTTGCTCGGTAGTTCTGAACATCACGACGTGCTTCTGGCGATGTGATCCACTGGCTTTGGCCATTTTCCAATGCCGTTTGCCCATCAAGGCTAGCGGCCATCTTTAACTGAACGAATGGCATGCCAGTTTGCATACGCTTGATAAATGCAGGGTTCAAGTCGAGAGCGTCTTGCTCTAGCAAACCGATTTCAACCTCAATACCCGCATCGCGTAGCATTTTGATACCACGACCTGCGACTTTTGGGTTTGGGTCCTGCATGGCACAAATCACTTTGGCTACTTGAGCCTTAATCAAACCTTCAGCACAAGGCGGCGTTCGACCGTAATGAGAACAAGGCTCTAGCGTGACATAAGCCGTCGCACCTTTTGCTTTGTCGCCTGCCATTCGCATGGCATGTACTTCAGCATGAGGTTCGCCAGCTTTGGCATGAAAACCTTCACCAACGATCTGACCGTCGGTTTGTACAATGACACAACCCACATTAGGGTTTGGCGCAGTAGTGTAAATGCCGCGTTTTGCTAACTGAATAGCACGCGACATCATTTGAAAATCTAGGGGAGTAAAGTTTGACATGATTGAGGAGTTAATCCTCTAATTTAGCGATTTCTTCGCCAAACTCTCGGATGTCTTCAAAGCTGCGGTAAACAGAGGCAAAACGAATGTACGCCACTTTATCCAATTCTTTCAATTGGCCCATCACAAGATTACCAATCATCTCGCTTGGTACTTCACGCTCACCAGTTGCACGGAGTTGTGACTTAATCGTACTGATCGCAAGTTCAATCGCGTCAGCACTCACTGGGCGTTTTTCTAGGGCGCGCTGTACACCACCCACCATTTTATCTTCATTAAATGGTTCGCGGTTTCCATTCGACTTTATGACTTTAGGCATCACAAGTTCTGCCGATTCGAACGTAGTAAAACGTTCACTACATGCAAGGCATTGACGGCGACGACGAACCTGATGGCCATCGGCTACCAGTCTTGAATCGATTACTTTAGTGTCGTTCTCTGAACAAAAAGGACAATGCATATCACCTCCAAATAATTGAATATCAGTGTAACGGAATTGCCAAACGTTAGGAAAGAAAAAGGGCCAATTAAGGCCCTTTTGTGTGGTGATTCATTGATTATTGCTACTCGACCGCCATTTCAAAAATGAGCTGAGGAGTAAAATTAACGACCAGCGTTAACCGCGGACTAAATAGTTCGCTTTACCTACCCATTTGTAGCTTGTCAGCTCTTCTAAGCCCATTGGGCCGCGAGCATGCAATTTCTGAGTAGACACGGCAACTTCAGCACCTAAACCAAACTGTGCTCCATCAGTGAAACGTGTTGATGCATTCACATAAACCGCTGCAGAACCAACAGAGTTAATGAAACGCTCTGAGCTCTCTAAGCTATTGGTCATGATCGCATCTGAATGACTCGCGTTGTGTACACGCATGTGGTCAATCGCTTCTGCCACATCCGCTACCACTTTCACGCCTAGCGTGTAGCTTAGCCATTCAGTGTCAAAGTCGCCTTCAACCGCATCACGTTGGTCTTCAAAACCCGCTAGCAGCGATTTTGCACTGGTATCAGCAACTAAGGTTACCTTGCCGGCTAAACGCTGTTTCAGCTTAGTTAGGAAAGCTTCAGCAACCGCTTCATGCACTAGCAGTGTATCTAACGAGTTACACGCCGATGGACGTTGAACTTTTGAGTTTTCGACCACATCGACAGATTTCTCAAGATCAGCGCTTTCATCAACGAAGATATGGCTGATACCAAAGCCGCCGATGATTACTGGGATGGTGCTGTTCTCTTTACACATCTTGTGCAGACCAGCGCCGCCACGAGGAATGATCATATCCACGTAGTCGTCCAGTTTAAGCAGTTGAGAAACGAGTTCACGATCAGGCTTCTCGATGTACTGAACAGAAGCGGCTGGTAGCTCCGCTTTCTCTAATGCAGACTGGATAACCTTAACCAGTTCCATGTTCGAGAAAAACGTCTCTTTACCACCACGTAGAATGCTTGCGTTACCTGTCTTCAGACACAGAGCTGCAATATCGATGGTTACGTTCGGACGCGCTTCATAGATAACACCCACCACACCAAGTGGCACGCGGCGGCGAGACAGTGACATACCGTTTTCTAGTACTTTGCTGTCAATTTCGCTGCCAACTGGGTCATTCAGGCTAATCACGTTACGAACATCGTTAGCGATACCGGTTAAGCGCTCTTCGTTAAGAAGTAGACGATCGAGCAGTGCGTCAGTTAAACCCGCTTCACGACCCAGTTCGATGTCTTTCGCGTTCGCTTCTAAAATCGTTGTTGCGTTTGCTTCTAGCTCATCAGCGATAATCGCCAATGCTTTATTCTTTTGCGCCGTAGATGCGGTCGCTAGGTGGAAAGCAGCGTCTTTTGCTGCGATACCCATGTTAGTTAAATCCACGTTTAACTCTCCCTAAATTCTGTCTGTCTTTGGATGCAAAAAGGTGATTCACCTTATCATCACGAGCTACTCTTGGATTACAACTAGGTCGTCACGGTGAATGACTTCTGACCCATAATCGTATCCAAGGATGTCGCCAATATCTTTACTGTGCTTGCCTGCAATTTTTGCTAGGTCTTGGCTTGAATAACTGGCGATACCACGCGCAATTACTTTGCCTTTGCTGTCTGTGACTTGGGTAACTTCACCACGAGAGAATTCGCCTTTAACTCGAACAACCCCTTTCGCCAACAAGCTGCTGCCTTTGGTGTTGACTGCGTTTACTGCGCCGTCGTCAACCACGATGTCACCTGCTGAAGCAGGGCCCGCTAAAATCCAGCGTTTACGGTTTTCAAGCGCTTCCGCTAAAGGCAAGAAACGTGTGCCTTGTGGGTTATCACTCAGTGAATCAAACACCACATTTTCAGCACTGCCCGCAGCAATAATCACTTCGATGCCTGCGCGACGAGCAATGTCAGCCGCCTGCAGTTTTGTCGCCATGCCGCCAGTACCCAACGTAGTACCGCTGCCACCTGCGATCTTACGCAGCGTGTCATCAATGGTTTTCACTTCTTTGATGAGCTCAGCATTTGGATCTTTACGAGGGTCAGCCGTAAACAGGCCTTTTTGGTCTGTTAGTAGCAAAAGCTTATCAGCACCGCACAAAATACCCACTAAGGCCGACAAGTTATCATTGTCGCCCACTTTAATTTCGTTGGTTGCTACTGCGTCGTTTTCGTTTACTACCGGAATAATATCGTGCTCAACCAGTGCGTTGATCGTGTCACGTGCATTAAGAAAACGCTCGCGATCATCGAGATCAGCACGAGTCAGTAGCATCTGGCCAATCTTAAGGCCATAGATAGCAAACAAAGACTCCCAAACTTGAATCAACTGACTTTGCCCAACTGCCGCAAGCAACTGTTTGCTCGCCATTGAGTTGGGAAGTGCGGGGTAACCAAGGTGCTCACGTCCTGCTGCAATTGCACCAGACGAAACCATAACCACAGAGTGGCCTTGTTTTTTTAATTCAGCACATTGACGAACCAGCTCAACCATATGAGCGCGGTCTAATGCCAATGTTCCACCAGTTAAGACACTGGTACCCAGTTTAACAACGACAGTTTTACGCTGTGTTGTTGTCCCGCTTTGATGATTTGTTGTCATGAAGTCTTTTATGGATAAAACAAATAAGAGGTGATGTTTTAGCAATCAAAAGGGGAATTCACAAGCAGAAAAGGTGCGAAATCGCACCTTTTTGCTTTATATAGAAGAGTAACCTTTAAAATTAGACGAATTCGACAGACTCTTCGTCTAATTGGATACTGATTTCAAACTTACTTTGAAGTTCATCAACCAGTTTCTTGTGGAAGGCTTCTTGAGTTCGAGAGACCTCAGCGACCGCCTTTTTAGGTAACGGCAAAGAATCCCAGTTACCATCGATGTTGTACTTGCCGATATTGTACTTCGCCGAATATCCCTCTTCCGACTTATCCAATTCCAGCCACCAGCCCCAGAACTCGCGTTCTTCTGGTGATTTTTTATCGTTCACACATACAGACAAGCAATCAAAGATATAGTGGCCTTCTTCTGATTGCGGTTCCCTTAAGTAAGGCCCGATCGCCTTTAAAACATTCAACAAGCGGTAATGCGTAGGTTGTTGTGTCACTTCTGACATATTGAATCTCCATTTTCAATGTTAAGAATGACGTTACTCAGACTGTTATACGTAGAAACTACGCATTTGGATTTTATAAATGACCTCTGAGTATCAGGTACTTAGTTTGTACATTTTTCATGCTTAACTAATTTAGGAGAAATGTCATCTAAATAATTCATCCTCAAGCCACTTTATCGCCAATTCGAGGGATTGCTCATAACCTTGTGTAATTGACTTAGCTTTGATTTTCTTCGCTTTTCCGTAATCACTGTAAATAGCAACCAGTTGATTATCCATTGGCGGTGAAACCGGGTCGCCTTCCAGAGCCAATGCCAAGATAGGAACACTGGTTTTACTGTTTGACAGCAAACCTTGTACCTTGAGTGACCACGCCATCAACTGCCCAGAAAGGCTATTGATATCGACCGCCCCTTTACCAAGGCGCGAAGCCAACACATCTAGATGCATTTTAGGCATCTGCTTAAGTTTGTCTGCATGAACAAAGATATCGTGAATTGGCGCGCCTAAAGAAATACACGCTTTAATCTTATGTTGCTCGAGGAAAGATAATCTCACCATCGCATTGCCACCGAAGCGGAAACCAAACAAGCCGACTTTGTGGTGATCGACCCATGGGATGTTAGGCAATTCATTCAGCACTGCTTGGTGAAGACAAGATGAGTCTTCTGTTAACGGCCAATGTGCACTGTGCCCTATTGATGGCATGTCTACCGTTAACATAGCAATGTTCTTAGGTGCTAAATAATCCCTAAACAGGCGCCACATATCGGTTTGCAAGCTATCTAGACCCGCGCTGACAATCACAACCGGTTGTGGTTTATCTGTCTTGGTTAGATGCAAGTTCGCTTTGATCTTCTTGTTTTGGTATGGAATATCAATCTGCTTGACGATCAACTTAGTGTGCTTGATCGCTTCAGAATACGCTGCGTTGGCCAACACTTGAGCCTGAGCTGCCAAGTTGTCGTTCTTGAGGTGTGGGTAACCCGCAATACTGAAGCACAACGATGCGGAAAATAGCTCTTCAGCCATCTCTTCACCATTCTTCTCATTAGAACGATTTTGATGCTGCATACCCAGCTTGGTCCATTCGTATGCCCAGTTACCACTTCGGTAACCCATGACCGTATCAAGCCACTCATCGGTTGTACGAGAGTTATCTGATGACGCGATGCGAGCCAATACCGCTTCCTGCTCTATTGGATTAACGCCTTGCCATACCCACTGAAGACGTCTTAGGTTTCGATACCATGATGAGTTTTGCTGTTCACGTTTCTCATCCAATAGCGCTTCAGAGCTTGGCATGTATTGTGTCAACATTGAGGTCTCTTTCGCTTGCTTGTGCTTTACAAACAAAGTTTCCGAAAGGTTCGAGCTCGTTTCTTCTGGTTCAGACATTGGGATACTTAATAAGAAATGGTTGTCACTAATAATATAAAAAAAAATGACCCTATAAAGGGTCATTTCTCAAAAAACTAAGTTTACGCTTATTTTGACTTGCGATTTACTGGCTCTACGTAGCTTAGGCTAGTATCCCAAGGTTGCTCAATCCATGTGTCTTGAGCGATATCAACAATGTACTCGTCTAGCAAATCAGCGCCAGATGGTTTTGCACATACAGCGATCAGTTTCGCTTTAGGGTACATTTCGCGAAGCTTACGTGCAGTGTCACCACTATCAACCAAGTCTTCAACGATTAGGAAGCCTTCACCGTCACCTTCAGGTGCTTTAACTACTGTCATATCACGTTGGTGATCGTGGTCGTAGCTAGAAATACAAATCGTATCTACGTGACGAATACCTAGCTCACGAGCCAAGATTGCACCAGGAACCAAACCACCACGGCTTACTGCCCAGATGCCTTTCCACTGCTCTGCTGGCATTTGCTTTTCAGCAAGTTGACGGCAGTAAGTCTGCATGTTGTCCCAAGTGATAACGAATTTGTTGCTCATAGTATAAAACCTAATAATTTTGTCATGTTATTAGAGGCTATTTCAAACATAGCCTCTTCAGCGATTAAGCAGAAATCTAGACGATTAAGCGAAAATGTATTTAAGAATAAAGATAGCCGACATTACCCACACAGCAGGTGAAACGTCGCGACCTTTACCACTTAGCAGCTTAATTGCAGCGTAAGCGATGAAACCTAGTGAGATACCCTCAGCGATAGAGTACGTCAGCGGCATAAGCAGACATGTTACCACGACTGGTGCTGCTTCCGTAAGATCACGCCAATCAATGCCAACTAGGCCAGACATCATCAGAATTGCTACATAGAAAAGTGCACCTGATGTTGCGTAAGCCGGAATCATACCTGCAAGTGGCGAGAAGAAAAGAGCCAGTAGGAATAAGATACCAACAACAACAGCCGTTAGACCGGTACGGCCGCCTTCAGCAACACCCGCAACACTCTCAACATAAGAAGTAGTATTTGATGTACCTAGCAGTGCACCAATAGATGTTGCTGTAGAGTCAGCAAGCAGTGCTTTGTTCAAGCGAGGTAGTTTGCCGTCTTCTTTGATTAGGTTTGCTTTCGTTGCAACACCAACCAGAGTACCCGCTGTATCGAACAAATCGACGAACAAGAATGCGAATACCACTGAAATCATACCGATTTCAAATACAGCAGAGAAATCAAGCTGCATGAATGTAGGAGCAAGGCTTGGTGGTGTAGACATGATGCCGCCGTATTGAACGTCACCAATAACAATGCCAAGAGCTGTGATAGCTAGAATCGCAATCATTACTGCCCCTTTCACGCCACGGTGAACAAGAGCAATCGTTAGGAAGAAACCAAGTGAGCCTAGGATAGGAGCAATCGCGGTAATGTCGCCCAGTGAAACTTTAGTTGCTGGGTTAGAAACAACGATGCCTGCATTGCTAAGCGCAATAAACGCTAGGAAAAGACCGATACCTGCAGAGATACCAACACGCAGAGACATAGGGATCGAGTTGATAATCCATTCACGGATCTTAAAGATGCTTAAGAAGATGAAGATTACGCCTGATACGAAAACCGCTGCCAGAGCAACTTGCCACGTATAACCCATACCCATTACAACAGCGTAGGTAAAGAATGCGTTCAAACCCATGCCTGGAGCTTGAGCAATTGGGTAGTTAGCAACAAAGCCCATGATGAAACAGCCAATAGCAGCCGCTAAACAGGTTGCTACAAATACAGCGCCATGGTCCATACCAGCATCAGCTAGAATCATTGGGTTTACAAAAATGATGTAAGCCATTGTTAGGAAGGTTGTTAGACCTGCGATGATTTCAGTGCGCACATTGGTGCCATTTTCACTGAGTTTGAATAGCTTTTCGAACATTATCGAATCCTATAAGGGTAAAAAGTAAACGGTTGCGTAATCGATTGGCTGTGGATTATAAAGTTATCAAATAACAAATTCCAGATAGAATTAAGGCTCTAATCGATATTTATCAGAATGCCGTATGAAACAAAGCGATTAAAAATGAAGATATCATCGATAAATAACCATTAAAAACAAACAATTAACAACAATAGACTCACTAAAACTAGTTGGTTGTTTTTTCTACCATCGGTTATTTTCATTGATAATCTAGCCAGTAAATTCTGAATTCAAACTCACAATAGTTATGTATTTTTCAACAGGATCAGTAATAAGGCGCAAATTGATATTTCGGCGTTTAAAAAACAACCACGCAGAACAGCAAGGAAAGTGACAAGCGAAAGCGGTTTGGAAAAGTAGCAGGCAAAAAAAACGCCACTCAAAACTGAGTGGCGGTAGAATCTGTCAACCAAAAGGGCTGTAAAAGAATTCCAATATATAGGGGTGAACAAAACTGTTCGAGTTACATGCTTACGGTATTAGTAACCAAAGCTTGTAGGGTATGCAAAGTTGCTAGTGTAAACAGAGCTGTTAATCCAGAACATTGCAGATGGTAAACCTTTCATAACTATCACCTTAATAAATCAATAAAAAACGAATTTGATTTCTCGGTTCCTTGGAGGCGATAAAACGGACTCATCCTTTGAGCATTTACTCTTCATCTCAGAAGTTGGTTATTAATATACCCTAAAGAAAAAAGATTACAAGTATTTTTTGCTATACGTCACATTTTTGGCCATTTGCGGTTATTTTGCAAACTTATTTTGTAATAAAATTACAAAATAGAATTAAACAAACGTTTGCCTGCTCCATTTATAAGCATCAAGGCGCTTAGCTGTGATCAGATGGACAAGATCGCTTTCAAAATTTGAGCTATTTGAGGTTTAGAACCGCTACTCGTCAAAACGCTCAAGTGGTATGCTGTTGCCATCAAAACAGACCCATATTTTAGATTTTTATTCTAAGTTTTTACCTATAGAAATCCTAAATATATGGTTATCAAATAAAAAAGGAGTCATCCGTGTCTGAATTCCATTCTGAGATCAGTAAATTGTCCCCTGCCCCTATTTGGCAGTTTTTCGATAAAATTTGTTCAATCCCGCACCCTTCGAAACATGAAGAGGAGCTTGCTCAATACATTATTGCGTGGGCAACAGAGCAAGGCCTAGATGTACGTCGCGACCCAACGGGCAACGTATTCATCAAAAAGCCAGCAACGCCGGGTATGGAAAACAAAAAAGGTGTCGTGCTACAAGCTCACATCGATATGGTTCCACAAAAGAACGAAGACACTGATCACGACTTTGCAAAAGATCCAATCCAGCCATACATCGATGGCGAATGGGTTACAGCTAAAGGCACAACGCTTGGCGCTGATAACGGCATGGGCATGGCTTCTTGCCTAGCGGTTCTTGCTTCAAACGAAATCCAGCACGGCCCTATCGAAGTTCTACTAACAGTAGATGAAGAAGCAGGCATGACTGGTGCTTTCGGTCTTGAAGCGGGTTGGTTAGAAGGCGATATCCTTCTTAACACCGATTCAGAGCAAGAAGGCGAAGTGTACATGGGTTGTGCTGGCGGTATCGACGGCGCAATGACATTTGAAATTGCTCGTAATGCGATTCCAGCTGACTTCGTAACACGTAAGCTAACGCTAAAAGGCCTAAAAGGCGGTCACTCTGGTTGTGACATCCACACAGGTCGTGCAAACGCAAACAAACTGCTTGCTCGCTTCCTAGCGGGTCACGCAAAAGAGCTAGACCTTCGCATCGTCGAATTCAAAGGTGGTAGCCTTCGTAACGCGATCCCTCGTGAAGGTTTCGTAACGGTTGCTGTTCCTGCGGCAAACCAAGAAAAACTGGCTTCACTATACAACTACTACACTGAGCTGCTTTCAACAGAGCTAGGTAAAGTAGAAGACAGCATCGTGACTTTCAATGAAGAAGCTTCTGTAGAAATGGGCGCACTTGCGTCAGCAGACCAAGCTCGCTTTATCGCGGCACTTAACGCATGTCCAAACGGCGTGATTCGTATGAGTGACGAGATTGAAGGTGTTGTGGAAACGTCTCTAAACGTAGGTGTTATCACAACAGAAGAGAACTCAATCACAGTACTTTGCCTGATCCGCTCTCTTATCGATTCAGGTCGTAGCCAAGTAGAAAGCATGCTTCACTCTGTTGCTGAACTAGCAGGCGCTAACATCGCGTTCTCTGGTGCTTACCCAGGTTGGAAACCAGACGCAGATTCAGAAATCATGCATATCTTCCGTGACATGTACGAAGGTATCTACGGTCACAAGCCAAACATCATGGTTATCCATGCTGGTCTTGAGTGTGGTCTATTCAAAGAACCTTACCCGAACATGGATATGGTTTCTTTCGGCCCAACCATCAAGTTTCCGCACTCTCCTGATGAGAAAGTGAAGATCGACACCGTTGAGCTATTCTGGAACCAAATGGTTGCATTGCTTGAAGCGATCCCAGAAAAAGCTTAATTCGATAAGCTATGTTTGTTCAGTAAATGGTGTTTTACAGTAAACACCGTTTATCTGAGACAAAATAAAACAGGTACTCAATGAGTACCTGTTTTTGTATCTAATCTTTGTAGCTACTACTTGTGACTAAATAAACAATTAAGCGCGTGAAGCCGCGTAGCTTTCTAGCTCATCAATTGAAGTTTGTGCCACAACTTCGCCATCGATGAAGTACGTCACCATCTCGCCATCACGAACACCGATTAACGTCGCACGCTCACCAGACTGGTAAGTAATGTCCATTTGGATCGTGTTTTCATCAATCTGCTGCATTTGACCTTTTTCGATCACATCTGCACTCGTGATAGGACCCACTGGCGCTTCCGTTAGAGACGGATCAAGTTGGTGGTTGATGTCTAGGTAAGTATCAGTCTTAGTATCAAAGATGTGCGGAGCACCTGTTAGTGGGTTGCTACCAGTCCAGAACTCTAGTGAGTTGAATACTATGTAATCGGCAGCAACTGTTAGACCGTATGCAGGTGCAAGTAGAATGTTCAAACCACCACGAGCGTAACGGTTATCAACAGCCTTGATGTTGAACTTCATTAGGTAACCCGTTACTGCGTTGCTACCAACACAGCCAGATAAAGCAACAGATACCACCGCTAGTGCTACAACTTTTGAAATTGTTTTTTTCATTTTGATCTCAATATTTGAATTTGGCCGCCAAAAAATGGCGGTGGATAATACCAACGAACTGAATGACAAATATCAGCTCTAAGTTAATGTATTGTCATAAAATTCAAAATTTTAAACACCCTTCAATTAGCCAGATAAAAAACTGAAACCAATTCAGAAGCCCCTTCATAAAAAACTTTTGTCGTCACCGTAAAGCGATTGATTCGTACTAAAAATCAACGATTGCTACATTCCGTGTTAACGAATTATCACCATGTTGAGAACAACCTAAATGGCAAGACTAAAACCTAATCAACCATTCGAATTACTTGGTTATACTGTTCAGCCAGGACAGCGAATGGAGATTGAACTGCAAGCGGCTCAGCTTTACACGCATTCTCCACTTTCGATCCCGATTGAAATTATTCACGGTCGCCAAGCAGGCCCAACACTGATGGTAAATGCGGCTATCCACGGCGATGAGCTAAACGGTGTTGAGATTGCACGACAACTGACCAATGCGATTGATCCAAAGAAACTGAAAGGGACATTAATTGTTGTGCCTATCGTTAACGTATTTGGCTTTATCCATAAATCTCGTTACCTACCAGACCGTCGTGACCTAAACCGTTGCTTCCCTGGCAGTGAGAAAGGATCGTTAACATCACGTATCGCTTACACCTTCTTTGAGAACGTGGCAAAGCACTGTGATTACATTCTGGATCTACACACGGGCGCGATTCACCGTACCAATCTGCCACAGATTCGTGCAAACCTATCGAACCCTGAGACACTGCGCATCGCAAAAGCGTTCGCAACACCCGTGATTATTGATTCTCCACTGCGCGACGGTTCACTGCGTAGCGAAGCGGAAAAACTGGGTATTCCTGTATTAACTTACGAAGGTGGTGAAGCGCTGCGTTTTGATCACCTCGCGATTCGTGCGGGTTACCTTGGCGTGCATCAAGTGATGAAAGAAATCGGCATGCTGCGCCCTAACCGTAAGAAGTTACCAGAGCCAGTATTGAGTAAATCCACCAGCTGGATCCGCGCTGAATCAGACGGTATTTTGCGTAACATGGTAAGACTTGGCGAACAGGTTGAAGCAGGACAAACCCTTGCTTACATCAGCTCTCCATTGGGTCACCAAGAAGGCCAAGTGATCACAACCAAAGGCGGTATCGTGATTGGTCAGCAAACTCTGCCTTTGGTCAACGAAGGTGATGCTGTGTTCCACATCGCTTACTTCAAGCAAGACGATGAAGAAGTAGGACAATCAGTAGAAAGCTACATTGAAGAAGTGGCAGAAGACGATTGGCTAACTGCACTGAATAACTGATCAGACAATGCTTAACAGTTTAAGAGCTCGACGTTAAAAGCGAGAAGCCAAACCGAGCTCTTAAACACAATAAAACAGAACTCCACAAACTAAAAAGCCCCAAAACACTTTTAACTCGAAAGAAAAAAGTTGTATCGGGGCTTTTTTTTCACAAATCCCTTATCTTAAAATTAAGGGATCTATAAATTAGTCATGCACTGAATTATTCAGCGTCTTGTTGCTCTTCTGCACGAGCTTTAGCGCGCGCTTCACGTGCTTGCTCAGCTTTAAGCTCTTTAGTGTGACGTAGTTCGTCACGCTCTTTACGTTGCTCTGATTTACGCTCGTTACGTTCAGCTTGGTTAGCGATGAAAGATGCTAGCTCTTTCTCTGCCCACTCTTGTGCTAGAGCTTCAGTTTCGAAACCAGACTCACGCTTAGATACTGTAGTGCTGCGAGACGTTACTTGACGAGTAATCTCTGCACACCAACCGTTGCGTTTTTCTGTAAGGCGGATATCAAATTTTTTGTTCTTAGACATGTTCTATTTTTTCCTAAGGGAGATCATTAAGGGATCGGTCAACTTTGATAACTCCATCTAAGTGAGCATCTTTTAACACCATCCCTTGGTAAGCGCGGTATTAGAGCACAAATCAATGAATATTGCTGCAAATATTTGCAGCGGATCACACTCCAATGCTGCAAATCGTTTGCGCCTAATTTCAATCGGTTCATAACTCTCGGTTCACCATCAACTTCTATCCTATTTTATCGATAACAATGAAATGAACTATGCTCAAACAGAGATAAATGAAAGAGATACCTGCTTGCTCAGGTTTATAGACTCTACTGTCTCACCTACTCCGCTCATAATTAAAATAGCTAAGGAGTTGCTATGGATAGCTTCATCAAAAATTTACCCAAAGTTGAGCTGCACTTACATATAGAAGGCACATTAGAGCCAGAGCTGATGTTCCAACTCGCCAAGCGTAATAACCTGTCGATTCCCTTTGAGACCCCAGACCAAGTTCGAGACGCGTACCAGTTCCACAATCTTCAATCCTTTCTCGATATCTATTACCAAGGTGCAAACGTACTGATTCATGAACAAGATTTCTACGACCTGACGTGGGCTTATCTGTTGAAGTGTCAGCAAGATAATGTGGTTCATACTGAGATCTTCTTCGACCCTCAGACTCACACTGAACGCGGCATTGACTTTGAAGTCATCGTTGGCGGGATTACTCGAGCTTTGAATCAAGTGGAGCAAGAGCTTGGTATCAGCAGCCAACTGATCATGTGCTTTCTGCGTCATCTCGATGAAGACAGCGCTTTTGAAACACTCAAACAAGCCCTTCCTTATAAAGATAAGATCATTGCCGTTGGGTTAGATTCATCAGAACAGGGCAATCCACCAGAGAAGTTTAAACATGTATTCCAAGAAGCGATCAACCAAGGCTTTCTGACTGTCGCGCACGCCGGAGAAGAAGGCCCAGCACAAAATATTAGCGACGCACTGAGCTTGCTAGGCATTACCCGAATTGATCATGGCGTTCGCTGTGTAGAAGATGAAGAGTTGATGGAACAGCTAATAGCAAAACGTACACCACTGACCGTCTGCCCGCTGTCGAATACCAAGCTCAAGGTGTTTGAGACCATGCAAGAGCACAACATCGTCGAGTTGCTGAGAAAAGGGCTGTGCGTCACCATCAATTCCGATGATCCGGCTTACTTCGGCGGCTATATGAATGATAACTTCCTCGCCGTCGCCAATGCTCACCCAGTGACCAAAAACGAATTGGCGCAGTTCAGTATTAATGCCATCGAAGCCAGTTTTATCTCGCCTCACGCCAAGGAAGATCTCATCACACAGGTACGCCAATACCTTGCTGCGAGTACTTAATGAGTTATCAAGATCAAAAAGGGAAGCTCTGAGCTTCCCTATCTATATCAATAGATAACTAATTGGCTTAGCCCGGGTGACCATCCACTCTTGGCGTTAACAGCATCATCCCAAATTTCCAGATAAATAGACCGAACGCTAACGTCCATAAACCCGCGCTGATATTGACCATCTCAAATAAATACGCAGGGAAGAATGTCACACCTAAACTACGAACGAGTGCCGCGATAAATATAGCCGAGAACGCCAAAGCCATACTTGGCCCTTTATAGATAGCACGGCCAGTATGTCCCATTGTCACGCGCGTGATCATCGCCAGAATTAACCCACTCAAACCGCCAATCGCAAACAGGTGCAGCATGTTATGGCTCGCGAACGGGTTATCTAGCAAACCGCGTAACAGCAAGCTGAGAGGGATACATAGGTAAGCCGCATGCAGCGACCACACCAAGGGTTCTGATAGTGTTGTCCAAGGCTTCCAGCGGATAAAGCGCACCAACTGTGTCACACCTGCAAATACCATCAACTCATTGCCGACTTGAGCAAAGGTCAATGGGAAGAAGCTCAACACAAATAAGCCAACCCAAGGTAGATTGGCTAACCATTCTAACCAAACTAGTGGTTGTGCTTTTTCAAAATCAAAGCGACGCGCAGTGAAGAATGGAATAACTCGCCCACCCATCACTGATAGCAGCAAGGTAAACCACCATAACATTGCGTGCCATACCGCAGACGACGGGAATGGAGGCATCCCCTTAATGGTTGCGTAACTAGCAAAGTTCGCCACGATAGCCAATATAAACAGCGGCACAAAGAATAGATTCTTCCAGCCTTTCGATTTAACAACTCGGAAACCAATTTCGTAAGCGGCGAAGATTAAGAACAACGCCTCAACAGATGAGATCAGCCATAACGGTGCGGGTGTCCAAAACAGAATACGAGGTGCGAGCCACAAACCGACTAGCGCAGCTAATCGATAATGCTTGGTGCCATTGACACCCGTCCACGTTTGTACTGCCGTTAACACAAAACCGACCACTATCGCCATTGAGAAACCAAACAGCATCTCATGTACATGCCACCAAAGCGCCGGTACTTTTAGCATTTCAGGCTGACCGTTTTGGAACATGATGACCCAAGCTACAATCGCAATCACGGCATAGAGACTACCTAAAAAGAAGAAAGGTCGAAAGCCTAAACGCAGGTAGGCTGGAATCGCGTCTTCTACACTTTTATCTGTGATATTTAACAAACTCGCTCCTAATTCTCAGATAAGCGGCCAAGGTATTACCTAAACCATATTTAGTGTGCATCAAATCCGATGCAATATGCAGATCATATTGCATGAAACGCGCCAATTAGATAAAACCAGTAAAAACAGCGACTCACGAGATTCACCAACCAATAACAAGTCAAAAAAACACAACCAAAAGAGTCATAAAGACATATAGATGTATAAATAGAAACTTACTGACTTTTGGTATCTCGCCACATATAGTAAGACTAGACTTAAATGGAACAACTCAGACAAGGAATGCGATGTATATTTTTGGTTATGGCAGCTTAATCAACTCATCTTCACGCCAGCTTACCGGTCAGACAGGGCAAGCGATCCCTGCGATTGTTCATGGCTTAATTCGCCATTGGAGCAAGATCGATGACAGCTATGTGTTATCACCTTTGATCGTCAATCTTGGCGAAGGACAAGTGAATGGTGTGTTGCTTGAGGTGGATGATATTGCACTGGCTGAGTTTGATCGCCGTGAGCGTGGTTATCACCGTATCGAATTAAAGGCCTCTCAGATAGAAAGCCAAGATGAATTCAAACAGGATCAACCGATCTGGGTTTACATCAAAGACGAGATTGAAGCACCTTGCGAAAACAGCCCTATCGTTCAAACCTACGTCGATACGGTATTAGCAGGATGTTTAGAGGTGTCTGAAAGCTTTGCGGCGCACTTCGTTAAACACACACAAGGTTGGCATCAACCATTAGAAAATGATCGCCACCAGCCTAAATACGGCAACCTTGCTGGGGTTTCCGATCACCATCACAGTGTGATTGATGGCTTGATACTAACTGTACGCAGCTAGTTGATTTAGGTTGGTGAACACATTGACTCACCAACCTAAAATGAGCTTAAACGACACGAATACCTGCTGGCATCGCACGTTCAGGTGTTAGCAATACACTTTCAGATTCATCTTCCGTTTCTGCACAAAGCAACATGCACTCAGAAGTGTGGCCTCTCATCTTCGCCTTCGCTAGATTGCACAAAACAACAACCTGCTTACCCATCAACTCTTCTTCTGTGTAGTAAGGGACTAGGCTGGTCACCGTTTGCAGTGTCTTGTCACCAACATCCACTTGCACTATGTAAAGCTTGTCGGCGTTTTCATGACGCACAACCTCAATGATCTTACCCACACGCATTTCTAACTTAGCAAAGTCACCATAAGAGACAGTATCCATTTCTCACTTCCTATATTGGTTTATTTTCACTCATTAAATCGTTTACTAAAATTAAGTAAAATGTAAATGTTTACACTAGCATTAAGCCTAATAATTACAAGCGGTAAAGATCTCATTACTGGAAGTAAAATGAGAGTTTCGTTGCCTTACTATCATTGTCGGTGTTAAATAGATGAAGCAATGTATAGAGGTTAAAAATGGCAACAATTAAAGATGTAGCAAAGGAAGCTGGTGTTTCTGTTGCAACCGTATCTCGAGTGATCAACAAGTCTCCCAAGGCGAGTGCAAGCTCGGTAGAGTCTGTAACTAAAGCGATGTCTAAACTTGGCTATCGACCGAATGCCAATGCTCGAGCGCTGGTAAGCCAAAGCACGAACACTGTTGGTGTATTGGTCGGTGACATCTCCGATCCCTTTTTTGGCACGCTGGTTAAGGCTGTCGACAATGTCGCTCGTGAGAACGGAAAACATATCCTTGTCGGTAATGGCTCGCACGATCGTGAAGAAGAGAGACAAGCGATTGAATTGCTGATTAACAGCCGTTGTGACGCCCTGGTGATCCACTCTAAAGGCCTCACCGACGAAGAACTGATTGCCTATGCAAAAGAGGTCAAAGGCTTAGTACTGATCAACCGTTATATTGCTGAGATTGCCAACCACTGTATTTTCTTAGACAACAAAAAAGGTGCGTATCTTGCGACGGAATATCTGATCCGCCATGGCCATAAGAACATTGCCTGTATCGCCTCATCGCATAGCATTGAAGATGCCGATGAGCGTGTCCAAGGTTACTTAGCGGCACTCTCAGATTACAAAATAGCGTTATCTGACAGCTATATTGAGTACTCAGCGCCGACCAGTGAAGGGGGTGAATACGCCATGACTAACCTATTAACCAAGTCTCTGCCGATCACAGGCATTGTTGCGTACAACGATTACATGGCGGCAGGAGCTTTGTCTGTCCTAGATGAAAACGGTATTCAAGCGCCGGACAAAATGTCGATCATCGGCTTCGATGATGGCTTGATTGCACGCTATGTTCATCCAAAGCTCACCACTATCCGCTACCCGATTCAGATGATGGCAGAGAAAGCGACACGACTCGCGCTGCACTTAGCCAAAGGTGAAAACACCTCTACTGAACCAATGATGTTCTCTCCAACTCTGGTACGCCGTAATTCGGTAGAGAAAGTCTAAGTTCTGGTCGACTCATCAAGCAATAATCAAAAAAAAGGTTCATCGCGG
>NZ_JBFRSC010000029.1:0-2605 GCF_041473335.1 Vibrio sp. 10N.222.55.C7
AATGTTCTCTAAAATGATTCAGAGACTCTGTTTAATCAAAAGAACAGCTATAAACAGAGAAGTTAATAAATAGGGATAAAGTGAAGTCCGTCTCTTTCTGGGAGTAATATAGCTAGGTTTAGTCTTAGCTCGTAATCTCGTTTGTAGGATGCGACCCATCGAATAGGTACACCCTCCACCACTATCGGAGTTAAACGCTCTACCCGATTTTGACCACGTTGAAATCGTGGGTAGGCTCTACAAATTCATATTGTGCATTGATTGTTTGTAGCTCCCAAGTGCCATAGCTTTTAGTTAGCTCCAACACACCATAGACCGCGTTATTTGCATGTCGGAATGCAGCTACGGGAGACATTCTCTTTATTAACCCTGCGGTAAACAGGCCAGAGATAAGGTCACCGACACCAACCGGTTGTTGAGCAAATTCAATGTTCGGTCGTTGGGCTAAATAACATGCCTTTTTCGTTGCTAAAATCATACTGAACGCGTCATCGGGTAATGAGTGAAGATGCTTCACGAGCACCATCTTTGGACCAAGCTCCAATGCTTTCTTACATGCTGTAACCGCGTCATAAAGGGAGAGGATTTTAATGCCGGTCAATTCACTTAGTTCAAATTGGTTTGGCACTATAACATCGGCAATAGGAAGCAAGTGTTTAGTAATGGCGGTTCTAACGCCATCCTCAACGATACAACCTTTATCTGGGTCACCCATTACAGGGTCACAAACATAGAGTGCACTGTGGTTCTTTTCTTTAACTAAATTAACCGACTCGGCAACCGCTTTACATTGGTCTGCGCTTCCCTGATAACCCGATAGGATCGCACCACAGTCTTTCAGTACGTTGATGTTGTCTAAGCCTCGAATCAAGTTTCGAATATCATCTGAGCCGAATGTTTGCCCGGTCCAACCTTGTTGATATTGTGTGTGGTTGGAAAATTGTACCGTATGGATAGGCCATACTTCGAGTCCCATACGTTGCATAGGAAAAACGGCAGAGCTATTGCCAGCATGGCCAAAGACCACATGAGACTGAATTGAAATTACACCTTTCAAACCGTCACTCCTCTTCTGAATATAGTTTTTGATGTCTTGAGTAAATTTTAAAGTCAAAGTACTGAACTTTGGTAATCCCCTTTGATGGGGAAGATCCATCAAGACATGAAATGTAAGAATGTCTCTATAACGATTAGGTTTGAGAGATCGATAAAGAACGCACCAATTAACGGCACGATAAAATACGCTTGTGGCGATGGGCCGTAGTAACCCGTGATACCATTCATATTGAGCATGGCTGTCGGTGTCGCACCCAAACCAAAGCCCGCATGACCACTTGCCATCACCGCGGCATCATAATTTTTACCGAGTAGCTTATAGGTAACGGACGTAACAAACACAATAGTAAACAATGTTTGAATCGTTAGGATAACCACCAGCGACAACGCCATATCAAACAGCTGCCAAAGTTTGATTTCAAGCAATGCCATAGATAAGAAGACACTTAGGGCAATTGAGCTTAAACGTGCCACTTCGACCATCGCAATCTTGGCAGGTTTGCTCTCGCTAAATAGTGTTGAGAATAGTGCACCAACAAATAACGCATAGACGAAATTTGGCACCATGTTCAGCCAATGCACATCGAGCACAAGCACTAAACTATGTAGCATTTGGCTGAGCTCAACACAGCATGCTAAAAGAACAACGCTTCCGATGCCATGTAGTACATTGCCCTTAGTCGGCATGTGATGGGCCTTTTTGTGTTCCACATCTGCTGCATGTACGTTCGGTGTTGAAAGTTGATTTTTTTCAACCAAATACGTGCCTAAAGGCGCTCCGATAATACCGCCAATCACAAGACCAAAAGTGGCACAGGCCATCGCGATTTCGAGTGCATTATCGACACCAAAATGGTCATGAAACATCGACGCCCATGCAGCACCTGTACCATGCCCACCTGATAGGGTGATAGAGCCCGTCATCAGTCCTAGCTTAGGATCCAGCCCTAAGAACGAGGCTGCAGCGACACCAATAGCGTCCTGAAAAATAATATAAACAACGGCGATTCCGAGAAAGACAACGAACAAGCGTCCACCTTGGAATAGCTGCTTGATATTTGCGCTTAAACCAATGCCTGCGAAAAACATCAGCATCAACGTCTCTTTATAAGGAAGTTCAAATTCGAACTCCATTCCCATGCGATACAAGCAAGTAGTAATTAAGGCTGCGATGCACCCACCAATCACCGGCCCTGGGATATGATATTTACTTAATATTGGTGTGTGTTTTTTGGTTACCTCACCAAACAACAACATCAAGAGTGCCAAAATGGCAGATTCAACGGCATTTACAGAAATTACATTCATTATCACGACCTAAACAACCGAATAAAAAAGCCCCGACTTGACGGGGCTTATATTTTCTAGCAACTACGAATTACGCAGAGAACTCTTGGAAGTACTCATCCAACACAGTGCGTGTTGCACGGCCAATTAGCTCGTACTCGTGGTGAGTAAGGTTCGCTAGTGATACGCGTACTGAGGCGTGTACTGTGTCGAAACCTTTACCAGGTAGTAAGATGACGCCAGTTTCGTGAGCAAGACGGAA
>NZ_JBFRSC010000029.1:2839-2980 GCF_041473335.1 Vibrio sp. 10N.222.55.C7
TGAGTCCATTAGACAAGTTAGAGCAAACATCGCCATTTGCACTTGTTGCGGTAGAGATAGACCGGCAGTGTGATTCAAGGCTACGCTACGGCTATCCGCAACGATGCGGTCGATGAACTTAATGTCACGTGGCTCTGGAGT
>NZ_JBFRSC010000029.1:3359-4986 GCF_041473335.1 Vibrio sp. 10N.222.55.C7
GTTTCGTGAGCAAGACGGAATAGGAAGTCTTTACCTTTCTCGTTAGCTTTGAACCAGTCGACAAACTCTTGACCGTAAAGTTTGCCACCTAGCGTGTCTAGCTCTAGTAGTGTGTAGTAATCCACACGGTCTTTGTTCTCTTCGATTGCTACACCCATGTTTTTGTAAAGCGTTGTGTAGCGCTCACGGATGATGCGTTTACAAGCGGCTTTGTAGCGACCTTCTGAGTCCATTAGACAAGTTAATGCAAACATCGCCATTTGTACTTGTTGTGGTAGAGACAGACCTGCAGTATGGTTCAATGCTACGCTGCGGCTATCAGCAACGATACGGTCGATGAATTTGATGTCACGTGGCTCTGGAGTTAGCGTTTTGTAACGGTCGTCCAATTGGCACTGTGTCGCTTCACTGAATGAGCGAAGTGTATCGTCGAACACGTTCTCATCGTGAATACCGATAGTGCCTAGACGCCAGCCTGTTGCACCAAAGTACTTAGAGAACGAGTAAACACAAAGTGTGTTGTATGGTAGTTTTGCAAATAGAGAAACGAAGTCATCGGCAAATGTACCGTATACGTCATCAGTGATGATGAATAGGTCACTGCGTTGCTCATTCACAAAGTTCGTTAGGTTCTCTAGAGTCTCGTCAGAGAATTTCACTGATGCTGGATTAGCAGGGTTAACAACACAAAGCAGTTTGATGTCTGTATCTGCCAGTTTTTCGATTTCAGACATTGGTAGCTGCCAAGTGGTCTCATCAAGGCGTAGCTCTACGATTTCCAGCTCATATTCTGCTAGCTCTGGGATTTCTAGGTAAGGGGTAAAGATTGGCGTGATTAGCGCAACTTTGTCACCTTTTTTCAATAGACCATTGTTGAACATGGTTGCGAACGTGTACGTCATTGACGCAGTGCCGCCTTCTGTTGCGAACAGGTCAAAGTTAGTCGTCATTGGCATTGGGCCGTACATCTCTTCTGCGATGTATTGTTTAACCACTTTCTCGATGTTCACTAGCATACGTGGTGGCACTGGGTAGTTACACGCAAGGTAAGCCAGTACTAGCTCGTTTAGGAACGCTTGTTTTTCGATGCCTAGACGGTCTTTTGCGTAGCTTAGTGCACGACGTAGGAAATCAACGCCTTTGTCTGTTGCATATTGGCTTGCGAACGTGTCGAAACGCTCAACGATGCCGACGCCATCAGGGATACCACCGAAATCACCACCTAGGTAAGCGTAGTTACGCTCTGCTTCTGCTACCGCAAACTCACCAAGACGGATAAATGCTTTACGAGGTAGCGTTGCTAGGAAGTTAGGGTTACCACGACCTGCATCAAGAAGTGCACGATCTGGCACAGCTTGCGCCACTTCAATCAGTTTGTCTTTTAGCTCGAATGGGCTTAGGTCAGCGAATTTTGAAAAATCGATAGTTGGAGTTTGAGTAGTCATAATAGATACCTTACTTTCATAAATTTTAGCAAGTCGATCCCCTTCCCTATGTTTGGCCAGGGAATCGCTTAGTGTTTTAATTGGATTGACGTCTTAGACTGACGTTATAGTCTGAATTACATACCAGCGTTGACGGAGATAATGCCGACGATGATTGGTCCCCAAAGGGTCAATAGCACGTT
>NZ_JBFRSC010000029.1:5846-6822 GCF_041473335.1 Vibrio sp. 10N.222.55.C7
GAAATAATCTGTGGAATGATGGTTACCGCAACACCCAAGAATAGTAGGCTCATACCGTGTTCTTTGATGGTGTCTACCGCTTGAGGGCCAGCCTCAAGACCAACGATACCCACGAATGCTGCTAGACCGAAGTCGCGAATAAAGCTTGCTGCTGATTCTGGGAATTGCGCCACATGTGGGTTACGGCTGCGTAACCAACCAACAATCAGACCTGACACTAGACAGCCTGCACCAGAGCCGATAGTGACCGGAATACCTGCAATTTTGAAGTTGATTAGGCCAATCAAAAGACCCAATACCATACCCATGCCTAGTACAATGAAGTCAGTCATTGTTGCTGAGTTCATTGGCTTACCGATTGTACCTTGAACACGATTAATATCGCTTGGTGAGCCAGTTAATTGAATAACATCATTTTTCTTAACAACAAGGTCAGCGTGAACTGGGATTGATACACCTTCGCGAAGGTAGTCAGTCACATAAACACCACGGTAAGTGCCTTTGTTCGCTTCTGATTTGATTTGACCTAGTGTACGGCCAATCAGTTGTTTGTTGTCTGCGATAAGCTGACGGTTCTCTTCAATGACTTCGTACTCTTCTGGAAGCACAACTTCAGAGCCAACAGAGTCACCTTTCAACTGACCAATGGCTTTACGAGTACCTGTGATAACCAGAACATCGCCTTGTTGAAGCTTAGTAAATTTGTCTGCTTCAATCGCTTTGCCATCACGCTCGATAACTTCGATGCATGCGTCTATTGAATCTTGATTGATTTGGGCTAGTGTCAAACCATTCACTTTGCTCTCTGCTTTGATTTCAAAAGCGCGAGTCTCAAGTTTTGTCATCGCATTGAATTCACCAGCACCAAGCTCTGCATTACCATCTGAGTTCGCTTCTGCCATTTTGATTGCTTCAGCGCGGATATCCCATTTCATTAGTGTTGGGAATACCCATGTCACCATTAGGATTGGACCTA
>NZ_JBFRSC010000029.1:7534-104009 GCF_041473335.1 Vibrio sp. 10N.222.55.C7
CCACCCAAACGGGCGATCGCATCGCCTGCAGTACCAATGATCGCAGACTGAGTTAAACCACCGGCAGCTAGGCCCGCAGCAGTACCTCTATCTAAGTCAAACAACCACGCAGCGGCAAGTACACACAATAAGCCTGAAACCGTCATAACAACCGCAGACAACAGAATGTTGATGGTTCTAAAGTTAAGCGCTTTAAAGAATTGTGCGCCGCCTTGATAACCCACAGCATAAATAAAGAGCGCAAAGAAAATACTTTTTACGCCGGGATCAATCTGAACACCAAATTGCCCAATAATTACGCCCATTAATAATGTTCCGGCCACACCGCCTAAAACAAATCGGCCGATAGTAATTTTACCAACCATATAACCCAATGAGAGTGTAATAAATAGTGCGACAAATGGTGCCATGTCAAACAGATTAGAAATAATGTCCATGACAAATTTACTCTTGTTACTAAATATAAGGAGTAAATAATCTAACGAATAACTTAATAATGATATTTGTTGGATTATTCAAAATAAATAAAGCATCTCGTTGCTTCGAACCGAATATTAAGAACAAAAGGTTTTATTATGTAATCCCATTTGATGGATCAAATCATCACTTTAACTGTTCGCATAGTTTTTGAAGTGCAATTTACACCTTAAGTGATTGGTTTAAATAGATTTATCTTAAACCGGAAAAAGTAGATGATTTTCGAAATCAATTTCAATTAAGTGTTTCCACTTCAAGAACGACAACCTACCTACCGTTGTTTTACTGGCTTACGGCTCTCAACAAAGAGGCAGTTGGCATAATCACCGAATAAAGTTGGATTTTGATGGGTACGATCCTCTATAAGTGATTATCACAATAAATCGAACTCCGTTATCGTTGCATTCATCAAACAAATAGAGAACAGAACCATGAATACCATGCCGCATGAGCTTGTGTGGGATGAAGTCTACTTCCCACCGCTGTTATTGGTTATCGCACTGGCTTACATACTGACAATGCTAACAGGGTCAATCGCGACACGGTTTGGCCTTCATAAGTACGTCGCCTTTCCTGCAATAGCAGAACTGAGCTTGATCGTGATTTTTACTGGCGCTATCGGCCATTTTATTACCATTTTTTGAGGCACTTACTGTGATCAAACGTTATCTCATCACACTTTTATTATTGGCTGCTGCGGGAACTGTGGTTTATAGCTATTACCAGTCGTACTCAAGTAACCCATGGACCAGAGACGGACAAGTCAGCGCTTATATCGTCTCGATTACACCTCGAGTCACGGGTCAAGTCATTGAAGTGCATGTCGAAGACAACTCGAAGGTAAAAAAAGGCGATCTTCTTTTTGAGATCGATCCGAGTATTTACAAGGCGACCTACAGAAAAGCACTTGCGACTCAAAAACAAGCATTTGCCCTACTCGCCAAAGCCAAAAACGAAGAGCAACGCGCGTTGAATTTAGAGAAAAGAACGCCCGGTGCCGTGCCCGTTCTGACACTAAACAACTTGAACAACGCGGTAGAAACCAGCGCCGCAAATGTCGAACTGGCAAAAGCGAACGTAGAAGAAGCACATCTCAACCTTGAGTACACCAAGGTATATGCGCCTACTAACGGCTATATCACCAATCTGAACCTACGTGTTGGCTCTCAAGTTGTCGCGAATTCACCTGTGGTTGCGCTAATTGATGAAGATAGCTTCTGGATTGAAGGTTATTTCAAAGAGACTGATTTAGTCGGTGTCGATGCTCAGGACACTGCTTATGTGACCTTAATGATGCACAACAATGTTCAGCTAGAAGGACATATCAAAAGTATTGGTTTTGGTATCGCGAAGCAAGACGGCAGCACAGGTAATGATTTATTGCCAAACGTGAATCCAAACTTCCAATGGATACGCCTAGCTCAACGCATCCCTATCAAAGTGAAGTTAGACAAAATACCAGAAGACGTACAACTGCGTGTTGGTATGACTGCCTCGATCAAAATAATCAAAAATAGCTAGGTGATTCTTATGTTCACTGCATCGACTAAAGACGCGATTAAAGTCGCACTCTCTATCGTTATCGCAATCTGCCTAGCGTTGTGGTTTGGTTGGGAAAAACCGTATTGGGCTGCGGTAGCCGTCGCAGTGATGGCATTGAACGAGAGCTTCGCCCATTCAATAAACAAAGGCCATAACCGGTTAATGGGAACCTTGTTAGGGACCGGTTATGCCTTTTTCCTCATTGCGATGTTTTCACAAGATCGATTTTTGTTTCTAACATTTCTTACCGTGTTCTTAGGCACTTGTATTTTCATGTCTAGTGACGAGAAATACGGCTACATCTTTTCAATAGGATTTACCGTGTGTTCGATTGTTGCTTGTATGGGCGGGTTTGATAACCAAACCACCTTTCACTTTGCTGTACTTAGACTTCAAGAAACACTATTAGGTGTTGTTGTGTTCTCTATTGTGTATCGCATCGTGTGGCCTGTGAATACTGAACTCAACTTTGTACAACGTTTCGAAACCAGTAAACAAGCGTTGTTAGATGCGATGGAAAAAACAGACAACATCGACATTGCCGCACTTGAAAGCAACACCGCGAATATTGATAAGCTGTATCAACTTTTAGATCTGCCACTGACCGGAAGCTACCACCTTAAAGAGAACATCCAAACATGGCGCTTGCGTATCGATGAAATGGCACATATCCAAGATACATTACTCAAACAAAGTAACAGCGAATCAGACTTAGATATCCAATGGGCAGTTCTTACTCACAACTTGAAGACGTTCGATGTATTAACACCAGAACAATCTCTTGTTGAGGGTGAACTCAATGTCACAGGTGATCATAAAGACGTGTCTTGGCATCATGCACATCGCACGTTTGTTGAACATTTGAATGAAGATGGGCGCAAAGTGCTGCAAGGCGTGTCGATGTTTATCACATCGCTGTTGGTTTGGATTTATCTTCCAGTTCCAGGTGGTTTCATATTTCCTATGTTAGCCGGTGTATTCTCTTCTATGGTGCCGACCATGCCACCAAGCGTTATTAAGGACGCTTTTTATGGTGTGTTGGGTACAGGGTCGGTGGTTCTGTTGCAATACATCTTTGTGATGCCATTAATGACAGAACTATGGGAGCTGGGACTATTCTACTTCCTTAACATTATGGTGATATGGAAAGTGTTCGCGACACCTAAGCTCATGGTACACCGAATATTGGGTATTAACTTATTAGTTGTTCTCACATCTGGTGCGCTCAACCTCACACCTGTTTATGGAATTGAAACGCCACTTTTGATGCTCGTAAACATTTTGATTATTCTGATGATAGCGAAGTTGTTTACTGATCTATTTAGAGTGAGGGTAACTGCTTAGAACTAAATGCGCTTAACAACTCACAACAAAACGGTCTGCCAAGTATTTTTACTTCACAGGCCGTTTTTTTTTCTATTGAAAATCATTATAAATCAATTAATTAACGATAATTATTACTAAGTGAGGATAGCGTCCATCAAAAGCGATTAACGCGATCTGCCACCTCCTCTTAAAATCCTCTCATTGATTGACGCAATGCATTTTTAGTCGCGACATTCACACTAGCAATCCTAACGGATAAATACATAACAACTGAACACGACGTTCAGTATTACATCGACTGTTTGAGTCTCGAAGGTTTGAGGCCACTCAGCGTGGAAACCGTCATGAGTTTTTTTGAAATACGCACCAGCGCCTGTAAGACCCATACTCTTTCTGTGTTAGCGAGCGCCCTATTACTTACCACCCCCAATTTTGCGTCTGCGGCAGAAACCAAGACTTACAGCGAAGTTATGGAAAAAGGTCGAGCACTATTTGACAAATATGGCATCAGTCATGATTTACCAAAGCTAGCAATCAGTTCGCTCGTACAGGGCGAACACCTAGTTGAACACGCACATCGAACCATACAAATTGGCGATGAGGTTCGTGACTCAAGCGTCTATCTGATAAAAAACACAGACAGCAAAGGCAACATCGACCTGCGCATCAAATACAACCCGCAAGAGCTGGATGAAAACGAAAAACTGATCGATGAAATTGAAGAGTTTACGCGCACTGAGTATCGACTAAGAAATTATGCAGAAAGCTTCGATCCATCGTCAGTGAAAGTCAATGAAAAAGACAACGGCGACGTGACCATTAGCTTCAACTATTCGAAATACGGCTTACCACAAGACATCGCCTATTTCCGTTTCTTGAATGTTGATATTGAACTTGTAGGCGGCACACCAAAACGCATGGTAATCACCAACGACAAGCCATTTAATCTTGGTAAGTCAAAAGTCGATACCTATTACCAAGTGATTGATTTCCAAACGTTAGACTCTGGTAAAGTCGTTATTGAACGTAAGACAACTAACATCGAGGGTACGTCTAAAACGAAACCGATGACCATGAGCGCTGTAACTGAACCCGTCGCAATTTATGAAGACGACAACGGCGTTAATGTCCTGCATGAAGAGCGTCTAAAAGAAGTTTCAGATCCTCGTATGCAAGAAGCGAGTGTTAAGTTAGATCGAGTATTCCCTTTAATGGGTGACATGGTGCGTCGTCAAGGTATCGATTTGCCATTACCATTCGGTGTTTCAGTTGCTTATCGCAATCAAGACATGAACCTTCCTATGACCGATTACGTCATTAGCGGTGTGCGCTTGAATGACCTATTCGACCCTGAAGATAGCGTTGCAACGGTTAAAGCAGAAAGTCTTTCAATACGTGGTGATGTGAATATTCTGCCGTTCTGGAATGTATTCGGATATGTAGGAAAGGTAAACGTTGATGCGAATGTTGATGCCTCTTACACCGGCGCTGCGGGAGAATATCTACAAGATAAACTCAATAACAAATTACCTGGTCTAGGCGACAAACTGTGCGAGGGCGTATCAGCACTGTGTAACAGTGGGCGTTTAAATGTACCACTCCATCTCGAATATGACTTACGCGGTGCGGGTACAACATTATCTGTTGGTTACAAAGAGTTCTTTGCCTCAGTGACGGGTACCTATTCACAAACCCGTCTGAAAGGGATGGATGATTGGGGTGACGGCATTGTCACGATTCAGCCAATGTTGGGCTACCAATTAGTTGATTATCGCGCTCAATTCTTCGTTGGTGCTGAATACCAAGGTTTAGATTCACGTATGCAAGGTACTGTAAAGACAGACGATATTGAGTTTGATTACGACGTTGGTGTCGACATTAACCAGTGGGCATTTTTAACCGGAGTCAACAAACAGATTGGCAAGCATTACAACATGACCGTGTTGTACAACAAAGGTGAAACTCGTTCGGCTGTGACATTGAACCTTGGCTATCGCTTTTAGACTAAATCTAACCAAATTTCTGATGTGAACCTACGTTGTATTAGGTCGACATCATACAAATGAAAACGCGCCAACGTTGGTTATCCAGTAGATAACACACGAAGAAACACAACGTCAAATGCTCCAAAGACGGAGCCATCACCTTATGGATCTACAGGTTTGACGGTATCGATGCGCGGTTCGTTATTTTACCGAATTCTATTGTGGACACATTTTTTATGACTATTGCATATCGTTCTCTCATCGCACTCGCTATTGCGGCCGCTCTTGCTGGCTGTGACACAGACGTTGAACCAACGGTTCCAAAGCCAGATAAACCTGAACCTCTCGTACCTGCACCTGCAGAAACCTTTACCACTCAAATCGGCGATGTGATGATTACTGCGACCAAAGAAGAGCTGGTGATTACATCTAATACCGAAGACGACAAACTGGCTTCTGTTGAGTCTTTTAAAGGCATTAAGTTTGCCGACGCAGAGCGTTTTGAGCACAGTGACATTGTTGATCTTGAGGGTGACATTGATGCGACTGCGTTTGGTGATGCTTGTCCTCAATTAAAGACCGTTTCACAGATACAATCTGAAGACTGTTTGAACCTTAACATCTGGCGTCCAGTAGGCGTAGATGCTGATGCTGATCTACCGGTTTATGTATTCATCCACGGTGGTGATTTTGAATACGGTTCTGGTGCAGAGCCGCTCATCCAAGGTGATACGGTTGTAGCGCAAGGCGCCGACGAGGGTAACCCGTTTATTTACGTGACATTTAACTATCGTCTAGGTCTACTGGGTTCAATGTGGGTTGACCATGAAATGGGCGGTAACTTTGGTATTGGTGACCAAAAGCGTGCGATGCAGTGGGTTAACAAGAATATTGATAAGTTTGGTGGTAGCACTGAAAACGTCACTTTGATGGGCCAAGGTTCAGGAGCGATGTCGGTTGGCATACTTCAACAAGATAACGTAGTCGATTCGATAGTTAATGCTGATGGTGACGTAAAGTACTTTGAACGCGCTATTATGCAGAGTAACCCATACGGTTTTGAATATAAAAGCAATGCAACAGCACAAAATAGTAGTGTTGCTGTATGCGAGGCATTAGAGACAACCGATACGAAGCCTGAGCTGAATGGCTTGAAAGTCGCTTTAAAAGCTATACTGGCTTTAAACATATTGCCAGAGGATATTCAAGATACTTTAGAATCTATCGCTGATGATCAGCCATATTTAGCACCTGTAACTGTATGTGCAGATGACTCTATCGAGCAGCAACAAAATTTAACACTAGACAAGATTCTCGATGCGCAACGTAACACCTTACTTTCACCTGTAAACAAGGTACTAAATTGGGTTGAAGGCAGTGTGTTAGGGGTCATAAATGATGATAACAATACTCCAATGTCGAATTTATTGCCATTTGCACCATATATTGACAGCAATGGTACAAATCAAGGTTTACACCTGACCAGCCAACCGATATCAGAAGATTTTTCTGTACCGACAGTCATTGGTAACAATGAAAAAGACGCGGATACGATGGCTATGCTGCCTAGTCTGACATTCCTAATTCCAACCATTTTGGAGCTATTAAAGGAAGATGTAGACAACGGTACTTTTGAATCGCTAAGCGAAAACAATCAAGGTTTAGAACTCGCGGTATGGCTGCAACTTGATGGCAATAAGCAACGCATTATCGATATGGTGTCAGCAATGTCTTCTGAAGAAGTTCAAGCGCAGATTGAACTCGGTGATGTGCTGAATTTACTACCATCCACCGCATATGAAGCCGTGACCAAGCTATTTTTTGGCCTAGGTAACTCTGACATGAACAACGAATTACTGGAACTTGCAGACTACAAGCCTGAGTTGGAAAATGAACTGGGTGGTGCAACACAGAACATGACTGAGTTCAAAATGCTGATGAATGACATGCTATTCCAAGCGCCAGCACGTAACCAAGCGATTCGTTCAACTGAAAATGCAGACGTATACGCGCCAGTTTCAATGTACCATTTTGCGTTCAAGCCTAGCTTCAACGTTTGGACATACAATACTCAAGGTGAAGATGGCGATTTAGATATCGGTGACCTGCTAAAAACGTTTGCTTGTATCTCCGGTGCTTGTGGTGGTTCAGAACTGCCGTTTATTTTCAACAAACCGTATAAACTAGACGGTTCAGAAGTGAGCCTAAGTTCAAAAGACCAAGCTCTGATGAACGACATGTCTCGCCTATGGTTCAGCGACAATCTGTTTACAGACTATGAGTACAGCCAGCAACAAGATAACGTACTGTTCGTCGATGGTGATGGTCAAATAACCATTGAAGACGATTGGGATGCTCTATTCAACGAATCTGAAGATGGCAGTATGCCTAACGGTAGACTTCAAGGCTTAAATGATCTTGGGCTAACCTTAAAATACATGCCTGATTACGAAGTTCCTAACCAGAACTAACGCTTAGTCACCAATCACTCCCACAATGGCCAGTTGTCTGGCCATTGTCACCTATACCCTATTTTTACGGAACATCACAATGTACTTCACACGTATTCACGCGCTGATAGTGCTATTTTTGTCGATCTTAGTTACTGGCTGCGCCCAACCTTACCCCGATGTTGAACCCGACTTCGAAGCTAACTGGCAAAGCACAGAACATCAAGCTCAAATCTATTTGATCCCTAGTGCACCTGAAGCCTTTGCGCGCCGCATTGATCTGGTTCGCCAAGCAAAACACTCGATTGATATGACTTACTTCTCTTGGGAAAACGACACTCTAGGGCTGATGCTGTTAAACGAGCTGAAACACGCCGCTGACCGCGATGTGGCCGTGCGCCTCACACTGGATGACTTGTTGGTATTCAATGACAAATGGCTTGCGGAGTTGGACTCACACGCCAATATTGAGATTCGACTGTTCAACCCTTTTGAGTCACGTAAAGCTGGCTGGATTGGTCGTGCGCTCAACTTCTCTACTCATCAAAAACAGTTAGATAATCGACTGCATGAGAAATACTTTAACGTTGATCACCAATCGATGATCCTCGGTGGGCGCAACATCGGTGATGACTACTTTGGCTACAGCGAAAGTGCCAACTTCTTTGATATGGATGTGCTGTTTAAAGGCGACGTGATTGCTGCTTTCGACCGAAACTACCAAGCGTTGTGGAACAGTGAGCATGTAGTGCCAATTCAAGAACGCATTAAAATCAAAGAGAAAGAGCAATACCAAGCGTTCACCAAAGCGTTGAACAAAGGTGAAAAGAATCAAGCATTGATCACGTCTGAAGTCGAAAGGCAGATAAAGAGCTTAAACCAACCGAAGTTCATTTCAGCCTCTGTCACGCCAGTATTTGATTCACTGGAGAAGCTCAATGACAACAAGCCTTACTTTCGTCAACGTACAGAGCACTTAATGAAGCAAAAAGTAGCGACGCCAACTAAGGCTATAATTTCTACGCCTTATATGGTGCCAAGCGATAATCAGTTTGTGTTTGTCGATGCGCTCAGAGAGAACCAAGCCGAAGTCACTTTACTGACCAACTCATCGGCTTCCAATGATTCAGGCTTTGTACCAGCGTATTACGAAAAACACCGTGAGACTTTACTCGACAAAGGCGTAAGTATCTATGAGTACAAAAGCCAAGCTATCAATGATGATCACTACTTTCATGTTGATACCGACTACCACAACAAGACAGTAATTTTAGATGACCGTTTTACCTACATTGGTTCTTCTAACTTTGACCCAAGATCAGACTTTCTGAACGTTGAGTTTGGTGTGTTGATTGACAATGAAGAGTTTGCGAAGCAAGTGACACACTACTTAACGCGTCAGAAAGAGGAATTGTTCTGGGAGGTGTCACGTGCCCAATCAGGTGAGACTACTTGGGTTTCAGGGGAACAAAAACAGACTAAGAACCCTGATTACAGTTCATGGAATAAGTTGCCGGATTGGTTGTTCCGCAAAATAAACGGCGAGTTTGAGCTTTAATACTAATGCCCGTGAGTGTGTCAGAATCATAAAGCCCTTATTTGTCTGCAATTCTTTGTAATTCATCAATCTTCAAAACATAAAAACCGCGTGATTCGCGGTTTATTTATGTTTCAGGCAAGCAGACCTCAGTTTATAAACGACGAGTCATCGCTCTCTTAGCTACGTAGTTAACCATATCTAACGTTGTGTAAATAGATTCAACATCACTAATGTCGTAATCAAGATGGTCACGTTCGACATACTGTTCTGCTAGTCGATAGATATCTACAACACGCTCAGCCACAGCTTCCATTGGGTCAATAAGTTTGATAGTTGGAAATGCACTTGCAAGCTGTTTTCTAACAAGAGGAAGTTCAGTACACCCTAAAATCACGGTATTTACCCCTTTATCAACGATACTTTGTACAGCAATCGAAAGCAGCGCTGCATTATGGTCAAACTGACCGGCTTTAATACCGTTTGTTTTACGAATCGCTTGACCACACTCGGTCATCTCACCCGTCACTTCACCATAGATAGCGCTATGTACGTTATGCTCTTGCTCAAAGGCATCTGGCTTAACAAACACCAGATTGGCGTCAGTTAAGTAACGGTCATAGATTCCCGAGTTGTAAGTACCATTGGTACACAGAATACCAACAATTGCTTCCGGATTGTCTTCTTTGATCTGATCAACGGTGGTTTGAAGCATGTCGACGATATAAACGTTGGTGTGCTTTTGAACCTCAGGTCTAAAGTAATGAGCGGTGTTACAGGTCATTACGCCAAACTGAACATTGGCATGTTCTAAAATGCACGCTGACTCAATCAGTTCAGGCACAGGATCGGTACCGCCTTCGTTAATCACTTCAGATCGATCGGGGATATCTGAGTTTTTCACCACTATCATGGCCATGTGGTCTTAGTCTTTAAGTGCGCCGTGTTCAATTTCTTTCTTGGCGACGATATTTTGGAACAGAGCATCTGCTTCAGGGCCCATATTACCAAATACACCGAATCGTAGCTTTTTCATTGTTTTTACCTTTGTGTTTGCTAAAGCACAAAGGTTATTACGCTCTTTCGATTTACTTGAATCCTATTAGATGGTTCGCATCCTCGCGAGTGCATAAACAGCGTACAAAAATCAGAATTGAGTACCAAAGGAAAAATGAATACGAAATTCGTCGCCTTCAGGCGCATCTAAGCCGTAAGCAAAATCGAGCTTAACTGGCATTAACTGTGAGTTCCAAATCAAACTCACGCCCGTCCCACGCTTCCAATCCGCTTGTTGATCAAATGCATCACCCACATCAAGAAATGCGCCCAACCAAATTGAACGATAGACTTGATGCTGATATTCGAGCCCAGCAGTTAACATATAACGTGCCCCCGTTAGTTCACCATTCTCGTCTCTAGGGGAGATAGATTCGTAACCATAACCTCGCAGGTTTCCATCGCCACCAGCAAAATACCGCAGTGACGACGGCACATCAGATAATGATTTGGCAATGTTGATGCCTACGTTGGAGCGGAAATGGAGCTTCTGCCTGTCACTAATATCCCATGAAAGGACACTGTTTCCTTCCAACCGCAACAGCCTTGAGTCAGAGAACAGACTAGGGTCAGAATACTCGACAGAATAGATGTGTCGATGATTGAGCTCCAACTGATCATTTTTACGATCAACCTGAGAAAAACTGATGCCAGGTAACAGCAATTGCGATTGCTCTTCCTCAGACGCCTGACGGTACTGTTCGTGCAAGTATTTGACATAAATGGTGCTTTGCCAATCACTGTCTAATTGCCAGTAACGTTCGAACTTAAGATCGTTTGTAAAGCTATTGGTGTCTCGATGATCAATTCGTTTCGATTCAAACTGAATACCAAAGTAATCCGTTGTGACTTTCTCTGTGGGGATTTTGTACCCCAACTGAAGTGATTGCTCCTGTTCAGACAAATATGTCTGTGTTTCAAAGCTGTGGCCTCTCCGGTTATACCAAGGCTTTGACCAACTGAGAGAGGCGCGTAAACCGAGATCTGTAGAATAGCCGCCACCGACCTGCACGATATTTCGAGAACTTGGCTCGGCAATGATTTCAATTGGAACTTCTAGGTTGTCATCAAGTTTGTCAAAGTCACCATGTACGATGACACTTCGAAACCATTGAGTGTCTGACAAATCAGATTGCAGTTCACCTAACTTGATGGTGTCAAAGTCATCACCTTTTTTAAAGGTGGGTATTTTCTCGATACGGGTAGGGTCAACCCCATCATCAGGAATACTTATAGAACCGAACTTGTAGCGTGGACCACTTGCAAAATACAAGTGTATATTCGCGATGTTCTCGCTAGGAATAACTTCAATCTTTGACTCGATAAACCTGCCGTCAAAATAACCTTTCCGCTTTGCTAAAGAGAAAATCGCACGCTTAGTTTGGTCATATTCTTGGTGAGACAAAGTTAAACCTGAGCCTAACTTGCTTTGATTGAGTATATTGATGAACTCCGCATCTAGGCTAGCTTCACCTGTTATTTTTACTATCGATTCTGCGATGCGCATGACAGGACCAGAATCGATGTTAATGATCACGTTATCAGAATCATTGAGGTCGATATCGAGCTGTGGGTGATAATAACCATAAGGGTTGAGTGCATCTTGAATACGTTTAGATAGCTTCGTTTTCGATAGCTGTGATGCAGGAACATCGGCTAAAGGTTCTAAATATAATTCTACATTTTCGGTGAGAGTTTTATTAACCCCTTTAACCTCAAATTCAGCAGCACCAGAAGAGTGTTGGGTAAACAGGAAAAATGAAGTGGCCAGCACTAATTGTTTAATCGAGGTCTTCACGCGGTTACCCAATTGCTCAAAACCCGAACAGGTTATAAGCAAAGCGTTAAATCGCTGAATCTCTTATGGAGGACGCTATCCTTCGAACGGATTATCGGGTTGTTTAACACCGCAACAGTCGTTTATTAACGACTCAAATCCCAGCCCTACAGACACAAAAAAGGCGCAATTAAGCACCTTTTGAATGTCTATTACTTATTGATTTATATGGCTTGCTGATTTATATGGCTTGCTGACTCAAGATCAGTTGTTGTTCAGCCACACATCTTGGTTTTTTGGAGCTTTCTTCTTCTTTTTCTTCTTGCCAGTACCGGCCGGTGGCGCAACAGGTTTTAGTGCTGCGATCAGTTCAGCTGTCGCTTCTTCATCCACTTCAAAGCCTTCAATTTGCTCACGCTCAAGACGAATCTTGTTCTTCTTCTCGATGATTTTGAAGTGGTGGTAATCTTCGTGATCGATCAGAGATAACGCAAGACCAACTTCACCTGCACGACCACTTCGGCCGATACGGTGCATGTAGTCTGACGGGCTACGCGGTAAGTCAAAGTTGATTACCACTGGAAGCTTCTCAATATCCAGACCACGTGCCGCGATGTCTGTCGCGATCAGAACGTCAATCTCGCCAGATTTGAAATCTTCTAGGATACGAGTACGTGAACCTTGCCCTTTATCGCCGTGGAATACTTCTGCGATGATACCGCGCTTGTAAAGCTTGTCTGCTAGGTGCTCACAGCTGTTCTTCGCATTAACGAAGATCAGAGCTTGGCGCCATTCATGTTGTTGAATTAGGTGTGCGAGTAACGCTGTCTTGCGACCTTTTTCTACTTCGAATACACGTTGAACCAGTGTGCTCGCATTGGCACTTTGAAGTTGAACTTCAATTGGATCGCTTAGAAGTTCGTGAGTCAGCGTTTTAACTTGCTCTGGGAAAGTTGCAGAGAACAACAAGGTTTGTTTTTTGCTCGGCAAGAGCTTCAAGATTGCATCAAGTTCTTCGGTAAAACCTAGGCTTAGCATTCGGTCAGCTTCATCAAGCACTAACGTTTTCACTTTATCTAGTTTGATAGCGTTGCTCGAAATAAGGTCAAGCAGACGACCCGGTGTTGCCACCAATATATCAGTGCCGCCACGTAGCGCCTGCATTTGAGTGTTTACCGATACACCACCAAACACACAAACCGTTTTAATCGCGCCATTGAAATGCACAGCGTAAGATTTAACGCTGTCAGCCACTTGCTTAGCAAGTTCACGAGTAGGAACCAAGATAAGGCCAGAAACAAAGTTACCTTTGCCTGAACGACGGTCCAGAGGGGCATCTTCATGAATCTTTTGTAACAGTGAAAGTGCAAATGCTGCGGTTTTACCTGAACCGGTATTTGCGCCTGCAATTAAATCGCGTCCTGCTAACACACTTGGAATAACTTGCGCTTGGATAGGCGTTGGCTGTTGGTATTCAAGCTCAGATAAACGAGCCATCAAAGGAGAGATTAAGCCAAGATCAGAGAAGTTGGTTGGTGTAGTGGTGTTAGTCATTAATTGCAGGAACTCAAAGCTAAAATAATAGCGCGCTATATTAACGTATTTCAGCAGTATTACGTAACTAAATCGCCCTTTCGCTTCTATTTCACTGATTAATATCCGTCAGAAGCGAAGTTATCGATGTGAGAACCTCGATACTCGCCGTACCAACTTCGTCTAAGAGTATTCCAGCTACACAATTGTCGTGGGTTGCAGTTAGTTCAGCCAACCTGCTACCGTTTGTTCCGGTGCATACGAATTCGGCTCGGTTAACCAAACAGCGACTGCGTCTGGTGTAGCGACAAGTGGCTCAAAATTGATATTAAATTGCCATTCAGACTCACCACGCTGATAACCATCGTAAACCACAACAAAATCATGTTCGAGTTTCTTACCCCTGTTCTCGCCCGCCTTAACGCTGGTGACTTCGTTCATCGCCAGCAAAGCTATATGAGCAACATAATCCCCTTTGCCTTCGTAACTTACGCTGAACGTATCGCCTTTATAGTTGACCGTTAGCTTGGGGTTATTTTGTTGTTTGAGCGAAGGCAACGTTCTGTCTAACCAGTTAAAGTAACCGCGCCACTCTTTTCCATCGACAACAAAGCCGGGTGTGTAAACCCCACTTGTTACTCCATAAGCTTTGTACAAGCGTTGCTTCTGACTAAACGCCTTACTCGCGAACTTGTCGCCCCAACCTAAGTAATCCCAATAATCGACGTGATAGGCAAGCGGAATAACTTGTGTCCAAAGTTTTGGATGGTCTTCAAAAGTACTGAGGTACTGATCAGCAGGTGGACAACTTGAACAACCTTCAGAGGTGAAGAGCTCGATAACCTGTGCGGGCTGGCCTTCATTACTCCAGGTTTGTGCAAGCGACACTGAGGAATAGAAGCCGATCGGTAAGGCAAATAAACAAAGTTTAATCAATGATGAATTGCGTTTGGCGTGTGACATACCGAGATCCTTGTACAAAGCGAATTGAATGGCGCTCAAATACAGACCGTTATGCCTAGGTTTTTCTTTCAGGTGCTTAGTTTACGAAGAGATTGAGTTTATTTCAGATACAAAAACGCCAGCTTTAGAGGCTGGCGTTTTCTTAAAATTCTATATTTACATGTTAACGCTGAGATTAACGGTTAATACCGATATCGCGTTGCATGTGACCAGATAGGTCGCTTGCGTAGTAACTACGTGGAGAGTTGTCTACGAAAAGAATATCGAAAATGTGTGCAATCAATCCTTTGAAGTTAACCGAGTAGGTTTTCTTATCCATAGAGTTAGGAACAGCGATAGTATTCATTTGTACTGCTTGAGCCATGATTGCCTCTCTATAAATTTATTAATGTGTTTCGTTCTGATGACAAGAATAATAGGTGATCTTTTGCAGGTTAAAAAATGACTAAAATTAGATTTTGGGATTAGTTTTTCTAATAAAACAAACCATTAACAATACCACAAAATAGATATGCAGATTATGTGAGTACAAATTCAATATAGTGTTTAAATCATGCATTTAGTACAAATACCCAGCAAACAACAGTGGCCAATGTCACAGGGAATTTACATAAATAAATTTTCTACTTCATCAGCCACGTGTTCATTATCGACTTTTCGATAAGTTATATTTGTTTTTAATTTACTTGTTCAATGCCTGGCTTCTTCGCATAAACCGACGCTATAACCGCAATCGTCATCGTAGAAACCAATACCGCCAATGACCAGTAAGTTGGGATAGCCCACTCGCTATCAACCAGAAGCATTTTCACACCAATGAACACCATGATGAATGAAAGCGCGGGTTTCAAATAGATGAACTTGTCCATCATACCTTGCAGTACAAAATACAACGAGCGAAGACCAAGTAACGCAAACACGTTAGCCGCAAGTACCAAGAACGGTTCTTGTGTTACCGCAAAGATCGCAGGGATAGAGTCTAATGCAAACATCACGTCCATGACTGCGATCGCACCGATGACCAACATCATTGGAGTGAATGCCCATTTAGCACCCTGTTTAACCATTAATGCAGGGCCATGGAAGTCCTCTGTTACCGGCATCACTTTACGAAGTAGCTTTTCAGGCAGAGTATTCACACTCTCCTCTTCGCCCTTGTCTAATGCCAGCTTAATACCTGTACCAATCAAGAACGCAGCGAACACGTAAAGCACCCAGTGATATTCCGCCAATAGCTGTGCGCCTAGTGCGATCATAATTGCACGAAGCACCAATGCACCAATTACGCCCCAAAGAAGCGCACGAGGTCTTAGATGCTCAGGAACTTGGTATTGAGCAAAGATCATCGCAAAAACAAACAAGTTGTCTACGCTAAGGGATTTTTCTAACAAGTAACCCGTAATGAATGACACGGTTGCTTTTTGCGCTGTGTAGTCACTGTTCGGCGCATAAATGTCCCAAAATAGGTAAATCGAGCCAGCAAACAAAAACGCAAGTACAAACCAGAAAACACTCCAGATTGCCGCTTTCTTGATAGTAACGTTACCGCCACGAGTCTGATAGATATCAATAGAGACGAGAATAACCGTTAGCAGGAAAAAGCCCGCATAAGTCGTCATGATTGGCGATGAAAAAAAGGATTCACTATTTGTAGATAATAGAGATTGAGTTGAGTTCATTATTCCTCCGGGCGGAAGAACTGTACAAAGACCTTCCGCAAACAAAGCATATCAAGCTCCATTACGGATCTTGACTGTGATTGCGTTGGTCTCGTTGAAGTGAAATATGGGATTTCACTTTTACATACCGGATAGACTCTTGGCCTAACGAGATGACGATATGTAAACTTGCGCTAACTACTCCCCAAACGCGTGGATAATAATCCTCTGGTTGTGTTTCGTCTATATAAATTTGCACGGAAAAAGCAAAAAAGGAGCAAACGCTCCTTTCTGATTGATGCCACTTTGTCAAATAGACACGCGAATTGATTCTAAGAATAAATTCGCAAGTCAAACACACTATTGCACTGCGTAATGAAGTTGCAAAAAGAGCAATTTACAGCCCTGCGGCAGGTATTAAATACACTAACGCTGACCAAACTGATACCCAACCGACAACCGCTACCGCATCTAACCAATCTTTCTTATCCATGCATATCTCCACAAGAAGGCGACCTGCAGAGATAAAGCATAAACAATGCCAATTTTATAAATAACCCAAAGTAATAGTGTTAAATATCAGTATCAGCTTTAGTTATCTAAAACACTCCATGCAATTCAACGGTTCATTGAGTTGAAGCGACTCTGGGTGGTCTTGCAGAAACTCGATGAAGCAGTCTGCCATAGAGTCAGTGGTGACCGTGCCATCACCGATCATATCCAACACAGCGTTATAGCCCTCTTTGCCTTTCATTGTATAGGCTGACGACGCGCCCCGGTAAATACGGTTGCGAGAAACAGCTTGCCAACCTGAATCATCAGAGTGAATTTCTAGATGGTGAATCCTGTGTCCTATAGGCGCTTCTTTGTGGTAACAAAACCTCAAATTATGTGTATAAGGAAAGCTACCTGAACCTGTGCCCACGACACCATTATCAATCGCGTTATTGATTGCACCTTCAAGCATGCCAGCGATCGTTTCACCTTTTACTTCATACACACCAATAGGTACGGCAAACGGTAGTAGTTTTCCGGCAATATCGGCAACAGAGACATCGCCGCTGTTCAGTGAATTTCTTACACCACCGGCGTTGTGAATGGCAAAGTCAACCTGATGCCCTTTCTTGTTCATTAGATGGTGAAATGATTGAGCAACCAAGGGGGCTAGTTGACTCGGGCCTTTAGCATCTGGAATACGTACATGGCGAAGTTTAGTGTCTGCATGAGCAATCACTTGTTGCTGAAGCTTTCGAACTCGCGGCTGGTATTTATCCGTCAGAATGCTCTGCAGCTCAGGATCTTTCTTACACACTGCAATATTAGGGTGATTGTTTAAAAACTCACACGCCATATCGTGGGCATCGTCTTGCCCTACTTCACTCAGTTTCGCGTCTATAAAGAGTCGACGGCCTAATAACAGTTCGTTTTTACCATTGAAGTGCGTCACTTTGCCTTGAGAATCGAACTCGATTTCGCAGTGTCCTAAGCTCATGGCGTGGAAACCCGATTGCACAACATAGGTATCGCCAATTTTCACACCGTATTCATCATCTTTAACTAAGCCGATATCAGAGAAATCACCTTGTAAGCGATGACTATGACCACCAACGATGACACCAATACCTGTTACGTTGGCTGCTAACTCTAAATCAGCTTCGTAACCAAGATGGCTAAGTAACACAATCTTGTTGATACCTGCTTGATGGATTTGCTCAATGGTCGCTTTTGCTGTTTCCAAAGCATTTTCAAACGGTGTATCGATATCTGGGTTAGCGATGCCTGCCATCTTGTCGATGCTTAAGCCGAATATTGCGACCTTCTCGCCATCAAACTCTTTCGTTATAAAAGAAGCACTTCGTGTTTCAGGCCGATAAGGCTTAACAATGTCGTTGTCCGCTAGCGTATGAGTTTTATTGATATCCTCATTCGATAGATTCCAGTTACCGGCCAACAGCGGGAATTTGATTCTTTTCGCGAAAATCGCAACGGGCTCATTACCCATGTCTAACTCGTGATTACCGAGCGTCATGGCATCTATATTAAGGGCATTCAACAAATCGGCATTGGCTTTTCCCTTGAATAAGGAAAAGTACAACGTGCCTTGGAAGCAGTCACCAGCGTGCAAGAACAAGGTTCCAACCTTCTGACGCTGGGCATCTTGTTCTATTTGTTTGAAGCGTGTTGAAATTCGAGCAAAGCCACCAGCACTGACATAAGGTTCAATGATGTGGTTGTTCATTTTAAGTGATAGCTGTAACGAGGTTGGTTCAAAGTATGAGTGGGTGTCGTTGATGTGTGCCAACACTATTTTTGTCGGCTTATTCTTTTTAGTCATATTTTCTTCTCTCTTTGTCCCTTCATACTAGGTCGAGAATCATGACAGAATCGTGAATTTTATGAAACTGCACTGCAAAAAAATACTCGAGATAGATCAAAAATCTCATTTTGCACCGTATTAATAAACAACGGGTTTTGTGACAGGTGAGCATACCGGATTTGGATTTTTCGATTATGATTAAAGATATCTGTTAGCTTTCAAATAATTAGCAGAGCCTTCCGTTAGGAGTAAGCCTATGCAACTAGAAAGAATCGAGATTTCTGGCTTTCGAGGTATCAAGCGCATGTCACTCGCGTTTGACGAGCTAACCACGCTTATTGGTGAAAATACTTGGGGTAAGTCTTCATTATTGGATGCCCTTTCCGTCATTCTGCCCTCAGACGGTGTGCCATATCACTTTGAAATGACCGATTTTCATGTCGATTACTCTGTTTCACACCCGCAGTCTCAACATCTTCAAATTGTTCTCGCTTTAAAAGCTAACGATAAGAGCGAACTTAACGCAGGTCGTTATCGCAAACTCAAACCTATTTGGGTTCAAGATGAATTTGGCGTATTTCGCATCTACTATCGCATCAGCGCGACGTTAGAACAGTATGAGACAACAACACACTATGCATTTCTTGGTTTGGACGGTAATCCGCTCAAACTCCATCACTCAGAAAAGCTTGCTCAAGAATTAATGACCTTACATCCCGTTATCCGTTTGCGTGATGCAAGGCACTTTGATCGTCCTTTCAACGGCAAGTCCCTTAACCACAATGCTCACCTGCCGACTAATGTTCACGCAACTAATGCAAATTCAAACGGGAACGGGAACCATCACACGAGCAATGGCACAACAAATGGAAACGGCGCCAATAACGGTAATGGTCGACAAGCAAGAATAGAAAAACGAATAGACAACACCTGCCGCCGTCTTATGGCGATACCCGGACATGTTAATAAAGGTGAAATGCGCAGTAGCCTAGAGTCGATGCAAAGTTTGATTGAGCACTATTTTTCTTTCAAAAGTACTTCTCGTCGTAACCCTAGAAAACAGCGAGACGGATTGCTTTATTCTGCGGGTACCAATGATCAGAGCATTCATCAACTCGTCGAAGAGACCAAGAACAAACAAACTCGCTTATTATTCATGGGGTTACTTAACGCTTATCTACAAGCTAAAGGGCCAAACGACTTAAGGCGATGTGCGCGCCCTCTGTTGATCCTTGAAGATCCAGAAGGTCGATTGCACCCAACACACTTGGCAAGGGCTTGGAGCTTGATGCAGAAATTGCCCATGCAGAAAATCCTGACCACCAACAGTGGCGACCTACTTGCGGCGGTCCCACTTCAATCGATTCGTCGCTTGGTTCGTCAGTCAGACAAAACCATCGCCAATCAACTCAACATGAACCATTTCAGTAAGGATGAACTTCGACGAATTGGTTTTCATATCCGCTTCCACCGCTCTGGGGCACTATTTGCTCGCTGTTGGCTATTAGTAGAAGGTGAAACCGAGGTTTGGTTGTTCAATGAACTTGCCAACCAATGTGGCTATAACCTAGCAGCAGAAGGTGTGCAGATTATTGAGTTCGCCCAATCAGGACTTAAGGCACTGATTAAGGTCGCGCAAGAGTTTGGCATCGATTGGCATGTGGTAACTGACGGCGATGCGGCGGGTAAAAAATACGCAGCAACGGTGCTATCGAAGCTTGGTAATGATCAGGAAAGACATCGACTCACGGAACTGCCAGATAAAGATATCGAGCATTACCTATATATGAATGGATTTGAGAGCTTTTTCCGTGACATGGTTAAGATTCCATACGATCACCCTATCCCTCCAAAGAAAGTGGTTGCCAAGGTATTGAAGAAACATGCAAAACCCGACCTTGCACTCGCCATTGTTTCTCATTGCGAGAATCAAGGACAAGAATGCATTCCGCTTTTATTAAGGTGGACATTAAAACGCGTGATCACCATGGCGAATGGAAATACCTAAACATAATTTGTTTTATAGATGCTATCAGTTGCTCTACTGATGAAATATTTAGCTAGTCGCCTCAACCAAAAAAGGCACACCAAACGGTGTGCCTGTATAAATCGATATACAAATTAATTGGGGGTTATCTTGCAAGAGTTCACAGTGACTAACTAAGGTTAGGTTAACGAATTAAGCCTTTGCCTGTTTAGCGTGTTGTTCAACAACTTCCGAAGATTGAGTCGATTTCTCGTGAAGCCATAGCCCCGTTGCTTTCATCAAGTATCCGAATACACCACCAAGCAGCAAAGACGGCACTACAAGTTGCCAATCGCCACCTGCAGCAAACGTCGCACAACAACCAATAAAGGTGCCGGGGATATAACCTAGCCACGCTTGTTTCGCTTGAATACACATAAAGAAAGCAACGATAGCGGTAATCATATAGCCTAAAATCTCTAGACCTGCGAAGGTTGAGCTTTCGATAATCACCATCGCCCAGAATACACCTGTCATATTGGTTAATAAGCTGCTTGCTAGCCCTTTTACACCGCCCGTTGGCGAAGCAAAGTAACTGGTGCAACCTAAGAAACCTGCCCATGACAACAGACCGAAAGAGATAGCAATCCACCCCCATAGACCTGACAAGATACCTGTTGTTAATGAAATCGCGACTAATGTACTCATACTATTTCTAAAGCCTAACTGTAGGGTTTCTACAACCGGATTTAGCCTCACTTAAAATCGAGTGAGTATATTATGTGAAGAGAGTTCTGATTTAGCCGATCATGATCACATTAATAATGTATGCGAATGTGCATTTATCACCATATAGAGACCGACATCGCTTATTCAACATATTTGGTTATTAGTATTTTATCAAATCTAGGTTACAGAACCGACCGTTTACCTTTCATCATGCGTTTACCTTCACGCTTAATGCACTCAGCGAGTGGGTTCTCAGACATATCTGCACGCCAAATAAAGGACAAGGTTCTTTCCATTTCAAGCTCAGGGACATTTAATGTGACCAGTTGACCAGACTCAACAAACTGTTCGACATCGAGATAAGGTAAACACGTTAAATATGGGCCGTTTGCAACCAAACTTCTTAAAACAGGAACGTGTTCATACTCTCGCCAAACATCAAGATCACCAATTAAATGGTGAATAGAGCTATCAAAAACTTTGCGAGTACCCGAACCATGTTCACGTAATACCCATTTTGCTTGTTCTAATTGCGCCAAGCTTACTCGTTCACGCTTCGCAAACGGGTGATGAGCCGATGCAACCACCGTTAAATGGTCCGTACACCACACTTCTTGGTGAACTCGGTTGTCATCACAACGACCTTCGATAACACCCAAGTCATATTGATAATCTAATACACCATCAATGACTGCGTCGGTACTTTGCACGCCAAGCGAGATTCGCATCTCAGGAAAGTCGTTATCAATAATACTGATGAGATCCGGAACGAGGTGTTCCGCTGGAGTTTGGCTAGCACCTAATTTGAGTTCGCCACTCAACAAATGCTGCTCGTAAAAACCCATCTCAATTTGCTGCGCATCTTGCAGTAAACGCTTCGCTTTTGGTCTTAACCACATGCCCCAATGAGTCAGGGCCATTTGCTTGCCCTGCCTTTCAAACAAAGGCCTGCCGAGCATTTTTTCCAACTGTGCAAGAGACATACTTGTTGCTGACTGAGTCAACGCCAATTTGTCTGCTGCCTGACTAACGCTCCCGGAGTCTGCTACTGCATCAAATACCGCGAGTTGCTTTAATGAATAACGCAAAATTCATCCTTAATGCTTTTAATTATTTGTGTCCTGATGCTCGTTTTTTATAAAGCCAATGAGCAATCAATTTCATTCTACGCGTAACCAAATCTATATCAATAAATTTGATGTGGTTTCTAAAAATTATCAATTTTACCTCTACCCCTCAACGCCCTAATCTGGAATGGCAGGACACAACGAGCCCTGCAAAACATTACTGATTAACCATTACGGATTAACCAGGTCATTAACACTAGGAATTACACATGACGGATTGTTCAAGGGGGGGATATGGCAACCAGCACTTCTGAAAATCATCAACTGTTCTCACCAACAGAAATGATGGCGGAAGCAGAGAAGTTTGCATTAAGTAAAGCAAATAAAACCAGCAGCATGACATTGAGTTTGGCAATCATGGCTGGCGCATTCATCGGGCTTGCTTTTTTATTCTACATCACGGTAACCACGGGCAGCGCTGATGCTGGATGGGGACTGAGTCGCTTAGCCGGCGGTCTTGCCTTCAGTATGGGTTTGATCTTGATTGTGATTTGCGGTGGTGAGCTATTTACCAGCTCAGTGTTATCAAGCATCTCATGGGCTAACAAGCAAATCACCTTCACGAAGATGCTGTCTATCTGGGGCAAGGTGTATGTCGGCAACTTTATCGGTGCCATGTTCCTATTGGCTTTGGTAAGCGCAGCAGGCTTGTATCAACTGGATGGCGGGCAATGGGGCTTAAACGCTTTAAACATTGCTCAACACAAGCTACACCACACCCCAGTTCAAGCGTTTGCTTTGGGTGTGCTTTGTAACTTGTTGGTGTGTTTAGCGATTTGGTTAACGTTCAGCTCTGCTAACGCAATGACCAAAGCAATGATGACCGTGTTACCCGTTGCAATGTTCGTAAGCTCAGGCTTTGAACACTGTGTGGCGAATATGTTCATGGTTCCTCTAGGCATCACGATTCAAACATTCGCCCCGGAAAGCTTCTGGATGCAAATCGGTGCAACACCAGCGCAGTACGCAGACTTAAACGTCATGCAATTTGTCACAGCAAACTTAATACCAGTGACAATCGGCAACATCGTAGGTGGTTCAGTATTGGTCGGCTTAGCCAACTGGAGTATCTACCGTCGCCCACAACTTAAAGCAGCAAAAATTACCGCTATTACACAAACAACAGAAATTACGTCAGTTAAGGAAATTACTATGAACACAGCAACTACTATCAAGCAAATCATGAACACTCAACCAATTACATTGAGCGTTGAAATGCCAACATCAGTCGCGATTGATACACTTTTAGACGCGCAACTTGTTAGCGCTCCTGTTTGTGATGTTGAAGGCCGTCTAGTGGGTATCTTCTCTGTTCATGACGTAATGGTTGACCTTTGGTGCCAAGATTACATCCCAACTAAAGGCCAAAAAGTCGTAGACCTAATGAGCCGTGACGTTGTGGCAATCGATGCAAACGACAAGCTAGTAGACGTTGCTGAGTTCCTATGCATCGACAAAGAGCAACTGTACCCGACGACAAGCATGGGCTTCGCAACTCGCTTGACATCTCTTTCTCTAGAAGAGCGTGCAAAAGCGATGAAAGTAAGCCAACCACATATGCTTCCAGTGTTAGAAAATGGCGTGATGGTGGGTGTGTTGACTCGCATTGAAGTGATGCAAGCACTGCGTCCAATCTACGGTGACCGACTAAACGTGGTTCCTCAAGCTGAACTAGAAACAGCTTAACTAATCGTAAGTTGAACTATTAGGGATTAGTAGTTCAATTAGATAACTCAGTCATGGCAACGTTGACTGGCTAGAGGCAAATGGTGGCTTTTAACGTACTAAACGGTTTGACACAAAACAGACCTAAACGCGTTGCCATTTATCTCAATAAAAAAGGCGCAAAGTGAAAACTTTGCGCCTTTCTCTATTTCTAACTGCTGACCTATTTAGTATCGACCAAACTTTTGATATTTCTAAATAATGTTGATACCTGTCAGAGAGCTAGAAAGCTAGATTACTTTTTTACGCCTTCAACGTGTAGTTCCATGTCTACATAGCTTGAAGCGCCCATTACTGGAATGTTGAAGTCAGCAAGTTCTAGACGAGTTGTACCCACGAAACCAGCACGCTCACCGCCCCAAGGGTCTTGACCAGCACCGATGAATTCAGCTTCGATAACGATTGGCTTAGTTACGCCGTGAAGCTTAAGGTCACCCATTACTTCAAGTTTGCCGTTGCCTTTATCAACCACTTTTGTGCTGTTGAAAGTAGCGTCAGAGAATTTACCTGCATCAATGAAGTCAGAGCTACGGATGTGCTTGTCACGCTCTGCGTGGTTTGAATCAAGGCTTGTTGTATCAATAGTTACGTTTACTTTTGATGCTTCAACGTTGCTTTCATCAAATGAGAAATCACCTGAGAATGTGTTAAAACGGCCTTGGATAAAGCTATAACCTAGGTGGCTAACTTTAAAGTTAACTGAAGCATGCGCACCTTTTGTATCAATCACGTAATCAGCGGCGTTCGCAGCGAAAGGCATTGCCATAGCAAATGCTAATCCTGTAGCGATAATTGACTTTTTCATTTTGAAGCTCCTATCATTTTTCGTAGCGTATCGTCTTTGTCGATAACGTGGTGTTTTATCGCCGCTAAGGCGTGCACTGATGCCATAATGATCAGTACCCATGCAGCATAGTAGTGAACCGTACCTGCGAGATCAGATTGGTTTGCAAACAGTTCACCCATACTTGGTACAGTGAACCAATTGAATACCTCTATCCCGCGGCCATCTGATGTCGAAATCAAATAACCTGAAATAAACAAAACCGCTAAGTTGATGTACATGAAGCCGTGAGCGATCTTCGCTGCTGCAACTTCATAGCTTTTACCTTCCACTTTAGGTGACGCGGTAACTAGTTTCCAGACCAAGCGGATAACAGTAACGGCAGCCAAAAGAATGCCTACCGAGCGGTGATAGTCTGGCGCTGTTTTGTACCACTCGCTGTAGTATGAAAGATCAACCATCCACAGGCCTACACCAAATAAGCCAAATACCGCGAGAGCTGAAATCCAATGCATCGCTCTTGCTAAAGGGTTGTAATTTCTAACGTTGTTGTCCATGCATCTCTTCCGAATGTTAACGAGTAGTGTAGTTTCGAAAAGCGTACCCTACACCAAGTTTGTGTAACATATTATTTACCAAGCTTTACATTGGTAACATCATTTCAAATTAAACGAGTTATTCAAATTATTTGAACAAGTTTGGGCTAAACGTTAGATTTCAACGATTTGTTCGATCTCGTAAAGCTCATCTGAGATATCTAACATTTTACGTTCCATGACTTTTTGAGCGTCTTCTATCCCTTTGTTGTAGTAAACCGCCCCAAACTTTTTACTTATGAAATCGACCAAGAATTCCGTGTCGAACTGACCAAGCTCCACATCAAGTTCATCTTGCAGGTACTTTTGGAGCGTATTAGTAAGCTCAGACTTTTGTTTCGAATCTAATTGAATGGTCATGAATGTTTCCAAATAAAGAGTAAGTAGATCAATTGTGATTTGCTGACTAGACTATAGTCGAGGTAACTAGCTAGAATTCCTCATAATTTAGAATACAGACCTGTAGAGCGCCAGTGCTATCCATAAAATCACTCAGCAATGGTTAATTTTGATAGAGAGATCAAGAACTCGCACTTTGACGATAGGTAACGGAACCGCAATTACCGTACTATTGCCCATCAATAAGATAGTAGCTGTGTATAAGGGACTTCATTGTTATTAGATCTAGTGATTAAAAGCGTTAATCAATTTCAAGACGATTGCCTAAAGCTCTGTGAACGCCATTACCCTACGGTGCACAATCAAGGGATCAGTGAGCACCATATAGGAAAGGCATTTGCTCGCCGAATGGAGCACACCTTCGTTAGCTTTAATCATGCAAGCAACATCAGCCCACTTGAAATGCTTTCTTCTGGCGAAACGCCTCGACACTTCCGAATATCTTCCGAAATTGGTACCGTTTGGATGATCAGTCATCATATGGTGAGCGCCGGGAAAACCTGTCGTAGAAAGTTAATGTTGGACATCCATAATTGGCAACAAGAGTATGGATTTTCCATTCAACCCAATGACGTTTTGATCATTGTCTCCGACCATTGGATTAGCCGAAGTAAAAACAGTGGTGAATTATTGCATTGGTGGATGGGTGAACTCCCAGACGAGATCACGGAATATAGCCAACAAGGTATCACGCTAAGAGAGAGTGATTCTCAATTCGCTACTGACTTAAATAATAATTTTAAAATCAGCCCTTGCTTCATTAAATTTGGACACCCTTTAAAGCGGTCAGGAAATCAACAACTGGTTCGTAAATACCTGCAACTTTACGCAGTACTTCAATGGCAGTAAGAATACGGGTCAACTTTTTTAATCAGTCTTGAAAGTAAATAGTTAGACCTCCATCCCAATATTTTATAAAACCCAACTCAAGCCCTACCCAATAATCAATCAAAATTTATCTTCGATAAAATAATAACTTATCAGCTCATCGTTCATATTTTGAGAAGTAGATATCATTTATATGCAAACAGAGTTGTTTGTTAATAATGTAACTTTGACATTCCCCCATAACCTGAGGCTTTATCCTTACTTTCACCTGGTGTATTGACGTTGAAAGCTTATATTGATTGGTGTTGATATGAGATAGATTACTCAGAGATTAAATTCACAATAGTCATTATTAATGGTGAATAATAAGTAATTTTAATGACTAATATCAATTATCATGCTGTTTTTTCGTTAATTATATTTATTTAAATATTGACTCTACAAATGAGTTTTTATTAATTGACAATTTACTTACACCTGTCAATATTGTGACAGCCGCGACATGTACGTCCGCCATTGAATAAGCCCTCTTTACTAGCGACTATGATTTTATCAGACAGAAGTGAATTTATTAGCTGTATATCCGTAGATGCTGATATGCAGTTTATTGCGAAATACCAAGACCTGACGCTTAGAAGCGTCTATCAACCTATATTCGACTCTTCTATGACTCAAATAGGTGTTGAGGCTTTGGTGCGCATTTCAAATAACAAAGGTGATATTGTTCGTCCTGATCACTTCTTCCATTCCGACGAAACCTCAAGCACAGACAAAATCAATGTAGAGAGGTTGAGTCGAGCGATTCATATCCGTAACTTCGCACAATCGACAATCCGTCATTTACATCTATTTTTGAACGTTCTTCCAAACGTTGGTGAGTTGTTTGCTGCAGAAAAGGTCAGCGATAGCTTGTTAGCTAAACGCCTTCACGAGCTTAACCTTTCATGCGAACAGATAGTGATGGAGTTGGTAGAGTTGAACGCAGAAAGTGAAGAGCGTTTGAAAGATGCCGCTCTTTCTCTTGCGGATAATGGCTTTCAAATCGCTGTCGATGATTTTGGTACACAAGCATCAACCGAACAGCGCGTTCGTCACATTAACCCTCATATCATCAAGATAGACCGCTCGGTTATGTTGGACTTTGAACAAGGCGACACATGTGAAATGGAATTGGCCCTAAAGCTTGCTACCCAAATCGGTGCGAAGACAGTAATCGAAGGGATAGAAACCCAACAACAACTCGCAGCGATGCAAAATTTAGGCTTCGATATGTATCAAGGTTATCACTTAGCTATGCCAAAGCCGATTGAGTTGGATATTCGCCTCGCAATCTAGAAGTGCCCTCTATTCTCTATTCTACAGGAAGCCGCTTTACCATTGGTTAGCGGCTTTTTGATACCTATCTCTTTCTTAACGCAACGCTCGCTGACGCTATAGTCTCTTAGCACGATCTTGTATCGCCAAGTCACACCCATAAAAAAGCCCAGTCAAAATTGACTGGGCTGGCTTAAAAGAATCTGTTTTATATCAATCCCTAATAACCCGCAGTGGACGGTTTGATTCTATATAGAATAGCGAACATCACTGGTACTACTATTAGCGTTAGTACGGTAGCAAAGCCTAAGCCTGCCATGATGGTAATCGCCATTGAGCCGAAAAATGCATCGAATACCAAGGGAATCATCCCCAAGATAGTCGTCAGTGCTGCCATAGATACCGGTCGTACACGACTGATCGCGCTGTCTACAACCGCTAGGTATGGGTCTTTACCTGTTGATAGCTCACTGTTGATCTGGTCAAGCAGTACAATGCCGTTCTTCAAAATCATGCCGCTTAGACTCAATAAGCCAAGGAACGCTGTGAAGCTGAATGGCATATTGGTACCTAACAGACCAATTGAAACACCAATGATAGAGAGTGGAACCGTAAACCAAATCACAAGCGGCTTACGAACCGAGTTAAACAGAAGCATCGTGATGATAAACATCAGCAAGTAACCCATTGGCAGTGAGCCAAACAGAGATTCTTGCGCATCTTTAGAGCTTTCGTACTCACCACCCCAGCTAATGCTGTAGCCTTCTGGTAAATCTAATGCTTCTACCTTTGGTTTCACACGAGCAAACAGACTCGCTGGCGTTTCATCACCAAGAACATCGTGGTCAGCCAATACTGTTAGCGTACGTTTTCTGTCGCGACGCTGAATCAGTGGCTCAGACCATTGAAGCTCTACGCCATCAATCACTTGCTCAACTGGGATGTAAGTTTGTAGTGATGGGCTCCAAATCTTCACATTGTTTAGCGATTCGAAATCAAAACGCTCTTCTTCCGGTAAACGCGCAACAATAGGCAACATATGAGTACCATCACGCAGTAAACCGATGTTGTAGCCACCAAACGCCATCTGTAACGTCTCGGACAGATCCGTCTTTGAAATACCAAGACGACGCGCCTTTGATTCGTTAAACAATGGCACGAGCTCTTTGGTACGTTCACGCCAGTCGTGACGAACATTTCGAGAGCCTGGATCGGCTAACAAGATGTCTTCCACTTCAACCGCAATACTGCGCAAGATTTGTGGGTCGGCACCACTAATACGAGCCTCGATTTTTGAAGCTGGTGACGGGCCAAACTCAATCAACTTGAACTGGAACGTTGGTTGCTCAAATTCGTTCGCTAAGTCTTTGTCTAGCGCCGCTAGAGCCTTAAACATAGTGTCGCGGTCAGTGGTTCTTACTTGTAACTGGGCGTACGCTTCGTAGCTTTTCTCTGGTTGGTAAGTCAGTGCGAAACGTTGCATGCCCTGCCCAACCGTTGTCGTTACAAACTCCACGTCGTCTTGCTGGCGAATGTAGCTTTCAACTTTTTCTGTCTGCTTGATCGTTTCACGAACATCGGTGCCTTCTGGCATCCACATGTCTACGTAAAACATTGGGGTATTTGACGGCGGGAAGAACTGCTGCTTCACCATACCAAAACCGACGACAGAAACTGCTAATAGAGCGACCATACTAACTACAGTAAGCCATCTAAATCGAAGTGCTACTTTCAGACACGCACCGAATACCACAAACAGGATGCCTTTGTATGGGTCTTCGTTCTCATCAACCTTGTCTTCTTCTTTAAGCAACATCTCGGCAAGGAATGGCGTTAGTGTTAGTGCAGTTACCCAACTCAAAAACAGTGAGAAACACAGTACCCAAAACAGTGAACCCATGAATTCGCCTGTCGCATCCTTCGACAAACCAATCGGTGCAAACGCTGTGATAGCGATAATGGTCGCGCCCAATAGTGGCCATTGTGTTTGCTTGACGATGTCTTTCGCTGCTTGAAGCTTGGTTTTGCCTTTCTTCAAGCCCACCAAAATACCTTCAACGACAACAATCGCATTATCCACCAGCATACCCAGCGCGATGATCAGTGCCCCCAGAGAGATGCGGTGCAGTTCAACATCGTTGTAATCCATCAGGATGAAGGTACCGAATACCGTCAATAGAAGAACCAAACCGATGATCAAACCACTGCGTAAGCCCATTGCGAACAACAATACAATGATAACGATGGCTACCGCTTCAACTAGGCTGATTAAGAAGTCAGCCACAGATTTGTCTACTTCTTGCGCTTGGTTGTAGAAGTAATTCAGTTCTACACCCGCTGGCTTAATGCTTTCTAGGCGATCCAGTTCCGCATCCAGTGCTTTACCAATCTCAACCACGTTTACACCAGAAGAGAACGCAATACCCAAGTTGATTGCAGGTTTACCGTTGTACGTTAATACATTACCCGGTTTTTCTTGAATACCACGAGTCACTTCAGCAACGTCTTTTAGACGAATTAGGTTACCTGTATCGCGACCATGAATGATCAGGTTTTCTAGTTCTTCAACCGTGCTTAAGGTGCCGTTTGGCTTGATCGTAAGGCTTTGACCATTCAGCATCACCTCGCCTGCCGATACCACACTGTTTTGCTGTGCTAGCAGTGACGTAACCGTCGACATATCTAGGTTCAATGCGGCTAAGCGTTCCAGTGACATCTCAACAAACAGTTGTTCTTGTTGGTCACCTGCAATGCTAACTTTACCGACACCGTCGACCAGTTCGATTTCACGCGTTAGGTAATCTGCGTACTGTTTGAGCTCAACGTAATCGTAACCATCACCGGTCAGCATGATCATCACACCAAACACATCACCAAAATCATCGATGATCTGAACGGAATTTACACCACTTGGCAGTGTTGGTTGTAGATCGTTGATCTTACGGCGCATTTCATCCCAGATCTGAGGCAGCTCGTCTGGACCGTAGTCCATCTTCATACTGACCATAATTTGGGACATACCGTTCGATGATGTCGAGGTAATCTTGTCGATGTACGGAAGCTGTCTTATCTCTTTTTCTAGTGGGTAAGTCAGCTCTTCTTCAACTTCCATTGACGTAGCGCCAGGGTAAGTTGAAATAATCATTGCATCTTTAATGGTAAAAGCTGGGTCTTCTAAACGGGATAGATTACCAAAAGACGTCACACCGCCAATGGCCAAAATGACTAGAAACAGCCAGCTGATTACTTTGTTCTTTATTGAATATTCTGCGATGTTCATTCTGCTTTTCCTGACAATTGGATTCCGTCACGGAGTTTTCTTAAATTCGAATTTACGAGTAGCTCACCTTGCTCAACACCATGAGCGATGAGTGCGCCTTGACCACTGATCTTGTCGACTTCTACTTCGCTTTTGAATGCTTGTCCGTCTTCCATTTTCCACACATAGAACTGATTCGCTTCAGAGCCCGCTTCTAGCGTTGTCATTGGTAATTGGTAGCCTTGAACATCGCTCAGGCCCGCTTTCGCCATATCTACATTGACCGTAACGCTCGTGCCTGGCAGGATTTCACTTTCAGGCTGCTGCATCTGCATCCAAAATTCGTAGGTACGGGATTGTGGGTGCAGTTCACTGGTGTGTTCTAGATACGTCAGTGGATATTGGCCTATGTGACCGCCAAAGGTCGCCTCAGGACGATAGCTATTTGAACGCATGTCTGGGCTAATTGACGCCAAGATCGAATCTGATACTTGAATTCGCACATACACCTTGTCGTTCTGGTACACACTCAGTAGTGTTTCTCCAGGCGTCGTATTTTCGAATCGTTGCTTATCGACAGTTGAAACTGTTCCTGAGAACGGCGCTAAAAGTTCTGTGTAACTCAGCTTGCGTTTCGCCGCCGCCAAATTCGCCGATGCGAGCTTATAGTTAGCCGTCAGTTGGTCGTGTTCTGATTGCGATAACATTTCGCTGCCAAACATCTCCGTTCCACGGGCCAACTGTTTGCTTGCCAGTTTGAATTGAGATTGAGCATCAGTCAGATCTTGTACGTACGTTGCGTTATCTAAGGTGGCTAATAACTGCCCTTTTTCGACATTGTCGCCCGCTTCTACTAATACTTGTTGAATCTCGCCTGCTAGCTTAAATGCCAAGGGAGTCAATTCAGCTGGCATCACCTGTCCATTAAAACTTCTGAACTGATTAGTAAGCGGTGCGCCAACTTCAAAGGTAGAAACCAACAAAGGTGGTTGTTCACGGTGTACAGCTTCATTGTTACAGGCTTGAAGTAACAGAACCGACGCGACAACAACTGATAATTTTGAAAGGTTCATTAAATACCGCCCTCACGAAGCCAAGCTTTTACTTGTTGTCCGTCTGATAACACATCCACACCCGCTTCAACGATAAGGTCACCAGACGACAATCCGTCGATAACCTTGCCTTGCTCATCAAGAAGGACTTGTACTTTAGAAATCAGTTGAGAGTCAGGGTTATAACGCCATAGTTCACCATGGCCTACGTCTTTGTTTAACCAAGCTGAATCCACAATACCAATGCCGTAGTCAGATTTACTTTTCTGAACTTCAACTTGCGCTGTCATACCAGAAAGTAGATTGATGCCTTCTGGCTTTTCGATAGACACAACCGCTTGGTAGCTGTTGGTATCTTCATCTGGTTGCGTTGAGATTTCTTTAAAGCGAGTCGGGATACGAATGCCGCGGTGGCTGTCCATCACAACCCACATGTTTGAGCTCGTTAGGTCTTGAATAGAACGGTCTTCAAGCTTTGATACTGGAATTGAAAACGTCACATCCATTTCACTGTGATTCAAAATATTCAGTACAGGCTGCTTTTCTGCGATCAATTGATATTGCTTTCCAAACACCATCGATACCACGCCATCGAATGGAGCAACTAAGGTAGTGTAGCCAAGGTTTGTTTTTGCTTGGTCCAACTCAACTTCAGCGGCAGTAAAGGTGTTTACGGCTTGGTCGTAGTAATCGGTACTGACCAGTTTTTTCGCATACAACTCAGAAGCTTGTTTGTATTGGCTGTTCGCCAGATCAAATTTAGCTTGGGCTGCGTCAACGGCAATACGGTAATCCGTCGCGTCTAATACGGCTAACACCTGACCTTTCTTCACTTCTTGTCCCATACGAACATCGAAGGTTTCTATATCTCCACCCACTTGGAAAGAAAGTGCCGCACGGTCGGTTGCATCAACCTTTGCAATGAAGCTATCGAGATCAATATCAGTCTGTTGTGGGATTTCGAACAGCTTGACTGGCTTGATTACCTGCACATTTTCCTCTGACTGAACTTTGTCACATCCAGTTAGAGAGCCTGCGAGCAATAGTGCTGCAATAACAGCTCCCATGCGCTTGCTCGATATGGCATTGATAGACAAATTGAACTGCATGATGTCTCTCCATTTAATTATTATGATTTATTACACAGGTGGGCAGTATATTCAAAATTCCGTAATCCACAAGCTTTACTTTCCACCTGTGCAGTATTTTTTATTTGAGTAAAAACAGTGTAGAATGTGGTAATCAGGTAAATGTGTGAAATGAAGATGACTGAAAAGAAACAAGGCAGAAGAAGCGCAAAAGACGCTGAAGAGACGAGATTTTTGATCATGGGTGTTGCTGCGGATATGTTCTGTGAGCATGGTTATGATAGCGTTTCGCTTCGTAACATCAGTGAGAAAGCAGGTGTATCGCATAGCCTTATTCGCCACCACTTTGGCAGCAAAGAAAAAATCTGGCATGCGATAAGCGATTGTTTACACGCCTATTTTCAGTCTTATATTGCTAAGATAGTGGAAGAGTTACCAAAAGGCGTCGCACCAAACATTACTATCTATTTATTTAGTATGCGCCTTTTTAGCAACATGATTCACTCACGAAAACCGATGCAACTTATCACTGACTCTGTTCGCCAAAAAGACAACTTGGTCGATTACTTTATCGACAATGTTGGCGATGTCGAAAAAGAAATCAACATGTTAGCTGAACAATATAACGATGCGAATCCAGAGAACTTGATCAACATTTATGAGATTAAGTGGCAAATGATCATGTATGCGCACGGAGCGGTATGCCTCACTCCCTTTATGGAAAGCACTTGGAATGAAGGCGATATGGTCACCTCTCCTGAAGATGCTCTACTTAAGCATTGGCAGCTTTTCAACACGCAGATGGTCAGCAAGTTCAATATTGATGAAGAGTGGGTTCTAAACCCAACCTCGATTGAAGAGCTGATTTATGAAGTGCCATGTGAATGGAAGTGTAACCAGGAACATAAAGCTTAATCGGGTTCATACCCATGATGAGCTTATAAGATACAAAAACGCGCCGTTACAGAAGTCACTGTAACGGCGCATTTTTATATGTATAGATCTTTAAACTGGAGCTTTGTCCAGCTTGTTAACGACGTGCTTTACCGCGGTTTTGGTGAATCTTAAGCTTCGCTTTCATCTTACGTTTTTCTGATGAACGGCTCTTGCTGCGACCACCACGATCGGGCGCTAGATCTTTTTCAAGGCTTGGTTCAAAGCCCTCTAGCCACTCTTGAGGCAAGCGCGTATCAAGTAATCGCTCAATGTCACCCAATAGGTAAGCTTCATCCTGACTCATCAAAGAGATCGCTAAGCCGCTGTTACCCGCACGGCCAGTACGTCCGATGCGGTGAACATAATCTTCTGCTTTAAATGGCATGTCATAGTTCACAACTTGTTCTAGCTGCTGAATATCAATACCACGAGCTGCCACGTCGGTTGCGATCAACGCACGAACTTTGCCTGACTTGAAATCGTCTAGGGCTTTTTGACGCGCACCTTGGCTCTTATCGCCATTGATTGATGCCGCTTTAATGCCGTCTAACTTAAGCTCTTTAACGAGAGCATCAGTGCCCTGCTTAGTCTTTGTGAACACCAACACTTGTTGCCAGTTTTTTGAACCAATCAAATACGCTAATAGCTCACTTTTACGCGACTTATCTACCGGGTAAACCATCTGTGTTACGGTTTCAGCGGTGCTGTTTTTTGGCGTAACTTGGATTTCACTTGGCTTCTGCATCATACGGTGTGCAATCGCTTTGATTTTGTTATCAAACGTTGCAGAGAAGAACAGAGTTTGACGCACTTCGTTCATGCGAGAAAGAATACGCTTGATGTCAGGCATGAAGCCCATATCTAACATACGGTCAGCTTCATCCAGTACCAGTACTTCCGTTTGGCTCAACATGATGTTTCTAGTGAACATGTGATCAATAAGACGACCAGGCGTCGCGACAAGAATATCTGCGCCACCGCGTAAGTTATCAGTTTGCACCTTCATGCTAACGCCGCCGTAAGCCACCACGACTTTAATGTCGGTGCCCTTTGCGTAGCTAGTTAAGTTATCGAAAACCTGTTGTGCCAATTCACGAGTTGGCACTAATACAAGCGCACGAACGAGCTTAGGGTTCGGAATAACGTTGTCTTTTGTCTCGATTAATCTTTGAATAATCGGTAAACCAAACGCAGCCGTTTTACCTGTACCCGTTTGAGCACCAGCCAGTACATCTTTGCCTTCTAATACCAATGGAATTGCTTGTTCTTGAACACTGGTAGGAGCCGTAAAATTAAGCTCAGACAACGTGGCAAGAAGATGCTCAGATAATCCTAGTTGGTTAAAAGATTTTGTAGATTCAGACATAGTATGATGCTCAAAGATTAAATAGGCGCGGATTGTAGCAAACCTGCATTACGCTGTTTACCTTTCCTTTTGATTTTTCTTCATTTGAAGAGCATTAAACTGCTTAGCTTCCTCTAAAACGTTGGGATAAAGCTCATTAAAGTGACACTGCAACGTATCATAGTGACGTTCGAGGTCATCGTAACATGCCTCGAGCATACCGAGCTTAGGCCTTCTCAACGCCATTCGCTGCAACACCACCTCTATAGATGACATGTCTTGATAGCTCTCTAACCATCTATGCTCAGCCATTTTCTGATGAACCATAACGAAATTTTCAGGCCAGTGTGGCTCTTGATGTTCAAAGATCTGCTCATGGCTATCTAAACAAAAACGCTCTAATGTCTGCTGTGAAAACTGATCCCAATGATTGGCTAAGCAGTGATCCCAAAATACATCGAGTGCGATAGGCGCAAAGCGTCGTGTTTGGTCTGAGAAAAGTGATTTTGCAGAACGAGATACATCATGACGATCAGTATAGCTATCAACAAATCGATGAAGCCTAATACCGTCAGAAAGGGAATCAGAATAGTGTTTATTAGGGTCGCCTTTAACAAAATCACCTAACAGGTTACCTGCTAAGTTGCTGTTACAGTGCTTGGCGATGTGAAGGTGTGCGAGAAAGTTCATTGAACCTCATTAAAGTATCGAGAACTAAGTAACATGGTAAACGTACTCGTTTATCTTCGCGAACTTTAATGAGGATAGTTTTGGTATGACGTGTGAGCGAATACGATTTGCTCAGTTTAGAATTGTTTGCTTTGAGAAGCTTTAGCTAAGAAAACTTTTAGCTTTAAAACGTTTCAGTTGAAACTGAATTAAAGATCTTAAAAGCTTAGTTCGAAGACTTGAAAAGCTCTTCTGCTAACTGTTTCACTGTCTGCTCATAGTCAGACAAATCAATGCCAATTTCCATAGCATCTAACAACTCTAGACTTTCGTCATTATAAGATTGGTCACTCATTGTGCCCCCTCTATTCCTTGATGTGGACATGATGTCCGATTAACTAGTGCACCATCTTGGACTTATATTATGTCACTTTGATGAACGCACTCTACTCTACCCATTCCATATTCATAGCTTAAAGCTACTCGCGATCATTAACGCTTTTTTGCGCTAAAGGGGTATACGCGAACGACATATGTACTGCCACCTTACACCAAGTACAACAAATTACTCTATAAATTTTGAAACCGATCATGGTCAAACGTTTGCTTTGCTCAATTGAATGCTGACACGCCCCTTTGTGTAAATATTAATTTACAGTGGATGTTTTTAATTACAATAAGAATTGCATTTGGAATTAAACTCAATCAGAATACTTCAAAATCGAGATATTCTTTGGGTTTATGCGCTTAAGCTAGAAGAATTACAATGAAAACACACCCTAACGTAAAGAATTATATACAATGAATAAATCAAAGGTTTTTGGTAGTACTTTGATCATTGCAGGCACAACCATTGGTGCTGGCATGCTCGCTCTTCCACTTGCTTCTGCAGGTATTGGCTTTTCAACTTCACTTTTCTTGATGCTGGGTTTATGGGCGTTAATGGCTTTTACTGCGCTATTAATGGTAGAGCTTCACCAATTCGCAGAATCTGACGCTACCCTACACACGTTAGCTCATACCATTTTGGGGACAAAAGGAAAGTGGATTGCGAGCTTCGCGGTGATGTTTCTTTTCTACGCTCTGTGTGCGGCATACATAGCTGGCGGCGGTGCGCAATTTAACCAACGAATTTCGGATATCGCGGGTATCGAACTTAATGCTCAAATCACCACGCTTCTATTTACCCTATTAGTTGCCGGCGTTGTTACGATTGGTACGCACAGTGTTGATAAAGTTAACCGCGTTTTGTTTGGCTTAAAGCTTATCGCGATGGTTTTGGTACTCAGCTTCCTAGCGCCAAACATTACCTCTCAATACTTAATGAGCATGCCTTTACAGCAAGGCCTGATTGTTGCGGCTATTCCGGTTGTGTTTACCTCTTTTGGTTTCCACGGCAGCATCCCATCAATTGTTCGATACCTAGATGGTGACGTTCGTTCTTTACGTAAGGTAATGATTATTGGCTCGGCACTGCCTCTGGTTATCTACGTTTTCTGGCAAAGTGTTACTTTGGGCGTGATTAGCCAAGAGCAGTTGTTGTCTGACACAAGCTTGGGCGCGCTATTAGTCTCGCTATCGCAAACGGTTCATCAATCCAACCTAAGCGTGATCGTCGGTGTGTTTGCAGACCTTGCACTGCTGACATCTTTTATTGGTGTGAGCTTGGGCTTATTTGAATTCATGGGCGACTCACTGAGCAAGAAACTAGGTAACGCAAAACGTGTTAAGACAGCTGCTATCACCTTCTTACCGCCACTGGGGTTTGCCTTATTTTACCCACAAGGCTTCATCATGGCTTTAGGCTACGCAGCCATTGCACTTTCAGTGCTCGCGATTCTGTTACCAACAGTGATGGTCTACAAGGTTCGTTACACTGATTTCTCTGTCAAACCACAATCTTCAGAAGCCAGTTACCAAGTGTTAGGCGGTAGCAAAGCGTTGTTTTTAGCAGGTAGCGTTGGCGTATTTATCATTGCGATTCAAGTTCTTATTTCAGTAGGGTTACTGCCTTCTTTAGGCTAATAAACCTATACAGAACTAATTTACTTGATTCAGATCTCATAAATGACATATCACTATCATTAATTTTCACAATTAGTCGATTTAAGTCACATTTTTATTGAGGTCGGTTATTTAGAGTCCACGGTAAAGGATTTACCGTGGAGTTTTTATGAAAGAAGTACAATTTCGAACGATAGACAAACTGTTTATTAAGATGTCGATCAACGACAAGTTTTGGGTCATTTTCTTAATCTTTTTTGCCGCTCTGGCAAGCCTAGCTGGACTGAACTACGTCAACAAAATGGAACACATTGACGTAACTGCAAAACAGCAGGTCGAGTATCAACTGCAAGGCATTTTATCAGCATCAGATTCCCCGGCATCTGTTCGCTCTGTTAGCCAGCAAACTCGCGCTCAACAAACCACTATTTCAAATAATGGTTCTGTGACTGCCACAGCACTCGCACAAGATGGCAACTACTACTCACTTACCGTTTCAACTAACGATATACAGAATCAAAAGCAGCAAGCACTGTACACTTTATTACTGAGCTTCTTGTGGTGTGTGCCTTTTGGTCTTTTCTGTTACTGGGTAGCGACTTTCCTAGGCGGCGCACTTTGGGTTCTTTATTCAACGACTCAAAAGATTGGTGATGGTGACTTAACATCACGCCTTGGCTTCCACCCTGGCCGTGATGAGTTCGGCACGATTGGTTGTGCGCTTGACCGTTCAATGGACACGCTTAGTGAGTTAGTCAACAACGTAAACCACAGTGCAGCAACGCTAAGCGAAACATCGGCTTCTTTCGAAACTGAGATGAAGCGCAGCGAAACACAAATCATGAGCCAAAATGCCTCTCTAGACTCTGTAGCGACAGCAATGGATCAGATGACAGCTTCGGCAAATGAAGTCTCTAACATCTCTGCACGCTCAACTGAACAAACAGAACAAGACGCGCAGCAAATCAACGATAGCCATGCGAAGGTTCAACAGGCAATCTCGGAAATCACCACCCTTTCTTCTTTGATTGAGCAAACCTCATCTTCTGTTACTAGCTTGAATGTGAATACGAGCCAAATTAACGAGGTCATCACGACGATCAATGCTATTTCAGAGCAAACTAACTTACTTGCTTTAAATGCCGCGATTGAAGCCGCTCGTGCGGGCGAGCAAGGCCGAGGTTTCGCTGTTGTTGCTGATGAAGTAAGAACACTGGCAAGCCGCACTCAGTCGGCTACTGTAGAAATCCAAGCGATGATTGAACGCTTACAGCAAGAGAGCCAAAATATCGCGAAGATCACCGAACAGACGGTTGACCAAGCGCAAACCAGTAGCCAGTTGATTTCAAACATTGGTCACGACGTAAACTCGATTGCAGATTCAGCTCAAGCACTAATGGACATGAGTATCCAAATCGCAACATCAGCCGATGAGCAAAGTAACGTTGCCAATACGATTGCAGCAGAGCTTAACGATATTCGAAGCCAATCCGATGTGATTAAAGACGTGGCTCAGAATTCTTCAAATGGCGTATCTAGGCTAACAGAAGCGTCGGTTTCTCTATCTCAGACATTGGCACGCTACCGAACTTAAGGATCAACTGGTGAACTAGCGGCGTGAATTGAAAACAAACTAATGAGGACTCGTAATGGGTCCTTTCTTTTTGGCTTTTGTTTAATAACATTACAAAAACCATGGTCAATAACGATGACATTATCAATTACCATGAAGCAAGTCGCAAAGGAGAGATTAAGAAGTGTCAGAACTGTCTAATATTCGAGCTTAGGAGTAATCTAATTGAACGGGTCTTTTTTCGCTTACCCCCTTGCTGCAGGTGACACATAATGAATAAAACAGAAACACCAAACACCGACGACATTACATGCCCTTTATGCCAACACGACGAGTATCTGCTTTCAGAAAGTGGAGAAAAGTTTACTTGTGCATCTTGCGGTTTCCACACCAAACAATTTAGTAAGGTAGTCAGCCTTCAACTAAGCTCTACCCCACCAAAGCTGCAGAATTCGATATACCACCATTTGAGCAGTGCTTGCCATTAATCCAAACTGAAATTTCTTCTAAACTGTAGATATCCTGAGCCGCGAGTTCTGCTGAGTCGGCTTCGGGATCTACGATTGCTTCATCAATACTCGGGCGTAATCGAAACGATTGGATACCCGCGCGAACACCAGCCTCAATCCCTTTCAACGTATCATCCACGTAGATGCACTCATTTGGCAGAAAGCCCATGTTCATGGCCGTGTACATGATTAGATCAGGCTCTGGCTTCCAGCTGTTAGCATCAAAAGCTGAGAACACTTTGCCTTTGAAGTCGTCTAGCATGCCTGTCATCGCCAATGAAGATTCAACCCTAGATTTCGGTGCATTGGAAGCAATACAAAACTCGATGTCTTGTTGTTTGAGGAATTCAATAAGTTCGATAGCGCCATCCATCGGTTTTAAATGACGCTGGAACAGTGCTTGTAATTCATTGCGATATAACGGCTCAAGTGTATCAATCGAGATAGATAACCCAAGACGTTCTTGTGTATCCATTAAGATGTCGGCTAGCTTCCCGCCTTGAAAGTGCGCATAGCAGTCGTTGACGTTTAGCTCCGCTCCAAAGCCAGTGAAAACGTTCACCAAAGCTTGGCAGCACAGCTTTTCACTATCGATAAGTGTTCCGTCACAATCGAAAATCACACATTTAGTCTGTTCTAACCGCATAGGTATCTCACTCAGATTGAATCCAAGTTTTATCCTATAGTGTTCTTTCAATGCGCGAGATGATTGAGGTAACAGTTTGCAGATACAGGCTTATTTCTCTTCGCGAAATATGGAGTTGATCACTTTATCGCTCAGCATAAGCAACAGTTTTCATTAAATTAACCCAGATTCTACGAAACCAAATACTGCGAGGTTTACATAAGCTACTCAATTTCAGGAGAAAATATAAATCACTACTTCCTAGCCGGATCGTGGTGAATCGATAAAAAAAATGGCTTATAGGCTACTCAGATAGAGCGACAATTAGCTAACAACCGACTCTTCTAAGACCTTAGCTTCAAGCGAAGGTGAAGACGCATATTCTACAGTTCCAGTATCGGGGTACGAATCTCGGATAGCGACAAACTCGGATAAGTGTTTCAGTAGCAATTTAGTTAGCTGAGGATCAAACTGGTAGCCACACTCTCGCTCAAACAAATCGACCACCATATCTAACGGCCACGGTTCTTTGTAGCAACGTGCACTAAGCAGCGCATCAAACACATCGGCTACGGCAGTGATACGAGCAAACAGGTGTATTTCATCACCCACTTTTCCATTCGGGTATCCAGCACCATCCCAACGCTCGTGATGTTCGTTAGCAATGATTGCCGCGAGGTTGGTAATATCACCCGCTCCGCTCTTTAGTAAGTTATAGCCAGCCGTAGTATGAAGCTTCATCACCTCCCACTCTTGGTCGGTTAATTTCCCAGGTTTATCCAAGATTGATTCAGGGACTGAAATCTTACCCACATCGTGCATTGGGCTGATGATCTCAATCATCTCGACCTCGCGATGGCTCAAGCCACGATACTTAGCAAGCAGTGCAGACAACTTGGCTACACGCTTAACGTGATTACCAGTTTCGCCAGAGCGGGTTTCAATTGCCTCTCCGAGAACATGAATCATATCCTTTTGGATATTCAAGGTCTGTTTCTGAAGCTTTAAGATTCGTTTGTTCTTATTGGCCAACTCTTTCTTTTGGCGCAGAGTGACAAATTGCATCAAGATGATCAGGCTCAAACCCGCAATCACCATCGACAGCCCCAATAACAACTGGAAGTTTTTGCGAATAAAGGATGAAGGCTCGTTAATGAAAACCGCTTCGTCAGGTAACGCGTTTCCACTAATCCCGTATCTCTTCATTGCAGGGTAATTGAATACAAAACGTTTGTTGTCTCCGGGAGTTAACGGTGTAGTAAAACCAAGTGGAAGGTATTTATCCAACGCATCGACGGCCTGTTCACCCATGCTTTGTGAGTGATTAACGTAACCACCGAGTACATCACCCGAAATATAGAACTGCCATAAAGCAAACACCGGAGCAGCACTCGCTTTTGACAACGTATCCGCAATCTCTTGGTAAGTGTGGTAAACCCCTTGCTTTAACTCGGTGTTGTAATGACTGAGCAATACCGCATCGTCCGCAGAGATCCCTTCCAAAAATTGGCTCGTATGCTCCAGCGACAAGTCGCGAATTTCTACGAGATTGATATTTGAAAATTCAGCCATCATTTTGTTCATTTCTTTATGAATCAATTCAGACGTGACACTGTAATCATTTACAAAATAGAGATTCTTTAGATTAGGTCTTAATTTGGAGATCAGCTTAATATTAACGTCTATCTGATCGTTCTCGTAAAGCACAGTTGCTCTGTCAGACACCGCGTACATGTCGGTGCTGAAATCATTGATGCCGGCTGCAACGACAGGTGTGGAGCGATCAATCAAATTAGGCAGAGATTCAAGAAAATTGGCTGCGTTATCGTCCGTCGCAATTACGCCATCAAATTTATAACCTGCATACTTCGCACGTAAGTAGTTCGCGAGAGAGTCGTAATACTCTGGGCTGTGGACACGCTTTGAATCCAAATACTCTATTGAGAGTTTAACTTCGGTTTGAGACTGGCTGAACGCACTGTCTATCCCTTTTTGGAAGTCAGCAGTCCATTGATAAGAAGGTTCGTATGAGTGTAAAACTAGGATGCGTTTAATATCCCAGTCGTTAGCAAAACTGAGTGAAGAATAAGCGCTAACACATAATACAGCGATTGATATCAATAGCTTGTACATACAATACCCTTTAAATAAGACGGGGTATTGTACTTAGATTAACGCTTTGTCAAAGAATCTTTAGTTCTCGATCCATACTTTATCGCAAGAAGCATGATCTTGTGCCCAAAAATCGTGTAACTGCTTAGCAAAGTTGTTGATACTTTGACCATTTTCAGCAACGACATCCGAGATCAATAGGGAACCATCCGCTTCTGTGACGATAGCGCTCGCCACAACTTCACCGTTTTGAGTACCAATATATAATACATGATCGTCAGAAAGCATAATTTGGCTCAAGAACTCAAGCATGTGTGCCCTTTCGATTTCATCTTGGTAAACGCTTGCTTGGTTGAGTGAAAATAGCACGGTCAATTTATGGAAATCGACTTTATGCAGTTCATCAATTTGGGAAGGAGTTTGATCTTGTGCTAGGAGTTGGTATGTCTTGGATGGAAGTTTGCTTTGATAAAGTTCACGGCCGAGGAGGCTCTCTTTTGCGGGGTAAGCAATATCGAGCTGACTAAATAGCCATTGGTTTTTCTTGTGTGCAATTTCAGGTATTTCGTTATTCATTCTTTTAGTACCTACGGTTAGTATCCCCAAATATCGCAGTTATTTGGAAGACATACGGTCGGCTGAGGTGCCGAGCTACAAGCAGAGAGCATACAGAGCATGACCAAGGCCAACAAGTACTTTAAATGCTTCATATTTTTCATTATCCAACAACATCCTTTAAGAACTTAGCGAAAAGCTCTACACTCGTATCCAAGCTTTCAATATCCTTATAGTAAACAGAACTATATAAATAAAAAGGACTTCTTATGAAAAAAGCCTTAATAGCAGCAGGTATCGTGACAATGTTAGCTGGCTGTTCGGACAACGAGGTTGGCGACGTCTCACTGGGTTTCTTCACAATGAAGGATATCAAGATGTCTTCATTAGATGACGATAAGATCGCGGGTGTTACCTGTCATATCGCATCAATCGAAGCAAACCTTAGCCTTTCTGATCCAAGTGATAGCTCTATATCTTGTCGTCAAACAGGTGAAATTACACCAGAAATGATTGCTCAAATAGACAAGAGTAAGTCTGGCGAAGTGGTATTCAAGCAATCGAAAAGTATCTTCTTTAAAACAATGAAGGTTCGTCGTATCTACGATGCAGAGAATCAGTCGCTGCTTTACTTGTCTTACACCACCAAAGAAACAGAAGGTAGCTTCAAACACAGCCTTTCAACTGTTCCACTATGGGGTACAGAGGCTTACGTTGATCCAGCGACGTTAGTACAGCCAGCCGAGTAGTTTCAAACATATAGTTAGTTGAATCACCTGTACAGACATTGTGCAGGTGATTCAAAATGTAATAAAAATGAAAGAAACAGAAACAAAATGTGATATCATGCGGCAAAATTTTTTCACTGTATTTTTCATATGAAGTTTCCTGGACAGCGTAAATCTAAGCACTACTTTCCAACTCACGCACGTGATCCGTTGGTCAACCAAATTCAACAAACGCCTAAGCTTCACCGCGCAACGATTGTGGGTGTTGGCCAAACGATTGTTGATATCGAAGCCCGTGTTGACAACGAGTTCCTAGAAAAATACGAGCTGAGTAAAGGTCACTCACTGGTATTGGAAGAAAGTAAAGCAGATGCGCTGTATGAAGAGTTAGTAGAGCGCGGTTTGATCACGCATCAATACCCTGGCGATACTATTGGCAACACACTGCACAACTATTCCGTACTTGCAGACAGCAAATCTGTCCTGCTTGGCGTAATGTCTAAGAAGATCGAAGTTGGCTCTTTTGGTTATCGTTACCTTTGCCGCACTTCTTCTCGTATGAATCTAAACCACCTTCAAACTGTTGATGGTCCAATTGGTCGTTGTTACACGCTGATTTCTGAAGATGGCGAACGTACGTTTGCAATCAACGAAGGCCACATGAACCAACTTCTTCCAGAAAGCATTCCTGAAAAGGTCTTCGAGAAAGCTTCTGCATTGGTTGTGTCGTCATACCTAATGCGTGGCAAACCTGAAGATCCGATGCCAAAAGCGGTACAAAAAGCGATTGAATACGCGAAAGCGCACAATGTGCCTGTTGTACTAACACTTGGTACTAAGTATGTGATCGAAGGCAACGCTGAATGGTGGCAAGAATACCTGAAAGAAAACGTAACCATCGTCGCGATGAACGAAGATGAAGGTGAAGCGCTAACGGGTGAAAAAGATCCTCTATTGGCTGCTAACAAGGCACTTGAGTGGGTTGACCTAGTTCTATGTACTGCAGGTCCTATTGGTCTATACATGGCAGGTTACACTGACGAACCAGCGAAACGCGAAACCACACTGCCATTATTACCGGGTAACATCCCTGAGTTCAATAAATACGAATTCAGCCGAGCGATGCGTAAGCAAGACTGTAAAGACCCAGTAAAAGTGTACTCTCACATTGGCCCTTACCTAGGTGGCCCACTTGAGATTAAGAATACCAATGGCGCTGGCGATGGTGCACTTTCAGCACTACTTCACGACATGGCAGCAAATAGCTACCACCACGTGAATGTACCAAACTCAGAGAAACACGAGCACACTTGTCTAACTTACTCTTCACTGTCTCAAATTTGTAAGTACGCAAACCGTGTAAGCTACGAAGTGTTGACTCAGCACTCTCCTCGCCTTTCTCGTGCATTACCTGAACGCGAAGATAGCTTAGAAGAAACATACTGGGATCGTTAATCGACCATATTAGGCAGTTACCTCTTAAAGGTTAACGCCAAGTGAGATTACCCATTCCTTGAAGGGCTGCTATATGCAGCCCTTTTTGTATTCAACACCAATATAACGGCAGGTGAAGTTAATCATATCGAATATTTTGCTCGTTTAAGATTTGATCTCGCGCAATGACTCTTTAGATCTGTTATCTTCCAGCACATAATTCGTGTGGTTTGCCTTTACTTGGCAAATTTATACAGTACTATCGCCACGCAAACGTTTACGTACCGCCTTTCGGTTCTGATATAAGGATCAAATATGCTGTCTGATATTGATATTTGTCGCTCTACTCCCCTTAAAAACATCAGTGAGGTTGCCAAGCAAGCTGGCCTGCACCACAACGAACATCAGCCATTAGGGCAATTCAAATCTAAAGTGTCTCTCACGTCACTTGAACGCCTCGCCAACCAACAAGATGGTAAATTAGTCGTAGTCACGGCGATCACACCGACACCTCTTGGTGAAGGCAAAACCGTCACTACTATCGGATTAGCACAAGGCCTCGCAGAGATTAACCAATCTGCAATGGCCTGCATTCGCCAGCCTTCAATGGGTCCGGTATTTGGTGTAAAAGGTGGCGCTGCGGGTGGTGGTTACTCTCAAGTTGCCCCTATGGAACAATTAAACCTGCACCTGACGGGCGATATTCATGCTGTTACGGCCGCTCACAACCTCGCCTCTGCCGCCATTGATGCACGTTTGTATCATGAACAACGGGAAGGCTTAGAGGCGTTTGAAGCGCGTTCTGGCTTAAAAGCCTTGGATATTGACCCAAGCAGAATCGTTTGGCGACGTGTACTTGACCACAATGATCGCGCACTACGCATGATCACGGTTGGCAAGAACGAAGCAGACAAAACAATTAACGGCTTTGAGCGAGAAGATGGATTTGATATCTCAGCTGCTTCAGAGCTAATGGCCATTCTTGCTCTAGCCAATGACCTTCAAGATTTGAGAAAGCGCATCGGACGAGTGGTACTTGCCTACAACAAACAAGGCTTGCCGTTGACCGCAGATGACTTCAACGTTGCAGGCGCAATGACCGTAACCATGAAGGATTCTATTGAACCAACATTGATGCAAACCCTTGAAGGCGTTCCTACCCTAATTCACGCCGGGCCTTTCGCGAACATCGCACATGGTAACTCTTCAATTATTGCCGATAAGATAGCGTTAAAACTGAGTGACTTTGTCGTGACCGAAGGTGGTTTCGGCTCAGATATGGGCTTTGAAAAAGCGTGCAACATAAAAGCAAAAGCGTCGAACAAAAAGCCCGATTGCGCTGTGGTTGTTGCAACATTACGTGGATTAAAGGCCAACTCTGGTTTATACGATTTGAGACCCGGCACTCCATTACCAGATTCAATTTTTAATGATGACCAAGACGCGCTAATTGCAGGCTTTGAGAACCTAAAATGGCACATAAACAACGTTAAGCAATACCAAGTGCCTACAGTTGTTGCGATTAACCGATTCCCACAAGACTCAGCTCAAGAGCTCGATGCTTTGAAACAGATGATCACCGACTTCGACTCAAGCGTTAACGTTGAAGTAAGCGAAGCATTTGGTCAAGGTGGCGAAGGCGCGACTCAACTGGCTCACGCTGTAGTCAAAGCTTGCCAAAAACAGAGTGAATTTAAGCCTTTGTATCACTCAGAGCAAAGCCTAGAAGAAAAGCTGATGGCAGTTGCTGAAGTTGGTTATGGCGCGGCAAGTATTTCGCTATCTCCACTGGCTAAAAAACAACTGGCTGAATTCAAACTGCATGGCTATAACGACCTATCGGTTTGTTTAGCAAAAACACCATTATCGATCTCGACAGAAGCACACGTAAAAGGTGCACCAATCCAATTTGACGTGCCCGTTAGAGAACTAAAATTGTGTGCTGGTGCTGGTTTTATTTACGCGTTGTGCGGCAATGTGATGACCATGCCAGGCTTGCCTGACAAACCGGCGTTCATGTCGTTAGATATTGATAGTAATGGAAATATCGTAGGCCTAAGCTAGCTGTCCTTAGTTAGATAAGCGGCAATTAATCGCGATTAATTTGGCTTAGGTTTCGGAGCAGTGTTCTATATTGAGCAATCATTTACTAACGAAGTGATTGCTCAACAATCAAGCTTAACTGCAAAAAGTTGCACTTAAATCGTAGTTATATGCGAATCTTGTCTTAACTTCTCGGTCAAGATCACATTAAAAACCCTATAAAATATATAGTATTGCGCTGATTCTTTGAGGACAGTGATGAATACAAGTATAAAAAAACTAGTCAGCCAATTTCTATGTACCATCTTTGCCCTAGGACTAGTCCCTGCCCTCTACATCAATTCTGAACTTGACAGAATTGATGCTCAGCACACTCTAAATATTAAGCAGTCTAGCCAAAATCAAATCGAATACAGCTTTCATGAACTCGCTGTTATTGTTGAGCAAATCTCTAACTCTGTTCCTTCAATCGCCGACTCTCAAACACTACTCCGAGCGATTCGAGAACCTTCTATTATCCATAAAGAAACCCTGCAAGATCTTTGGGTGATGTTAGCTCGTGGCCAAAAATACTATTCCCAGCTTCGTTACCTCGATCTAGCTGGCAACGAAGTGTTTCGCGTTAATTATAAAGACAATCAAGCAATCGTGGTTCCAGATAGTGAACTGCAGAACAAGTCTTCGCGTGATTACTATGAGGTACTACAGCAATTAAAGATTGGTGAGATTAGCTCTCGCGGTATTGATCTTGAAGTCGAAAACGGAGAGATCGTTCGCCCTTTGATTCCAGCGCTACGCATTATGACGCCAGTCGCTGAAAACAACGGCATTATTGGTTACTTCATCGCAAACCTGAACATGCTTGAGATTTATAAGCGCCTTCACTATCAAATTGGTGCATCTTCTGCTGTTCCTATTATTCTCAACAAAACCGGACACATAATCATGGGGCCGGATCCTACGGAATCTTTCGGACATGTAATTGAATCACGTTCAGAGCAGACTTACGCAAAGTTATACCCTGAGCTTTGGACTGCGATTCAAGACAAGACATCTTCGAGCTATTTCGATGGTGAGAACTGGTATTTTCATTCCGACATCAGCCCTAAAATCAAACAGTTTGAAAGCCCTATTTACATGGTTCTTCACATTGAAAATCAGCAGTTCAGCAGTCAATACCGACAAGAAAAACAAGCGATCGTCGTTCAGATAATCACCTTGTCTTTCTTGATTTCGATGATCTCCGCTGGCTTCGTATTGTGGAACAGCAACCACAAGAAGAACAGTATCGAGAGCCAACTTGCTAAGGCCGCAATGAATGGCATGTCTGCCTTGGTGATTACCGACAGAAACAACCGAATCATCAAAGTAAACCAAGAGTTCACCCGTGTGAGTGGCTACGAGTTAGAAGACGTAAAAGGCCGCCAACCGTCCATGTTTGCCTCTGGTCGCTACAACGAAGAGTTCTACATCAAGATGTGGAGCATCATCAAAGAGAAAGGCATGTGGGAAGGCGAAGTGGTTAATCGTCGTAAAGACGGGTCTTTGATCACGGAAATATTGCGAATCCAAACCATTAAAGACTCGAAAGACGTGATTCAGTTTTATGTCGCTTCATTTGTGGATATAAGTAAACACAAAGAGCTAGAAAACAAACTGAGAAACCTGAGTGAAAAAGATGCCTTAGCTGGGTGTTGGAACCGCCGTAAATTCGATCTTGAGCTGCGAGATGAGTGCTCTCGTGTTAATCGTTACCCTACTCGCGAACAGTCTTGTTTAGCGATTTTGGACATAGATCACTTCAAACGCATCAACGACAGATTTGGTCACGATTATGGAGATCGCGTCATTCAAACCGTTGCTCAAGTATTACAACGAGAGTGCCGAGAAAGTGATTTTGTGGCTCGTATTGGTGGCGAAGAGTTTGGCGTTATTCTGCCTCATACCACAACAGAAGAAGCTGAGTATGTACTTAACAGATTGAGAATCGCAGTCAGTATTGAGCTCGATAACGTGGTGACGGTCAGTGGCGGAATCACCAATCTGACCAACGACCCTGCTCTCAACTACAAGTGCGCTGATTTAGCACTCTATGAAGCCAAAGCCGCAGGTCGAAACAGTGTTTGCTTATTTCTAGACAGCGAAATGAGCGAAATCGCCTAACAGAAAATCAATCTTGTTCCGCTAGGCTATCAGTTTAGCGGTTTAACAACCCAATCCTTTCAATCAGCTTGGTGCTGGATAGAACTCTAGTTTGTTCCCTTCTACCACCAGAATACAATCCATGTTCGCAGCATGAGCAGCCTGCTTACCTAGGTTGGTATCTTCAAACACAACACACTGCTTTGGCTGCAAACCCATACCAAAACAGGCATCCAAGAAAGTATCCGGATTTGGTTTGTGATTCTTGACGTCTGTTGCTGTGACTAGGATATCGAGCTTACTCAAGATGTCTGTCTTATCTAGTAACTGTTCGGCACTTTTACGTTGACTGCCCGTTCCGACTGCAATTTTCTTATTACCCAAATGCTCTAATAGGAGAGAGTGAGTACAAGGGATAACGTCTCCTTTGTCTTCAATAGCCGCAAACGACGCCATCTTAAACGTAGAAACCGCCTGTGGGTCGAGCGATAAACCGTATTTGCTGTTCACCTCACCGGCTATCTTGTAGCTCGGCATTCCACCTAAGCTATGTAGCCAAGACGCTTCAAAATGAAAGCCGAACTCTTCAGCCGTTTGCTGCCACGCCTTTACATGTGCAGGCATTGTATCGATCAACGTACCGTCCATATCAAAGATTAATCCTTCATATGCCGTTAAATCTATTTTCATCACTACTACCACTCTTTAATAAAGTTACTGATACCATAACCAATATTCAGTATCATGGCGCCATATTACCGTTCAAAATGGATGTTTATGTTACAAATATCTAATTCTGTTTCGATTCAAGACTGGGAACTCCAGTTAACAGCGATCAGAGCACAAGGAGCCGGCGGTCAGAACGTCAACAAAGTATCGAGCGCGATACATTTACGTTTTGATATTAAGCACTCCACCCTACCTGACTTCTATAAAGAAAAGCTTCTCGCACACAAAGATAGCCGCATCACTAAAGATGGCGTGATTATCATTAAGGCACAGCAGTATAGAACGCAGGAACAAAACCGAGATGACGCTTTAGTGCGTTTGAAAGAACTGATCTTGGAAGCAACAAAAGTTCAAAAAGTGAGACGAGCGACTAAGCCAACACGTGGCTCTCAGAAAAGACGTTTAGAAAGCAAGAAACAAAGAAGCACCACTAAACAGCTGCGTGGAAGAGTGAGCTGATGGCTTCATGCGCTCAGAGAACACATTCCCCTAGAAAGCTCTGTCAATTTAACTAACTAATAGATCCGTTACGCTGTTTATTTAAAAGAAGGATTACTGCTTCTTTTTGACCGACAAAATCAATTTAATTAAGAGCATGCGTTCTTCGCTGGTCAGCAGGCGACTGACTGCTGCTACATCTTCTGCCGTCGTTTGTGATGCACCAACAATATCAAGCACCACATCCAAATCCGTCACTTTTAAGGTTCTGGTGATTGAACGATACTGAGACATCTTGATGTCAGCCTCGCCGCGTTCAATCCTTTGATAGGTTTTTAAACTCATTCCTGCACTCGAGGCTAACTTTTCTTGAGACAAGTTGGCTTGTTTCCTACGCTCAATCAGCGCCAATATTATGGGTTCTTGTGACATAAGCTCATCCTCAAAAGACAGTTATGTCCTAAATTCAGCAAGAAGCAGACCATATTGACTTGTGATGGTTTACATAAGCCATCAAAGGCATATTATTCGCTTGATAAAAACCGTTACGTTTCATAAACCTTCACACTGATATCAGTTGTGAACGTACAGGCTAGGTAACTTGAGTATTCAAGTGTTGGGAAATTAGAAAAATTGCAAATTGCGAATAAGAAAGACGTCATATTGGAAATTGCGAATCGTTATAAATCGGCATTTCCTTGCATTAAGCAGGCATTAGAAACGGACAATGCCCGCTCCGAAATTATTGCAGTGCAGCATAGGCTACTGACTTACAAAGAAGTGCTGCTGCACGGAAGTATGTTGGAAGAGAAAGAATTGAAGCAGGCCTTTTCTGCTCTGAACCAAAATGAAAAAGGTGTCGCACAAGGCGGTATTCAAAGTATCAACGAAGCAGTAAAAGAGATGGATGTGATTGTCGAAATATACAGTAGAAAAGCGTCTACTGAATTCTGTGCCTAATCTATTAATATCAACGAGTAGCGCCAACCTCTGAACGGCTTAAACAAAAAAACAAAAACGGCCAGTCATAGTTGAATGACTGGCCGTTTGTTTAACTAAGATGAAGACGTGGGTATCTAACGAGACATCGCTCTTCTAAACCGACCGAGCAACATCAACGCGCCTAGCAAGCCAAAAGACACACTGCCTCCACTGCCGCCTGAACCAGATGAGCTTGTACCAGCAGCAGCAACTCGTTTTGCCTCTGTCGCGGTAAACTGGACAGTTTCTGTGCTATCGATTACACCGTTAGTTACATCCGTAATCCAATCTTTATAATCAAATATCTCTGTAAATACTGATGTTACTCCGATATCGGCCCCACAAACTCTAGGCCCAAAACTAGTTATACCAACCTGCTCGTAAGTCGCGCCATTTTTCCAAAATACAGGCCCACCGGAATCACCTTGGCATGTTCCACCATAGAGGTCATTATCCGGTCCATTACCATTGAAACAAATCTGCTTTTCAGTGACTAAAGGACCAAATACAGCCTTGCAATTTATCGTATCAACGTATGTAAGGTCTACTCTTTGTAACAGAGTGGTGCTGTCCTCGCCTGACTTTGTATTACCGTGACCGACTGCGACAAAGCTATTATTGATGTCCCGATATGTCTCAAAAACAGGGATTTGAGTTTCAGCAGATGAACTCAAGCCAAGAGATGACTCTAACTTCAAGATAGCAATGTCATTCGGTAAAAGATTTGATTCAAGGTCTGAATAGTCACTGCGATAGAAAACGTCAGATACTCGTACTTTCTGGATGCTACCGTCAGGGAATAGAGAAGTATCTTCCAATTGAGGTACAACCACGGTAAACAGTTGTACACTTTCATCACCGTAAATACAGTGCGCCGCTGTCAATACATGGTAATTATCTAAGATAGTCGCACCACAGTAAGGGCCTGTAGAGTAAACACCGTCATAATCAATACGATCAATGAATAAGCTCGCCATCGAAGGAAACTCAGCTACTGTGGCGTCACTGCCATTCACAATATAAGGTGTTACACCCACATCAGGAGTACTTTCGAGCGTGTTTTCCGTTGCCATAACACTTGATGTGTAAATCAATGGCGCTAAAAGCCCTAAAACGGCTTTACGAACCGGACTCATTGTATGGTTAACATTCATAGATAACTCCTTGTAACCCCTACTACTTATTTACAAAAATGATGAATCGCCACCATAACACGTCACAACCAACAGTATAGTAAGTATTTGTAACGATATGGCCACATCTCTCATTTTATAGACGCATTCTAAGCAACCGTTATTAATGGTAGCCCTTAAACCTAATACGCCTCCAAAAACATACGCTTTCAAAAACAAAAAAGCCCACCGTCGGACTTCTCTATACAGGGAATCAAACAATAGGCTTTTGTTATGTATTGCGGTTTCTCTTAAACGAGATTAGCCACGGTAGTAACGTTGAGGTACGAATGGCATTTTTTCTACTGTCATTGGTAGTTTTTTACCACGAACTTCAGCGAATACTTCAGTGCCAATAGTCGCTAGATCAGTGCGTACGTAAGCCATTGATACAGGCTTGCCTGCGTTAGGGCCCGCCGTGCCGCTTGTTACTACGCCAACCTTGTTACCTTCAGCGTCAAACAATTCAGCGCCTTCACGTACTGGTGCTTTAGTTTGACCAACAAGACCAACACGCTTGCGTTGAACGTCTTTAGTCGCGATTTGCTCAAGGATAATGTCTGCACCTGGGAAACCGCCAGCACGCTCACCGTCAGTACGACGCACTTTTTGAATACCCCATAGAAGGCTAGCTTCTACTGGCGTTGTTGTTGTATCTAGGTCGTGACCGTATAGACACAAACCACACTCAAGACGAAGTGAGTCACGTGCACCAAGGCCAATCCACTCTACTTCAGCTTCTGAAGTTAGCTTACGCGCTAGTGCTTCAGCATGATCATTCGGTACAGAGATTTCGTAGCCATCTTCGCCTGTGTAACCACTGCGGCTTACGATACATTCCACACCATCGATATCCACTTTTTGAACATCCATGAACAGCATTTCTGCAACGCTAGGTTGGAAACGAGCCAGTACTTCAGACGCTTTAGGGCCTTGAAGTGCTAGTAGAGCGCGGTCATCAATCACTTCCATTTCTACGTCTGCAGGAAGGTGAGCCGTTAGGTGGTCGATATCTTGTGTCTTACAAGCTGCGTTCACAACAACAAATAGGTGATCGCCAAGGTTCGCAACCATCAGGTCATCCATGATGCCGCCCTGCTCGTTAGTAAAGAACGCGTAACGCTGCTTACCAGAAGGAAGGTCAATAATATCTACAGGAACCAAAGATTCTAAGACAGCAGCTGCATTTGCACCATGTAGACGAAGTTGCCCCATGTGAGAAACATCAAAAAGACCGGCAGCGTCACGAGTGTGTAAGTGCTCTTTCTTTACACCTAGTGGGTACTGAACTGGCATATCGTAGCCAGCGAAAGGGACCATTTTCGCACCCTCTTCAACGTGAAGTGCATGCAGTGGTGTTTTTAGTAGGTCTTGATTAGCGTGTTCTTGAGTCATTTTATTCTCCATGAAGCGTTGCAGGCTTTCCAAATCGAATCTGCCGCTTATATCTCTATTTAGAGTCGCCTCTAACGATATGGGTTAACGTTAGAAACAGTAGATAGTAAAAAGTGATGTCTTCTATATAGGCTTTTATTACTAGCGATATAAATAGAGGCTTCTGTATAAAAGCTATACGACTCACTTTCTAAGAATTCACTTCAGTAAACTTCAATCAACATGAGTAAACCGTGTTCACTATAGTAAACAAGCCTGAGTCAGTTTTACACCCTTAACAAGATTAAAACAGCTCAAAATGTGATATTTAACAATTTAAAAACAACTTTCAGTCGCATACAAAAACGCGATATTGATGCTTTTCACACCAACATCGCGTCTTTTGGCAAACGTTAGAAACAAAAGCAAACGTTTGCATTCACTATAAGAAATTCTAACTTTGTTAACTTATTTTGCAGTCACCCACAAAATCAGTGCATCTTCTGTACTAGTAGAAATCAACATATGCCCCATGTTGGCGTCGTAATACATGCTGTCACCTTCGCTCATGGGTACCGGCTCATAGAATTCTGAGTAGAACATCACATCACCAGAGATCACCATCAAGAACTCCTCACCATCGTGGCGAACCCAATCGTTATACTCTTCAAAGGTGCGTGCTCTCACTCGGCTCTTGAACGGCATCATCTTCTTATTCGAAAGTTCTGTCGCGAGCAGTTCATGCTCGTAAGTCGGAGTTGGGTGAGGTTTACCCTGACCTGCTTTAGTTAAGTCACGACGTCCTGTGGCAACCTTTTTTCTTGGTGGCTCAAAGAGTTGCGGCATATCAATTTGCAAACCCATAGCCAATTTCTGCATCGCTTGGAACGTCGGTGAGATTTGTTCGTTCTCGATTTTACTCAGCGTAGAGCGCGCCAAACCAGTACGTTGGCTCGCCTCTTCTAACGTAATGCCCAGCTTGCTGCGGATATCTTTAATACGCTGGCCGAGCCTAAGTGGTTCGATATTCTGATCTAACGTCTCTTTCGCCAACGTTAAAGATGGGTACTCATCATAAATGTCTTCTGACATAGGTCCCTCATTCATTTCTTACTTCCTGTCTATTGATTTCATTGTTGCATGAAGCGCTTTGTTGATTAAAGAGCACACAGGGAAATAAAGCGTGCTCCCTGTAGCAAAACGAGAAAATCTGTTTCCTATTGGAAATTTTTGTTGAAAATTGATTTTATCGGAGCTATGTTATCGACTTGTTAGATGAAGAGATGCTACTTCAGCTTGCAGCAAGTGATAGATTTAACATTTGTAAGAGCTGTTTTTTACCCGAAATTTTTGGGAACCAATTCGTGCTGCATTGACCCTACAACGATCGCTTTGACGCTATGGTCGTATAAATAAGAAGCAACGCACTATTTATACACCTATATAACGCAAACGATACCGATGCAGAAATCAACGTAAGACCTAATGGACTATAAAAACAATCACCATTAGCTTAATGAAAGGTCTCGACAATGAACGCTTATCAAAACCATAGCTTAGACAGTTTTTTCTCTACGAACCTATCTGCGACTGACGACGCAGTATTTGCTGGAATCCAAGCAGAGAACACTCGTCAAAACGAACAAATCGAACTTATTGCTTCTGAGAACATCGTTTCTAAAGCAGTAATGCAAGCTCAAGGCACTTGCCTTACCAACAAATACGCAGAAGGCTACCCAGGTCGTCGTTACTACGGTGGTTGTGAGCACGTAGATACAGTAGAAGCTATTGCGATTGAACGTGCTAAACAGCTATTCAAGTGTGAATACGCGAACGTACAACCTCACTCAGGTGCTCAAGCGAACGGCGCAGTTAAACTTGCCCTACTTCAACCTGGCGACACTATCCTAGGTATGTCTCTTGACGCTGGTGGTCACCTTACGCACGGTGCACGCCCTGCGCTTTCAGGCAAATGGTTCAACGCAGTTCAATACGGCGTAGACCGCGACACTCTTGAAATCGATTACGAAGCGGTACGCGCTCTCGCTATCGAATGCCAACCTAAAATGATTATTGCAGGTGGTAGTGCTATCCCACGCGTTATCGACTTCGCTAAATTCCGCGAAATCGCTGACGAAGTTGGCGCTATCCTTATGGTAGATATGGCACACATCGCGGGTCTTATCGCGACAGGTGCTCACCCTAGCCCACTACCACACGCACACGTTGTTACAACAACAACGCACAAAACACTTCGTGGCCCACGCGGCGGTATGATTCTGACGAACCACGAAGACATCAACAAAAAGATCAACTCTGCAGTGTTCCCTGGCCTACAAGGCGGCCCACTCATGCACGTTATCGCGGCTAAAGCAGTGGCGTTTGGCGAAGCACTTGGCCCAGAATTTAATACTTATATTGATTCAGTGATCGACAACGCAAAAGTTCTTGCTGAAGTGTTGCAAACTCGCGGTTGTGACATTGTGACTGGCGGAACAGACACGCACCTAATGCTGGTTGACCTTCGTCCTAAGGGCTTGAAAGGTAACGTAACTGAAGAGGCATTAGAGCGTGCAGGGATCACATGTAACAAAAATGGTATACCATTCGATTCAGAGAAGCCTATGATTACCTCTGGCATTCGTTTAGGTACGCCAGCTGGAACCAGTCGTGGTTTTGGCACTGAAGAATTCAAACTTATCGGTGAATGGATCGGCGATGTACTTGATGGCTTAGTTGAAAGCCCTGAAGGCAACGCTGAAGTTGAGCAACGTGTTCGCAAGCAAGTTAAAGAGCTTTGCAAGCGCTTCCCTCTTTACCGTTAGACCGTTTTTAAGATTTAAATTAAAACCTCATAAATTTTTGGAGAATAAGCAATGGACAATACACTAAAGTTTGCAGACAGCCACGAGTGGGTAAAAGACAACGGTGACGGTACTGTAACTATCGGTATTTCTGAGCACGCTCAAGAGATGCTAGGTGACGTTGTGTTTGTTGACCTGCCTGACACTGACGACGAAATCGAAGCTGGCGAAAGCTTCTCTCTAGTTGAGTCAGTGAAAGCTGCTTCTGATATCTACGCACCAATCTCTGGCGAAATCGTAGAAATCAACGAAGAATTAGAAGATAGCCCAGAGCTAATCAACGAAGAACCTTATGAAGGTGGCTGGATTGTTAAAGTGAAGATGTCTGATGCGTCTGAACTAGACAACCTTAAAGATGCGGAAGAATACCTAAGCTCTATCGAAGAAGACTAATAGGTAACCTCATTACGATAAAGCTGCTCTTTTGAGCAGCTTAATTTTAGGGGCTAGCTCACGGCTCCAGAGAGAAAGTAGAACATATCATGACTGAATTACTTCAAAGCCAATTACTGAAAGACCTGGGTACTCAAAACGAGTTTGTTGCTCGTCATAACGGCCCAAATAAAGCAGACCAGCAAAAAATGCTTGAAGCGATCAACGCGACTAGCCTAGACGCACTGATCGACGAAACGGTTCCTGCACAAATCCGTCTTGAAAAACCAATGACACTTGCTGCGCCACTAAGCGAAATGGACATGCTGGCCTCTCTTAAAGAGATCGCTAACCTAAACCAAGTGAAACGTACTTTCATTGGCCAAGGCTACTACAACACATTCACTCCAAACGTTATTCTACGTAACGTTTTAGAGAACCCAGGCTGGTACACAGCTTACACACCATACCAACCAGAGATCTCTCAAGGTCGTCTTGAAGCTCTACTAAATTACCAACAAATGGTAATGGACCTTACAGGTATGGAAATCGCGAACGCGTCTCTTCTTGACGAAGCGACAGCGGCTGGCGAAGCAATGACACTGTGTAAGCGTGCTGGTAAAAGCAAGAGCAAAGTATTCTTCGTTGCTGACGATGTTCACCCTCAAACACTAGAAGTTGTTAAAACTCGTGCTGAGTACATCGGTTTTGAAGTAATGGTTGGCGCTCTTGAAACACTTCCAGAGCAAGACGTATTTGGTGCATTAGTTCAATACCCTGGTACAACGGGCGAAGTTCGTGACCTAACAGACATCATAGCGAAAGCTCAAGCAAACAAAACTCTTGTAACGGTTGCAACTGACCTACTTGCTTCTGCTCTACTTAAGCCAGCTGGCGAAATGGGCGCAGACGTAGTTATCGGTTCAGCGCAACGTTTCGGTGTTCCTATGGGTTACGGCGGTCCACACGCTGCATTCATGGGTACTCGTGAAAAGCATAAGCGTACAATGCCAGGTCGTGTAATCGGTGTTTCAATCGATACTCACGGTAACCAAGCACTACGTATGGCAATGCAAACTCGTGAGCAACACATCCGCCGCGAGAAAGCGACATCGAACATCTGTACAGCTCAAGCACTTCTAGCAAACATGGCGTCTTTCTACGCGGTTTACCACGGTGCAGAAGGCCTACGTACTATTGCCCGTCGTACACACCACATGACAGCTATCCTAGCGGCTGGCCTGACTAAAGCGGGTTACGAGCTAACGAACAACAGCTTCTTCGATACCATCACAATCAACTCTGAAGAGAAGACAGATGCACTGTACGCGAAAGCGCAAGCAGCAGACATCAACCTTCGTCGACTTGTTGGAAAAATCGGTATCAGCTTAGATGAAACAACAACGATCGACGACGTGAACGCACTGTTCGCAATCTTCGACGTTAAAGAAGACGTTCAAGCACTATCTTCTGACATTGCATCAAACGAGTTTGCGGCAATTCCAGAAAACTGTCGTCGTGAATCAGAGTTCCTAACTCACCCAGTGTTCAACACGCACCACAGCGAAACGCAAATGATGCGTTACCTAAAACAGCTTGAGAACAAAGACTTCTCACTAACGCACGGCATGATCCCACTGGGCAGCTGTACGATGAAGCTGAACGCTGCTGCTGAGATGATTCCAGTAACATGGCCTGAGTTTGGTTCAATTCACCCATTCGCACCTCTAGAGCAAGCGGCGGGTTACACAGCACTAGCAAAAGATCTTAAAGAGAAGCTATGTGAAATCACCGGTTACGACGATTTCTCACTACAGCCTAACTCTGGAGCATCTGGCGAATACGCAGGTCTAATCGCGATTCAACGCTACCACGCAAGCCGCGGTGAAGGTCACCGTAACGTTTGTCTGATTCCAAGCTCGGCGCACGGTACTAACCCTGCAACAGCATCAATGGTTTCAATGAAGGTAGTGGTTGTTAAGTGTGATGAAGATGGCAACATCGACATGACAGACCTAGCAGCGAAAATCGAGAAGCACAAAGACAACCTATCAAGCATCATGATCACTTACCCTTCTACGCACGGCGTATACGAAGAGCAAGTGAAAGAAGTGTGTGAACAAGTACACGCAGCGGGCGGTCAGGTTTACCTAGACGGCGCGAACATGAACGCTCAAGTAGGTTTAACTTCGCCTGGCTTCATTGGTTCAGACGTATCCCACTTGAACCTACACAAAACATTCTGTATCCCACACGGTGGCGGCGGTCCGGGTATGGGTCCAATCGGTGTTAAATCGCACCTAGCACCTTTCCTACCAGGTCACATCGAAAACGGTGTACAAGGTTCAGACTACGCGGTTTCAGCTGCAGATCTAGGTAGTGCTTCAATCCTACCTATCTCTTGGGCTTACATCGCTATGATGGGCGAACCTGGCCTAACAGACGCAACGAAAGTAGCGATTCTGAACGCGAACTACGTGATGGAAAAACTACGTCCTCACTACCCTGTTCTTTACCGTGGCACTAACGGCCGCGTAGCGCACGAATGTATTATCGATATTCGTCCACTTAAAGAAGACACAGGCATCAGCGAAGAAGATATTGCTAAGCGTCTAATGGACTTCGGTTTCCATGCGCCGACTATGTCTTTCCCTGTAGCTGGCACACTAATGGTTGAGCCAACTGAGTCTGAAGATTTAGAAGAGCTAGACCGTTTCTGTGAAGCGATGATCGCAATCCGTCACGAAATGGCAGCAGTGAAAGCGGGTGAATGGCCACTAGACAACAACCCTCTAGTGAACGCACCGCATACACAAGTTGACCTTTCAGGCGCAGAATGGGATCGCCCTTACTCTCGTGAACTGGCTTGCTTCCCATCGAAAGCAACCAAGAACTCGAAGTACTGGCCAACAGTTAACCGTGTAGACAACGTATACGGCGACCGTAACCTAATTTGTTCTTGCCCAAGCATCGACAACTACGAAGACTAATTTTGTAGATTTTAGATAAACAAAAGCGAACCACTTGGTTCGCTTTTTTGTTTTTGGAGAATCAATCATTTCAAGCTGAGAGGTAAAGATCGCGCCAGCTAACCAACAATCCACATATAGACTTTCTATTATCGTTGTTGAATATCTAAGTTTTGGTTCTATTTGTAACGCCAGTAATAAACTTATCTACTTCCGCATAGAACTTGGCCGGATCGTTTTGCACCCAGTGGTTTGCGCCCTCAAATGAAACGTTGTCTAACGTACTAATAAACTCTTTCGCACGCTCACAACCCTCTAGGCTGTCAGCACCCCAAAAATATACTTTAGGTATGGATAAGTTTTCGAAAATTTGTCCCCAGCCAACCACGCCACGGATATCTTGAGTCGCATGTTGTCCGTAGATTTCACTGGCGGTTTGACCAAGAACCTCTGGCTCACATCTTCTAACTGACGAAAGATACTTAACACCTGCTCCGTGTCCCCAAGCCATGGGAAAACGTTTTGAGAAACCTTCTCCTTTCACCCAGTTCGCAAACTCGTCAGTGCTTAGTTCAGAATATGTATCTGCAATAATCTGGGATAGGATGATGCTTTCTTCGTGCAGTCCGCCTTCAGCATTAATGAAACCACGCACGATGCCTCTCGTGTCGTATTCACAAATCAACGTCGATGTATCGCCTCCCCAAGAGTGCCCAAGTAGAAAGCAACCATGGATGCTCAATAAGTCGAGTGCTTTCAATATTCGATTTGCTTGAGTTTCTGTTGAGTGGGATATATTCGAAGCAGGAGAATAGCCATAACCACACAGGTCGAACATGACTAAGTTGTAATTCGGTAGCCAGTCAAACACATCGGCAAAACATAAATGCGACTCACCCAACCCATGAATCAACACCAGTGTTTCCTGAGACTCTTTGATATCAGTCGACAAGCAATAAAGCTGATCACCATCGATCTCTAACCACTTTTCTATCAACACATTATCCTCACACTTCTAATCGCAGACTTTGGATTTATCTTAACGAATCCAACACGATAAGAAAGGTTAATTTGGTTAAGTTTTATAAACTTATTGACCTTACTGTAAGGGGAAGGTTTAAGGTCAACTCACGAGCTCAATATAACTAGGAAACGATTATGGGATGTTGCAATAAAGCGCCAAAAGGTGGAGCCCCTCTTGGCTTACTTTTAAAAGTCACGCTTGGAATTGGGTTATTTGTGTTTCTGCTGGCATTGTGGCAATAGGAGAGTTATCCAGCACTAGATTTGAAGCTAAGACGTGGCGGTATATATCAGAGCAACTTGAACTCTATAAATCCAATGCTTGACCCTATACGGTAAGGTGTTTATATTGTCGCCCGCCCAACGGGGCACATCCTAAAATGCACACCGGCCATCCTGCCATCATTCGTGTATTTATATTGGTGTTGTGAACTTCCATGCTAACGAAACTTCGTCCTTTTACTCGTGAATCGGGTGCGCTTATGCATCTTTCGATTCCAATCATTTTGACTCAAATAGCTACCCAAGCGATGGGATTTGTCGATACGACAATGGCTGGCCAAGTAAGCCCTGCCGATCTTGCCGCTATTGCACTCGGCACTAGCCTTTGGATCCCAGTGTTACTGCTACTGCGTGGCGTGATTATGGCGTTAACGCCGGTTGTCGCTTACCACCGCGGCGCACGTGACTTTCAAAGTATCTCTGTTGAATTTTTTCAGATGGTTTGGTTGGCATTAATTGCGAGCGTATTACTCATAGCCTATTTGGTGAGTGCGAAACCGATCTTAGAGTGGATTGGTGTAGCCGCTGAGATCATCCCTATCGGCAGTGACTATGCGTTTGCCCTCGCCTTTGGTGTGCCGGGTATTGCCCTGTTCTACACTTTGAACGGCTTCTGTGAAGGGATGAACAATACCAAAGTACCAATGATCATTTCTGTGGTTGGTTTGTTGGTGAACATTCCGGTCAACTACGTGCTTATTTACGGTAAGTTTGGCTTCCCTGAAATGGGTGCTGTGGGTTGTGGCTGGGCAACAAGCTTGGTGTATTGGTTGATGTCGGGAATGCTGTATTCCTACATTAAAGGCCATCACCACTACAAAACTATTATTAGTTTTACAGATGCGAAGCCAAAAGCAAAAGAGATGCTTCACCTTCTAAGATTAGGTTTACCTATCGGGATGAACATCGCGGTGTGTGGCAGTATCTTTGCGGTAATCGCACTGATGATTGGTCGTATTGGTGCAGAGAACGTGGCAGCGGCACAAATTGCTCTGAATATTTCGAGCCTGACTTACGTGATTCCTATGAGTATCTCATTTGGCATTACGATTCGTGTTGGACATGCACTAGGCGAGAAAGACGAACTAGGCGCAATTGAACGCAGCAAAGTCGGTATCTTGGTTGCGGCGTTGATATCGTTGCTTTCGGTTGCGATGTTCTTGCTGTTCCCTGAGTGGATCATTAGGCTTTACACCACCGACCCTGCAATTAGCGCAACAGCAGCAGTATTGTTGACCTTTACGGCGATGTACCAATTCAGCGATGCATTGCAAACGTCTGCTAACGGCGCACTGCGTGGCTATAAAGACACTAAGATCCCGATGATCTTAGCTATCGCTTCATACTGGGGCTTAGCACTACCATTAGGTATGGTGTTGGGCTTAACAGACCACATTGTTCCAGCAATGGGTGAAGAAGGCTTTTGGATTGGTATCCTAACGGGCTTGAGCGTTTCAGCGACGCTGATGTTAATTCGCTTACGACACGTGATTAAGAAACGTGACTTGCCACCAGCAAGTGCTCCATTGGCAAACTAAGATAGGCCAATAAGCTAGTAGAAAAAAGCGCGTTATTGCTACTCGGCAATAACGCGCTTTTTTATTGAATTTCTATAAACCAGATGATGTGCTTGGTTTAACAATCATCATTTACAACGCGGACGGTACATTCACAGCCGCCCTCAGGACATTCGCTCCCATTCGTTCGACCAAAAGAATCATAGATAACATAACAACCCGAAGGTAAGGCATCATCAGTTATGTTATTGCTGTTAAGGTCAGCTTCACTAAATGAATGAGTGTATCCAACGACAGTGTGTCGATTTCCAACAGCTGATGTTAAATCGTCATCTTCAGATAGCGTCAGAAAATCAATCATATCAAGTTTGTCACCTTTGTCGCCTTCACTTTCAGGGCAAAGCGTCCCCCAATCTACTTCAACGCGACCGATACCGAAATCGATAACATAGTCACCTTGGTCATCTGGATTTTCCGCACTAGGATCAAGCCCAACAATAATAGCTTTAGAAGTCACCTGCGTGATAACGCCTTCCATCGCACCAGCAACACCTTCAAGTACCGCTTCTCTTGCTGACTCTTGAATATTGAGGAACCTCGGGGCTGCTGTAACGGCCAATACTCCAAGTATCACGATCACAATGATTAATTCCATTAAAGTAAATCCGTTTTTCTTCATAACACCCACATCAACTGACAACTACAGATACAATTACTGAATGAACTATCAATAACTATACATCGTGATGAGATGCGGAACACCTTATGTGTCGCGTCAGAGCTGTTGTTTAGTCGATTTTTTGACCTTACGCATGGGAGGACAAAAATTAGCGCCTTGTTGTCGCTGTCTTATTTGATCGCGGTGTTTCGAATGAGCTAAATTGTCACTATATAACATAACGTCGCAGGTACATTCTTCATTTCTATTGCGCTCTATCGGAGTATCTGAATCGGCATCTCGCAAAAAAATAGCGCTCATGTATGACATAAGCGCTATTAAATAACTGGAGGCTCAACACATCTCTTAAAGAGGTATGTTGGGAAACCTAGATTTTAAATGAACCGACATAACGATCGAGAACTTGTGACAACTCTGCCAACTGCTGGCTTGATTGCTCTAATTTCTCACTTGCGCTCAAACCGTTTTTGACTGAGCTATTAACCGTATCCATGTTCATATTAATTTCATTCGCTACCGCTGACTGCTGCTCCGTTGCCGTTGCGACTTGCGTATTAATATCAAGAATAGCCAAAACTTGCGTGGAAATTTTTTCCAAAGCTTGGCGAGCCATTTCAGTTTCAGTCGTACCCTCTTCAATTAAGTTCTTGCTATTACTCATCGAGCTAACAGCATTCTTAGCTTCGGTTTGAAGTTGGTTGATCATAGTGTCAATTTCATCGGTCGACTGTGCTGTTTTTGTCGCAAGGTTACGAACTTCGTCAGCAACAACCGCAAAGCCTCGACCTGCTTCACCAGCACGGGCAGCTTCAATTGCAGCATTAAGTGCCAGTAAGTTCGTTTGCTCAGAGATACCTCGAATAACGTCAAGAATAGTACCGATCGACTGAGTATTATCAGCAAGGCTCACAATGATGTCAGAAGCACTATTCATTTCGGCTTCAAGGTTCGAAATTGAAGTCGTGGTCTTCTCAATCGTCTTATGACCTTCTTGAGTTTCACTCGCTGCCATGTTTGCCGCACTTGCAGCACCAGCTGCGCTAGATGCAATTTCATTAACCGTGGCAATCATTTCATTCATAGACGTCACGACCAACATGGTTTGTTCGTTCTGTTCTTGCCCTCTTTGCAATGCTTGCTGCGACTGTTCACGAAGCCCAATAGCGGTCTTATTTAATTCGACACCCGTATTCACTGTTTGCGTAATTATCTCGTGCACCTTGCCAACGAACACATTGAAAGCCGATGAGATTTGAGCAACTTCGTCATTCCCTTTGATTGGCAAGCGTACTGATAGATCACCATCGCCTTCAGAAATATCATGCAATGTATTTTTCAATACCAAGAGAGGTTGCATCAGTTTGCTAAGAAGAAGTGATAGAACAACGAGACAAACAACAAAAATGAAAACCATTGAAGCGAGCTGGTAGCTAATAATACCGTTCGTTGCTTGGCTAACCTCTGTGATAGGAATGCCGATATCAAAGGTGCCGTACAGCTCACCGTTGACGTAGATAGGTGCCATGATGTCAAACACCCATACTTTTTGAACATCAGCGTACCATTTTGAATACTGTTGTACGCCTTGGGTTGCACCTTTAACTGTATAGCTATCTTCGTAAACCTTATTAAGTTTATTTTTATCGCTGTGAGCAATAGCACTTACGTTACTATCAATAACAATGGCATAAGTGACATCAGATCGCTGTTTCAGCTCACCCACCAGCTTTTGTAAATCTTTAACTGGATTATCCGAATTCTCTAAGATATACCCAGCATTTCCAGCCAAGAATTCAGCTTGAACTTGAGATTTGTTCAATATTATTTCATCGATTTTTTCGCTTGAAATGAAATAGGTTGACGCCATACTCGCAGCGACTGCAATGCCAAACATAATAAAAACGGCAAATAGGATTGTTTTCTTCATTTAGGTTGTCTCGACGCAAGTTTGTTAAAAATTCTCTGAAGGTTTCAATAACTGAAACCAAAGCTCGCACGTTCTGTCTCGTGTTAGAGCTCCCACTAATCCTTTATCTGTCAAAATCTCGATAACTTTAGCTAAATTATATGAGAAGCGTATGTTAGTCACACTTACATAACATATGGCGTATATATCGCGGAGTTTACACTGGGAAATCCGATCAACAACTAATGAAGTCGCTTAGACAAACACGTGTGAATACACAGCAATAGGCCAGAGACACTGCTATCGAATAAATAAAAAAGCGCGTTACTGCCGGTGGCAATAACGCGCTTCTTGAATCGATTTTTTACGATATCGTTTTAAGCTATTCCGTTTAAGTTATATCGTTTTAATTAATCACTTTCACATAAGGAAGCACTCGGAATCCATCGCGTACTTTTTGGCTTGGAATGTAATGGCGGAAAGCCAAGTTAAACACACCAGAATCGTTCTCTGTTTTGATGTTGTTCACCGCATCATCGCCACAACCAAAGCTTACAGTGTAAGTACCGTCTGCATTTTTCTCAGCCGTGTTTGAGCTTACGTTCGCCACTTCACCAAACATGAAACCTTGCTTGTTGTATACCGTTACCGACCAAAACGCTTGGTTCTTAGGATCATCAAAGGTTGCTTGATGACAAGTGTCTGCCGGGAAGTTGCCAGAGACTTCGTAGATATTGTCATCTAACTGCGCGCCACCCCAACCGATAGCCGCACCCACCGCGTACTTCTCTTTGGTAAACATCTCTTTTGAAGCATCTTCAGGGCTGGTAAACATACCAAACGTCGCCTGAGCACCATCGCGTTTCAGTAGTTTTGGCATTTCCATCTTAAGGTTTTTCTCTACCTCATCGAATGATTTCTCATCCACTTGCATTGCCATGAATTCGCCATCTGCTTTTGCATCTATGCTCATCTGATCTTGGATTTTATGAACTTCATCTTTGGTGAACGTCGCATCGGTACGAACGATGACATAAACGTGGTCACCACTGTGTGTAGAAAGATCAAACGTACCAGAACCGTATTGCATTGGCTGAATGCGGTGGTCTTCTGTAATCACCTCCATCGACATGTATTTACCTTCAGGAATCTCAGGTAGCGTAATCGTCGCGCCTTGCGAAACGTTAATCACAGCCATTGAGTAGTATGTGTCTCGGTTCATTCGAACCACAGGCTGTTTATCAGTTGGCGTTAGCTCGCGTTTGTGTAGGAATTTATTAACGCCAACAAGCTCTTGGTTTTTCAAATATTGGCGTGACGTTTCGTACACCGCGTAATTGTCGACGGTAGTCACTTCACCATCGGCATTGAAGAACTCTGTCAGAGTTGAAACTTCTTCAGCTGCGTAAGAAGAAAGAGAAACTGCGCTTAAACCTAAAACTACTAATGCTAATTTTTTCATTGTTGACCTCTAATAAAATCGATAACGCTAAATCAATACATAGTCCATTTGTTTTTGTTCGAACAGTTAGTTCGTTAACCGCTCAACTTGTGAACAATGTTATCAAGGCAGCATAAATTCACAAATGACATCGCCGTATAAGAGATATGCAGCGAAGTAATGTTACTTATCAACCTTTATTCTTGATTAAAATACAAACAATACAGTAGCCTATTTATAGACCATGCAATTCAGTATTTCCAAGGTGAGTCGTTAACAAAGATATGTTGATCGCGTATGTCGAAATTATTTTCGACTACCCTTAGCAAAGGTGATTTAAATAATTGCTTTAACTAACAATATTTATCTTTTCGCCATCTGGTGACCTGAATCTCACTTGATTAATTAGTCAATAGGTAAGCAAATGAACCCAACTTTAGACTCTATAAACCAACTAAAGCAGCAGATGGAATCCTCTGTAATTGGCCAACAACATATGGTTGACACATTACTGGTTGCACTACTTACAAATGGTAATGTTCTGCTTGAAGGATTACCCGGAACAGCAAAGACTCGTTCTATCAAATCATTAGCTTCTGCCCTACAAGTTGACCTTGGTCGTGTTCAATTCACTCCAGATTTGTTGCCTTCGGACGTAACAGGCACAGAGGTGTATCAAGATGTAGACGGCAAACCGACGCTTACCTTCCAACCGGGCCCCGTTTTCAACAATCTATTACTGGCCGATGAAATCAACCGCTCCCCAGCAAAGGTACAAGCTGCATTGTTGGAAGCAATGGAAGAGCGTCAAATCACTGTAGCTGGTAAGACTTACCAACTTCCTGATCTATTCATGGTTTTAGCGACACAAAACCCGGTTGAACAAGAAGGTACTTATCCGCTGCCAGAAGCGCAAATGGACAGATTTATCATGAAAATAAATCTCGATTATCCAGATGCGGATGCCGAAGAGCAGATCATTAAGATGGTTCGCAGTGAGGAAAAACCAAGCACTGAGAAGCCCGCCCCCATTGATCCGCAGTGTATTTTTGATGCTCGCGATCAACTGCGCGACATACATTGTAGCGACGCGGTTCTTAAATACATTGTCGCGATAGTGGTGGCAACAAGACAACCAGAGTTGTACCCAGAGTCACCCCTTTCACAATGGATTGGTGTTGGTTCAAGCCCGCGTGCAACCATCGCGTTAGACAAGTGTTCACGAGCGATGGCATGGCTAAACGGTAAGGACTTTGTCGACCCTGATGATGTTCGTAACGTGGTTCATGGGGTTCTGCGCCACCGCCTGATTCTATCGTACGATGCATTGGCTGAAGGCGTCAGTTCAGACAGAGTCATCGATGAGATTTTGTCTCAAGTTGCAGTAGCGTAACGCGAGAGGTCACCATGGAGACGAAACCAACACTTGATCCCGATATCTATACCGATCTAAAGGCATTGCGATTGTTGAAATACAAGGCGCATGGCTTTGACTTTCTACCTAATCAGCCAATCAACAGTGCGTTAACAGGTCGCCATGTTTCGAAGCTACGTGGGCGAGGATTGAACTTTGAAGAGATGCGTCACTATCAGATTGGTGACGATATTCGCACCATGGATTGGAAAGTGACGAATAGAACGGGCAAGCCACACGTCAAAATATTCTCTGAAGAGCGCGAGCGTAACGTTTATGTCATGGTCGATCAGCGCACGAGCATGTTCTTTGGCAGTACAGGTCGAATGAAATCTGTAGTTGCTGCAGAAATCGCAGCTTTGATTGCCTGGAAAGTCATAGACAGTACCGATCGTGTGGGCGCCATTATTTACAACGACAGCACTGCTCTGCCTATTTCACCGCAACGCAGCGCAAATCACGTACTCAAAATACTCAATGAGATTGCGAGTAAGAATCAGCAGCTCAAAGCGGGAAAGGCTCAAGACACCCAATCCAATTCCTTCGCTAAATTGTTTCATCAAGCGCAGAGGTTGGTTAAGCATGATGGGTTAGTGATCTTGATTACCGATGGCTACGGCTATAACGAGCGTAGCGAAGAGCAAATCAAGGCGCTCTGTCAGCACAACGATGTGGTGTTGTGTCATGTTACCGACCCTCTTGAGCATGATTTAGCCACGCTTAATAAGATGGTGCTCAGTGACGGGCAATTGCAATTATCCGTATCAGGCCAAGAAGCACAGTTACGCGATGCATTTGCCAAAGACGTGGTTCAAGCCATTGATAATTTCACGGCAGTGGCGAAGAAATATCGAATCCCTGTATTGCCTTTCAACACCGTCGATCCAACCGATGTTCAGCTTAGAAAAGCACTCGGCGCGAGTTAAATAACTGAGAATGCAGACTATGACGACTAACACTGGGCTTGAGCCTTTACAGCCAGAAAATGTGAATCCATTAATGACATCTTTGTCTGAGCCTTCTTTGCCAGAAAGTATCTCGTGGCTACCGAATGCTCCAGGCTGGTACTGGCTACTCTTGTTGCTGTTTTGTTTCGCTTTATATCGTGTCTATTTAGTTATTCAAAAGTACCTAGCAAACACATACCGACGCGCTGCTTTAGTAGAACTCGAGCAGCTCTCTTTAGAGGCTCAATCTGGTGAGTTTTCATCATTTCAAAAGCTACCACAACTGCTACGAAGAACCGCATTGTACGCCTTTCCTCGCGCAGAGGTCGCACCTATAACCGGTACAGATTGGGAAAAATGGTTAGACGACCATTGCACCAAGCGTCAATTTTCAACCGAGTTCTCTACATCAGAACTCTCAGGCGTACTTGCTCAGCTCGCCTACTCTTCAGCAGCGACATTAACGGGAGAAAAACGAAACGCCATCATGGAGAACGTTGCACTTTGGATAAAACATCACGAGGTGTCACATGATTGAATTTGAATACCCGATAGCGTTTACATTACTTTGTTTACCGTTTGCCGTGTATTGGTTATTGCCAGTTTACAAAGAGTCAAAAAGCGCGATTCAAGTGCCCTTTTTTGATCGCCTGATTGCCGTGTCTTCACAAGAGCCCTCTGAAACCGCGGTCAAGATGAGCCGTCGCAAAGTGCAATGGCTATTAGTCATTATCAGCTATCTCGCTTTAGTCGTCGCGATTGCTAAACCGATGTGGGTGGGCGAACCAATAGAACAAAAGAAATCCGCTCGTGAAATTATGGTCGCACTTGATCTGTCAGGTTCGATGTCAGAAGAGGATTTTGCCGATAAACAGGGCAACAAACACGACCGTTTAACGATTGCAAAGCAGGTATTGCGTGAGTTCGCGGCCCAGCGAGAACATGACCGCTTAGGGTTAATCTTGTTTGCCGACTCTGCTTATGTTCAAGCGCCATTTACTGAGGATATTAACGTATGGCAATCGCTGCTCGAAGACGTTGAACTTGGCTATGCCGGATTTCAAACCGCTTTTGGTGATGCGATTGGCTTATCAATTGCCGTATTCGAACAAGAGCAGAGCCGTCAAAGAGTGATGATTCTGCTTACCGATGGTGATGACACCAGCTCGAAAATGCCTCCTGTCAAAGCCGCGGAAATCGCCGCCAAATATGGCGTGAAGATTTACACCATTGCAATTGGTGACCCGAGTACCAAAGGTCGCTACAAGATGGATCTTCCCACTTTAGAGAAGGTATCAGCCGCAACTGGCGGGCAGATGTTTCATGCCATGGACCGAAAGCAACTCGAACAAGCTTACGCAACGATCGACGAACTAGAACAGCAAGAGTTCGAACTTTTATCTCATCGTCCGAAACACAGCTTGCACCACTATGCATTTGGCGTATGTCTGGTGAGCAACCTACTCGCCGCCTTAATCGTATTTGGTGCAAATCTGCGTCGTAAAAAAGAAATAAAACGCGTTATTCGCCGTAGAGAGGAGCTAACCAATGACTGATTTCAATACATTGTTTGGTGGCGATATCACCCAGTTTCATTTCATACGCCCATTATGGTTGTTAGCACTGGTCCCGTTCGTGTTGTTTTATCGCGCACTCGTTCAACAAGACGATTTGGTCGCACAGTGGCAGCCTGTGATGTCTAAAAACATGGTGGAACATCTGTCTCTCAACCAAAATCGAGCGCGTATGGTTTCTCCTAATCGATTGTTTTTGGTGTTTGCGGTTCTCGCCACGCTCATTATGGCGGGTCCAACGTGGCAGCAACAACCTTCACCATTTTTTGAAGACAATTCCGAGCTGGTGATCGCCTTGGATGTCTCTGATTCAATGAATAAAACCGATATTCAGCCGTCACGATTAGAGCGTGCTAAACAGAAGATCAATCAGCTTGTTGAACTGCGCGGCGACGCAAAAACTGGTTTAGTCATATACGGCGGCAGTGCGCATGTCGCTATGCCTGTCACCAAAGACAAAGAGTTAACGCGATACTTCCTCGATGTATTGGATGGAAGCTTGTTGCCAGATAACGAGAGCAAACCGGCTTCAGTGTTAAAGCCAACACTCGAGCTAATCTCACAAGCAAAAGCACCATCAACGGTTTTGATACTGACTGACAAGACCAATGACCAAGCGATAGAAGAATTCACTAAAGCGTTTGAACAACAGCAACACCAAGTGATCGTTTGGGCGATGGGCGAAAACCCACAAAGTGGCGGAAATGGCACGGCAGGTTTAACAGAAACTCAACTCGCTTCACTGTCACAACTGGCGCAAGCAGGTCATGGAAACATGGTTTCATTCACTCACGACGCTAGCGATGTAGAAGCGGTTTATCAAGGCATTCAAAACAACCTGTTTGCGGTCAGCGATAACGCCCTACCTTGGTTAGACGCGGGCTATTGGTTGCTGTTCTTGTTGCTGCCAATTCAATTGATGTGGTTTAGAAAAGGGTGGACGCTACAGTGGTAAATAATAAACAGGTAGTGAATCATAAGTTCGGTAATCTAACGAAGCCAACCTCTTCGACTCCGAACCAATCCAGTCGTTTAGCTTGGTTATCCAAACTTAAGCCAATGCACTTGTTGCTTGTGCTTATTGCAGGAAATCTGATTTGGGGAATAGCCGATAAGCACTCATTTTTTGATTTTTGGCTATCCAACGATCAACACGCTTATGTCGAGTTCAAACAAGGCAACTACGCGCAAAGTGCCGCTCTGTTCGATGATCCAACATGGAAAGCCTACAGTCGTTATTTATCTGGTGATTTCCTTGGCGCGATTGACCAATTAAGCACACAAGTAAGTAAACAAGGTGGCAAATCGGCAGCGCTGACTGATTTCGCTAAATTTATCGTCGCGAACAGCTACGCTCATACAGCCCAATTTGATAAAGCCACGGCGCTTTACAACAAACTATTGAACAACGAAAAGTATTTAGAACAAGCGACCAACAACCTAGCCGTTGTGGAAGCGGCGATAGAGAAGATCAAGAACACACCACCGACAAAACAAGATTCAGAAAAAGTCATTGATGATAGGAAATTGGTCGACGACGAACCAAAAGAAGGGAGTCAGAAGGAGCTGGTGATCTCTGACCAAGTCTGGCTAAAACAGGTCAGACAAAATCCATCTAAGTTTCTAAGACAAAAATTTCAGCAGGAATACAGCAATGAACAAAACTAAATCGACAGTCCGAGCATTCGACCTTCTGAAATATTGGTTTGCTGTCTTATCAGCGATGATGCTTTTAATTTCAATGCCTGCCAATGCTATTAATCTAGACCAGCTCGTCAGTGACGGTGAGTTGAAGCTGAATGTTGAAATTAAAGCTCAAGATGTCGCAGTGAAACAGCAAGTCGCACTCGACGTTGAAGTATTGAGTACCCGCCCCTTTCAAGAAGAGTTGGTATTACCTTACTTAGATATACCCAACACAGTCGTAAAGAAAGATGAGCAGAAAGTTGCTCGTTCAGCACGCACAATTGAAGGCATTAAGTGGTTTACACAAAAAGCACGTTACTACTTATACCCAATGCAAGCTGGCGAGTTTACCGTCCCTGAATTGAAGATTCCCGTTAGTGTAGAGCTGACCAGCGAAACAGTTGTTGAGGGCGTGATTCAATCGCAACCCATTAACTTTACATCCAAAATGCCCGTAAGCAACATTGATGCAGACGCGTTGATTGTTAGCCCAAATGCTGAGCTTTCAATATCAACTGATCGTCCGTTAACCGACGAATTCGAAGTTGGCCACGCTGTCACTGCAACGTATACATTGAGCGTGGCAAACTCACACATGATGTTGCTACCGGAGATCAGCATCCCGGACATATCTGGCGTTGAGTTGTATCGCAAACCAGCAGTCAAAGAAAACGTGTTTAATCGCCTGAATAAAAGCAATACCGCGACACTCAAACAACAGGTAACGTTAATTCTTCAAGAACAAGGGAAAATCGTCTTACCAAAACAGACCATGACATGGTGGAACACCAAGACCAAACAGCTGCAATCGTTGACTGTAGAGCAGCAAACGCTTCAAGTCGGTGACGCAAAGTTATTAGACTCACTAAGCAACACTTTAGGATCGAACGACGGGGTTCAAACCTTATCGAATTGGCTAAGCCAATATTGGTATTACTTGGTCATTGCGGGAATATTCCTCGCTGCGATTGCTCGCCTAATCGGAAAGCATTTTATTGATTTAAAGCGTTATTTTGTCGCACGCCAGCAATTGAATACCAAAAAGTTGAATATTCAATTCTGTCGACACGTTGAAGAAAAGCAGTACAGCAAAGCGGTGCAAACTATCTATGAAATTACGGGGCGAACAACCTTGTCGAAAGGCACGCTTCAACTGCCTCTAGATTCTGAATCAAACGACATATGGAAGAAGTTATTGAAGCTTGGCTACGCAAAAAATACTGAAGGCTCGGTTTCAGCTTCCCTCTCAGTTTCGCTAGCAGAAGCAAAAACACTGTTAAAAGCCATCAATGACTCACCCAAAACCCGAAGAACACCTTTTAGGTTTAATTGGAATCTGAACTAAGCGGTGAACTTAACTTAGGCCGCGGGGTTAACACAGACGTTGGGCTCAACTTTCACAAACAACGTCTTCAATCACCGACACGACTAAGTTCTTGAACCATTGATGGGCTGGGCTAGTAACAGTTCTTTTATGCTCAATCAAAAACAGCTCGAACATTAACTCGGGAACATTATCTAGAGAGAATATCGGCACTATCTTGTCGCCTATTCCCTCTAGTTCCGTCAATTTGTGGGTCGCAACCAAAATTGTATTCGAACTCTGCATCACTTCCACTAACGTAAGAAGCTGTCCGCTTTTAAAAGCAATGTCTCTTTGCATTCCATTCTTAGCTAAAAAAGAGTCTACAGGGTGTTGCAGTCCGTAATTCGAGCGAATATCGAGCGTGAGATCGACAAAGCGAGATTCAAGGCACTGCTCAAGTGTGACATTTTCAGCTTTGGCTAAAGGGTGATGTTCAGAAACGTAAAATACTGGATAGATCTGCCCAAGACTCACGCATGGAAATTCGATTGGATTGCTCGGGGCTTCGATGTGAATCGTAAAATCCACATCTCGTGATAACAGCTGGCTAGTAGGCGTTTTTGCAATCGGATATTCGATAAGACTGGCGTTTGGAGCATCGTGCATGAACCGTTCAGCAAGGGGCACAGAAAGCATCCGACTCATTAATGGCGGTACAGAAACAACAAAGGTTTGAACACACTCAGCAGGATCAAACGCAGATTTCGTTACTAGGCTTCGCATCGCCAATAGCAACTCTTCTAAAGGTGCTTGCAGTTCTAACGCTTTTTGCGTGGGCACTAAGCCATTAGACTCTCGATAGAACAGTGGGTCATCAAACAACTCTCGCAAGCGACTTAAGGTACGACTCATCGCAGGCTGAGACAGATACAAGGTATTGGCAGCTCGCGTTACGTTCCTCTCTTTGATTAAAACACTTAACGACACCAATAAGTTTAGATCCAGCCGAGAAAGCTGTTGTTCGATAGTCATCATAAGACATGCATCTGAGTAATATCACTCGTTAAATAATTGCACCATTGTGACTAACAAACAAGTCTCTGTTTAAACGATGGCATTTATATCCAACTAAAAAGGCGAACCCATCGGTTCGCCTTTTTGTTTAAAGATTCGTATTTATCGATTGATCGCCAAATATGAGCCAGCAGCAATCATTATTCCACCAGCACTTTGGTTTAACCTTTTATGTGCGCGTGGCGTTTTTAACAAACCTGCCATTCTGCCCGCGCCCACAGCGATAAGCATTAAGCCTGACATCAGAGCAACAGATGCTAAAGCAGAAACTAATACGATATCTTGTGAGCGCAGAACAGTCAGATCAATAAAAGTCGGCAAGAACGAAATATAAAACAGAATCACTTTAGGGTTCGATGCTGAAATCAAAAAGCCTTGCGCGAAACTCGCGAGTTCAGATTTCTGTCTCTGTTTGGCCGCAAGTTCCGCAGAGCCTTGCACTTCAGGCAGGCTCTTAAACATCTTGTAGCCCAAGTAAATCAAATAAGCTGCACCAACATAGCGAATCACCTCAAACGCAATCGACCAATTCTCGGCAATCGTTGCTAGACCGAAACAGGCAAGCGCAAGGTAAATAAGATCACTGCATATCATACCTAACGAAAGCGTGACGCACTTTCGCCATCCTTGAACCATAGCACGAGCTAAAATGGCAAAGACGCCAGGCCCCGGAGTAATACCAAATACAAACATGGCAATAAAGAATGTAATCGCACTTTCTAATGACATTGGACCGTCCTTTTCTATAACCCAACATAATTGATCATGAACGTATCATGGAGCTTCGATTCTGGTAAAGAACGTTTTTTACTAAATACGATTTACACAACTCATGTATTGAATAAGTGTCGCACGTAATTTACCCACCAGACTTAATTAAACCTAAACCTAAGTACTTTTCGTTAGGGCATAAAAAAGGCGAACCTATTGGCTCGCCTTAATCATTTTGTTCGCCAGAATCGTTTAGTCGTTACGAATGGGTGATAACAACTCAGGGTTAACCACCAAATTTCTCACACCGTGGGCGTGATCTTCGTTAAAGTCATTGCCTTCACACCAGCTACCTACTGTCGCGATATTTACTTTCGCGACTTGTGGTCTAACGCTCCATGTTACTTGGAAAGGTGAACCTTGCTCATTATAACCAGGACCCGTTGTAGAGCCTGCGTATTGGATCGCTGAGCCCGTATCTTGTGGGATGTTTGGTGCTTGGTGTAAGCCGTTCACTTTTGAATGTTTAGCGAGCGCTTCAAAGTCGGGTGCTTTGTCGTCATTCACTAATACGTAAACTTGGGTTTCTACACGCAGTTGCGGGTTGGTAATCGCATCGTTAAAACAAGCACCCAGTGTTTCACCCGGTTCAACTTGCGCCGTTGAATAAACATAGTGAACTTCAATGGTGTCACCCGAATGCAAAGAACCATGCTCGCTCGGACAAACCTTGCCCTCAAATGGTTTCAGCTCAGCAGAACTCAGCTTGCCTGTGTATTTAAAGCCACTCTGGAATCCCTTACCATCACCGTTACCAGCGTATTGAGTAAACTCTCCACCTTTATGCTCAGCATTTTTATGGAAGTGAATATTACATAAGTTCATCGCTGTTGAATCAGGGGCATCCGAGAACAGCCTAGTATTTTTACCTTCTAATGAACCCAAATCTCGTGGAGCTTGCGGTCCAAAACCTTGTCCTTGGGTATTTTCAGAAAGCTTTGCTCTTTGTTCTGCGATAACACCATCTGATACAGACTCATGGTTCGCGTCTGATGCATTTGCATGAGCTGACAACATCACCAATGCAGCACTTAAAAACACACTCTTATTCTTCATTTTTCTTCCCTAGAATATTGATAACTAAACCCAAACCGACTTAACAGCAAACATCTTACTATGCTCATAAGTGAATATAAGGCTTGTCTTTGTAAGATTAGATTTCATTGCTTACTTTGGGATGAGTATTAGAACCCTTGATGCATATAACAAGTCAAACAGGGTAAATTCGGCGACTCCCTTCCAGAACTAATAATTTCCTATTTTCGTTAACCGTCGCCTGACTCAGCGCTCAGATAAGTGAGCATGATTCTTAGGAACAACGGTGGCCAGATTTAGAAGATCAAAAAAGGCGAACCATCTGGCTCGCCTTCACGTTTCATTCTATCTATTAGGTTGTGGTTCTAAGTTAACGATTTAACCGTTACCGGTGGCAAATATCCCAAACGTCATGACGTTCAATGCATCTGTCACGCCCTCTAGTGATTTAATCACCGTCTTAGTCGGTTTATTATGACGAATAAAATAGCTTCCGATGCCTTTTTCACCGCCACTCTTAGCATCGCTTTCCGTTGTTTCTGTCGCTGCTAGTTGAGAAGGTCCCACTGATTCTGGCTCTGCATTGGCGTGAGCTATCGTGTCTTTATTTGAATCAAGGTTAGTGAGTGGTTGATGATTAACGATTGAATCATGGGAAGAATCAACGCTGGTCTCAGCGTTTGTATCCTTTGAAGTCTCGAGATTACTCTCTCCCTCTATACTTTTCGACATAGCGTCTTCGTTGCTCAATGTCTCGTCGTCTAGCTGATGATTACTCGTTGAAGAACAGGCTGTTAAGAAGAACAGGCTAACGATGAATATGAGTAAGTTTCTCATCATAATGATAAAGCACGAATTAATAAAACATTGTTCGATTGTATTTTATTTGGCTGACTACATCCAGTGATAAGCGGAGTAAACACGAACAGTCACGGTCTTGAAGAGTAAACAAAAGCGTACGGGTTTAGTGCTTAAGAATAATAATTCGAGAGCTCAATTAGGTTGCCCGCCGCTTATCATCTGAAAGGTGGTGTCAGTTAGGCTTGGGGATTCACACGCTATAAGCTTAATCTTTACTGGAACACAGTTCAGAGATTCGGTCACACATGGCTTGGTTGACTGCGAAGTGGGTGTTGAGGAATGCTAGTTGGGCAAGTGCCGATTCAGCGGTGCGCTCGTAGCCTTGGGTAAAGGTTGGTAGCAATTGGGCAAACTTAGGGAAGCGTGCTTCTAGCCTTCTATCCGACATAAACTCATCGACAAATTCAGGCTCAGAATGTTCAGTTTGATCCACAAGATCGATCAAACGATCAAGTGCGTAAGATTGAACGAACCGACTGCCCGACAGCTTTTCGCCTCGGTTATAACGAGACATACCCACATAAAGATTGGTTAGAGCCTCACCAATGATCCAATCTTGGGAATTAGTGTCTGTCTCCCCTTTTATTGGTGAAACACAACACTGTGTATCAAATTCATGTTGCTGCCAAACAATACGCCCTTCAGCAAACGGAATGTGCGCTAACTCGTGGGGTTCAAACACTGCAAACTCACAAAAGATTCCGTCAGCGTACAGAACTTTATAGCCATCGACGGTATTTCTCACTGCGTAGTCGATTGAGTGAATATCAGATAGCCAATGCAAACTGTCTAAGAAATACTGCTTGTGCCCTGTTTGCACTATTGCGAAAAAATCGACATCTGAATACTGATCAAGTCGTTCTGTTTCAATACCTACTGAGCCCAATCCCAGCAAAGCATGAGCCTTACCCGATGCTTCCAAAGACTCCCCAATCGCATCTAAACGCTGGAGTAATTTTTCTGGTGTGTTTATGTGTCTTGTCTGTATCACTTTGTCCGTCTGCATTGCTCAATCCCTATCAAGTTGAATGCCACTCAACCTAACTGATAGTTAGAACATCTAAGAAGCTTAATTTATAAAATGTGTGTTTTGGATAACGATCTGTGCAAGTTATTGTTTGAATTAAGGTGGGATTTAGAGGTGAGAAAGAGTGTGTACAAGCTATAAACAACACTCTTCTATCATGACTTATCTTTTTAGCAGCTCATATTTGCAACAACGTAGACGCCATGCTCACGAAGTTTGCTTTTCTTCCAAGATCTCGCGTCTGCCGACATGTGAACAGAGACCGTAAAACCCAATTTTGCACTCATGATACCGATCGACATACCTAGGTTACCCGTTGAACCTACCGCAATGCTGTATTGTTGAAAGAAGTCACGGAATTCAGGTTCGAGCAACTTACTATAGTCATCGCTCTCACACAGTAACCCGGCTTCAATCGCAAGCTTCTCGGCATGCGTTAGTACTTCATAAATACCACCGCGAGCTTTGATTGAACCTGAAATTGGCAAATGGCTGTCTTTCTTCATCATCAAACGCCCTTTTATAGACTGCTGATAATGCGCTTCCAATACTGATTTCATAGATGGAATGTCAATAAGCTCAGACTCGATGATGCCATTGATCGCTTGAGTTTCAGGAAACGCCTTGGCTAGATAAGGAGCAAACCTTTGTAGCCTCATGCTCGCATCGTGAATATCTTGTTCGCCTAATCCCACATAAAGCAAACCGCGCTCCAGAGTCGTCACATTTGGGTTAAACCAAACCACGTCTTCCAATGCAATCAATTGTTGAAGCAGTGGGAAGTCCGAGATGAGCTTGTCGATATTTAATACAGTCATGGGTGACTTTTCGGGCTAAGCGCGTACTGCGCAGGTTCAATCATTAGTAAACCTATTTAAACGGTATTTGTGTAATCATTCAATGATCTGTAGGCTAGCCTGTCTTCTCATAAGCAAACAGTAGAACAACCTATGAGCGCCTCTCTTCGTAATAGCATTTTCGTGATGTTAGGGATTCTATTCCTAGCACTTAACCTTCGTGGGCCTTTTACGAGCTTGGCTCCTGTGCTTTCTCAGGTTATGGAAGGCCTCAACCTTACGTCATCGGCTGCAGGCTTCTTAACAGCTTTGCCACTGTTAACTTTTGCCTTATTCTCACCATTAGTCACCAAGATATCCCAACGAATTGGTCTAGAGCCTAGCCTGTTATTAGGCTTAGTTCTGATCACTACGGGTATTACACTGCGCTCTGCTGGGTTAACCCCAACCTTGTATATCGGCACGGTGATGATCGGGCTTGGTATCGCGATTGGTAATGTGTTGTTGCCTGTAGTAGTGAAAGTTAGCTTCCCGACACGCATCGCTACTGTGACTTCTCTGTACATCTTTACGATGGGCATCGGGTCGACGTTAGGCTCAAGTTTGATGGTGCCGTTTTCAAATCTAACCTTATTTACGATCACGGGTTGGCAATTAGCGCTGTTAATGAACTTGGTATTTCCAATATTAGCTTTGATGATCTGGTTGCCTAAAATCAGAAAACGCTCATCTTCGGCCAGCAATAACAAGCAACAAGACAAACCTCTGCCGATGAAACAGATGATTAAAAGCGGCGTAGCGTGGCAAGTAACGTTAGCGCTTGGGCTTAACTCATTTACCTTCTACTCTTTGGCTGGCTGGTTGCCACAGATATTGAACGATCTTGGCTACAGCGAAATCGACGCGGGCTACATTTATGGATTTCTGCAATTTTCGACTATGGTTCCGGGGCTGCTGTTACTGCCGTTCTTAGCCAAAAGTGACAATCAACAATGGCTCATCACTCTATGTGCATCGAGTGTATTTGTTGGATTGATTGGTCTTCTGTATTTGCCTGAGTTTGCGATCTTTTGGGTGGGACTGTTTGGATTAGCCAACTGCTCGACATTTATTATCGCGCTCTCTTTTGTTGGCTTGCGTACATCGAATAGCAGCCAAGCCGCATCATTGTCGGGTATGGCTCAGGGAATCGGTTATGCGTTGGCAGCCACTGGTCCAACGCTGGTGGGTAAGCTTCATGCTCAGACAGATTCTTGGAGTGTGCCGATTCTGTTGATCGCATCTGTTGCCTTTGCGTGCACGATTTTCGCGGCATTGGCAGCACGAGATAAGAAAGTGAGCGTTTAAGCCAAACATAATGACTATGGCGTCGCGACTCTATGGCTGACGACGGTTTTGATGTATTCACTTGGCGACAAACCAAATTTGCCTTTAAAGCGCTGACTAAAACGCCCTTCCGATTGGTAACCGCAAGACTGAGCCAACATCGCCACATTCTGCTGTCCGTTTTGCATCAGATAAAGCGCGTGACTCAAGCGAACTTCAGCCAGTACCTCTCGATATTGCATGCCTTCCAGTTTGAGCTTCCGAATCAACGTGGCTCGGCTCATCGCAAAACGCTCCGCCACCGACTCTAATGGATGTTTCTCATCTGGTGAATGTGAAAGGTAATGGCTGAGCTTTTGGCTAAACGAGACGTTGGCACTGACAAACAATAGATGCAACACCCCTTTTTCAGCTAATTGCTGGTACAAGCCCTGCAACCAAAACTGTTGAGTCTCTTTGCTCATGCTCTGTGTATCAAAAGAGAACAGAGCATTGAGTGAGTCTTGTAAGTTTCGATCCACTTTTACTGTAGGCAGTCCCAGATCATTCGACCGTTCCTCACTTAAATCAAGCATCGCCTGAGAAGGTTGGAATTGAAAGCTGAACACTCGCGACAAGAAGCGCCCTTTGTGGGGCATGTTCTCAAAACTTAGTGAAGCTGATGCCTCACAAAACAACAGCTCAGAATGTGAGAGCTCTGCCGCTGAATCTTTCCAAAACAGGCGCTTACTGCCTGTAATAATCTGAATGATACTAGGGGATAGAATCCTCACATTACGCAGTTTTTGTAACTGCTCTGCACGAAAGATCGTCACTTGATATTGATGATTCATCTCATCCCCTTGTTTACTTATTATGTACGTGTATAAGCTTTAACGTACATAAGCTATTAACGTGTATAAGTTGCGGTCAGTTTAGCTTTGTCTAAAGCCATGCTGTTCAACGTGAATCCAACCACAGCCGACGGCGTATTTTCGTCGAGGTTAAGTTTGTCCGTTGGTAATGCCCAAACCGTGAACTGGTAACGGTGCATACCATCTTTTTCTGGAGGACAAACGCCACCGTAGCCAACTGTACCGTAATCAATGCGACCTTCTTTGCCACCGACTTTAGAGATGTCGACACCGCGAGGTAGCTCGTTCACAGTTGCAGGGATATCAAACGCAACCCAATGCCAGAAGCCACTTTCAGTCGGTGCATCTGGATCATAAGCTGTGATAGCAAAGCTTTTGGTACCTGCTGGTGCATCTTTCCACATCAATTGTGGTGATTGATTATCGCCGTCACAACCCCAACTAGAGTATTCAAAAGTCTTTGCCATTGGGTGACCTTCTTGAATATCGTTGCTGGTTAATTCGAACGCATGAGCAGAGCCTGTAGCCAAAATACTGATTGCCAATACTGATTTGATGATGAGTTTCATGATGGTTCCTCTTATTAGGTATGAGCCCAGTATAGTCCCCTCACTTCGCCTAATAATGACAGTAAGTACACAATTATCTATTTTATTTCAAATAAATGATACTTACTGTATTTGTACTTTATTATTTAAAAGCATGACCCACTCGACAATTTGTTGTTAAAAGAACACTTGTTGACATTCAGGTTACAAATCGCGCCCAAAACTCTTTAGACTCGCCCCACGACTTTTAACGAGAATGATTGGATGCGCAGGTTTACATTAGCTCTTTGCTTGATCTTTTGGCTCCCAACCCTAGTCAATGCCCAAAGTTTGCAAGATAAGTGGCAAACTCTGTATCAACTGAGCTGGCAATCATCCCCACTCTTAGTATCTCAACAAGAGTTGGCTCAGTATCCGAAAGTTCTGCTCCATGAAAATAGCCGCTATCCTGATTTCAACCAATTCAGTTGGGACGACATCGCAGCGTTAGCGTCAATACAAGATCACTGCCAAGCGATTGAAAGCAGTAACCCTTCATTACATGAAGCCATCGAGTTCGAGCTCGCTCTGTGTCAGCAACAAACATTGGATTCGATTTGGTTTGCAGCACACTCCAAACGTCACCCTGCCGGTGGCAGCTTTGCTGGTCGTTATTTAGCCGCTTACCCAGATGTGACCGAGCAGATACGCCCATTTTTGAGTCTTACCAACCCTCTGCACCCTTTATATAACAAACTAGAAAGCCTAAGTGCACAAGGCAGAGAAGCACTGCTCAATGGATACCGCGCTTGGCAACAAGATGATGTGCTTTGGTTAAGTGGCGAACAAGGCTGGAAAGCTATTCCCTTAGATGTTTGGCAACCTATCGCAGAGCAACAAGAGGTATCTTTGGCAGGTGAAACCTGTACTTTTCGTTACAGTAACGTGTGCTTAAACGAGCCTAGCAATGACAATCTGATCATGAAAACGTTGATCTTTACATTGCTGCTAACGTTGCTTTCCGGGCTCGCTAGAGTCTTATACCTAAGAACAAAACAACGAAAAGAGAGGCAGTTCGTTTTACAGCTTCTTACTCATGAACTGCGCACGCCTATTACTAGCCTAGGCTTAACCGTCGAAATGTTTAGAAATCGCTACGATGACTTTTCTGATGAAACTCAAAGTGCGGTTTGGCGTTTAATATCTGACTATCAAAGGCTTTCTCAGCTCACCGAAAACAGCAAAGTGTACCTAAGTTCGGATCAGTCAGAGCCTTTGTTGAAGCAAAACGCTTCATTAGAAGAGTGGCTCGATCATGTCTGTGAAAAGCACAATATTTCTTATCAATGTGAAGCGCGTGAAGTTGAACTGAACCTTCCCTATTACTGGCTAACCATCTGCTTGGATAATCTAATCAAGAATGCCAAACAACATGGTAAAGGTGAGGTTTTGGTAAAGGTCGAACTCGGTGACAAGCTGACGATTGAGGTACAAGACGAGGGGCACTTCCCTTCACCGATACAACGGCTCATGTCTGGTGTCACGCCAAGTGAAACGCACGAACTGGATAACATGGGCATTGGCCTGACTATTGTCGAGCACTTGATGAAGCAAGCGAATGGCCGCCTCATTATTCTTCGTAACCCAACCCGATGTATTTTGGAAATTGCTTATGAACACCCTACTGCTGATTGAAGACGACCAACTGCTTGGACAAGGCCTCGTCAGCTTCTTTGAATCCAATGGTTACCAATGCCTTTGGGCGAAGGATTCAGAGAATGCCAGTAAGAAATGGTTTCGAGCCGATCTTGTGATACTGGATCGACAGCTTGAAGATGGGGACAGCTTGCAACACCTTCCAAACTGGTTGCTCCTCAAAGCGCTGCCTGTGATTGTGTTGACCGCTAAAGTAGAAGTTCAACAACGTGTTGAAGGTTTAATGGCGGGTGCCAAAGACTATGTGACTAAACCATTTTCGAACGACGAGTTACTCGCTCGAGTCATTACCCAGCTACGTCCGTTAGGTGTGAGCCTCTTAACTTACGCAAATATCCAAATCAACTTGTCGGAACGGATCGCTTATCTGGATGAAAGCCCTGTAACACTAAAACCTAAAGAGTTTCAGCTATTGGTACTGTTTGTTCAGAACCAAAGTCGTGTGTTTCACCGAGATGAATTACTCAATAAGATTTGGGGATATCAGGCTTTTCCTAGTACCCGAACTATTGATAATCACATACTGCGCTTACGCCAGAAGCTGCCAACATTGAATATAGAAACACATCGTGGCGTTGATTACCGCTTGGCCGGGGAATCATAATGAAAGTTACTTCGTTAACCGCACTGATCTACACATTGCCGCTCGCAAGTCATGCGGCATGGTTTACCGACACGCCATTGCAGCACACCTATCAATCTCTACTTGATGACCAACCTCAAGTTGCGTGGCAAGAGCTGCAAATCGCACTCGATCACAAATCACTCGATAGTGAGCTTTGGCTGCCAGTCAAACAAGAGATCCTGAGCCAGACTCAATGTGGAACCTTACTCAAACAAAGTGCTGAGCCAAAACACCACATCCAAGTCAGCTTCATTCGACGCTATGGCCTGTCGTCGCACGGTTATCAAATCAAAGTCTCTGCCGAGCAACTCAGCAAAGGCTCAGAAACTCAAACTCTTTCTTTGGTATCGCCTAAAGGTAAAGTCCTTCTCGATGGACAACTCGCTTCCAATAATGAGTATCAAGAGATTGAAACCAATGAAATGTTCATCAAACCCGAATCTGGTGTTTATCAACTAAAGATAGGTTCAAATCACTACCCTATTATTGTCGCTTTAAATAACAGTAATCGATGGCTGACGCTCGAAAGTAAACTCAGCGAACCACATATCGTGCTCTCGCCTCCAAAGGTGATCGACAACTGCCCCGACGCTAACGTGAGTTGGCAATGGTTTGATGAAAACTACAACCTGCTGGGTTACAAAGTGCCAATCAAAACAGCGCAAGCACCCGTTCCCACAGAAAGTCCACTTGGAACCAAAGCCAAGCACTTGAGTGCTTCGGTTGAAATGTTTGAATACCAAGGCGCTATTGAAGTCCAATATGTGCAGCGCGTCGCCGTGCCTTTCTAATGGAAAACCACTAAAGCCAAACAGAAAATAGAGACATATAGGTGACAAAGCACTAGCGCTACTTAGGTGTAATAACCGTAGTTACCCTTTACGGAATCTAAATATGCTCAGCGTACGTCACCCACTCAATCTTTCTAATTTTGCCATTGTGGCTTTAACAACAGCTTGTCTGTTTTCATCCAACGCACAAGCGAGCCAAATAACGCTCACCAGTAACAACAATACCGTCGCTACCTCATCGAATACTTTAGAGGTCGATTGGAACGGCTTAAGCGTTAACAGTGCTGCTCTCACCGTTGATAGCCAACCACAGAAAGCGACCAATCTGGTCATTGGCTTTTCCGATAAAGCTGACTCAGCAAAAATCGCCACTTGGACCTTAGTACCCAGTGGAATAAACGTTAAGGCAGAGCTTAATCAAGACCAGCTCACTTTTCAGTTCAGCTTACCTTCAAATATACAGGTGAAACGAAACAAACCCATCGAATTGGCGTGGTTTGATCTTGCCGAACAACAAACTCAGACACTATTTCTTCCGTTTAGTGAAGGTATGCGCGTGCCTACTGACAACAAGCTTTGGGCAAGTTATCTCGTCGGTAACCATTCTGGAAGTAACACTACTCAAGACTTGAAGATGCCTTTTTGGACAGTACAGCAAAACAATCATTTCATTAGCTATCAAATGGTTAATGCAACCAACAATCAACTGCTCTTTTCAGATGCATCCTCTAATGCTTCCTCAAATACAAAAACCAAAATTGATATGAAGGCAGCGCATCAATAATGACCAGTCTGAAACGCTTGTAGCAAAGCAAAAGCGCAATCCAGATGTGACTAAGTTGATCGGCGCGAGCCACGTTTACCTATTTGGCAAAGACCCATTAAGCATCCAAGATGTGAGTGACTGGTGGGGATTGAAAACATGGTATCTAGAGGGCTCTAAACTCAATGTTTCTGCGGAAGCGAAAAGAGAGCTATCGTCACTCTCCAAGGGGAAAGATTGGTTCAGTCAGTACCACAAACAACTATTGTTGGACTCTATTAGCCAGTCATTGCTGGTGTTATATCCTGTTGGTAATCCGACACTCGAAAACAACACGATTAAAGCGCAATATAAAGCAGCACAGGATAAGAAGAACTGGTTGCTAAAGCACGCTTCCCTGTACCTAAACTCGTCAGAGACTTGGGGACAAGCGTTGTCTTCAGACATGCTCACCAACCTAAATAAGGCAGGCTTAAACAAACTGTGGCTCGGATTCGACAATTGGATGCCAGCATTCTATCAACCTAACGCCGTGGCTCTGGCAAAACAGTCCGGATATCTGGTCGGCACCTACGATTCCTACAACACAGCCATTCCTGCGAAACTCAATGACAACTGGCTAACCGCTCAATTACCAGAGCCGATGCGTCAAAGTTGTGCGATTGAACTAGCGGATGGGAGTTTGAAAAAAGGATTTCGTGGAAACGGCTTTTACTTGAACCCGAATTGCCATTTGGATTATGTAAAACAGCGCGCCGCAGATATCATGCGCTTTGGTCACTTCAATAGCCTGTTCCTAGATGTTGATGCAACTGCGATGGCGCGTGAGGACTACAGCGATAATAGCAGTGAGTCGGATACGCTTTCTGCCTTCAATAACCGAATGCAGTGGTTAAGCGAACAACCAGATTTAGTGCTTGGTTCTGAAGATGGCAATAGCCTGACGACAAAAGGCATCGCTTTTGCACACGGCTTAGAAACGGTCGGCTTTGGTTGGTCAGACAAAGAGATGAAAGAAAACCGCAAGTCACCTTATTACTTGGGTCGTTGGTATCCAGACCATAAACCTGACTTTTTCTTCAAGTCCGCTAAGGTCAAAGACCCCTACAAGTCATTGCTGTTTTAGCCTCAATACCGAATTCCACTATACCAAACCGTATTTCATGACGAAGTGATTAACACCCACCACTGGCATTCAGACAGCTTGAAATTCACCAATGTGAAAGCCCATCGTGATTTGACTGCCATGCTTTACAACACGCCAGCCATGGTTCACTTAACACGAGATGAAGCGTTATCGAGCTCAAGCCCAAGGCTTAAAGCTTTGAAGCACTATCAAGATGGATTTGAGCCAATACATGAGAAGCTATGGGATAAACAATTAGTCGACTTCTTGTGGTTAGACAATAGCGGCAAGGTTCAACAAACCTTGTTCAGTGACGGGAGTAAGATCATTGCTAACTTTTCTAACAAGGCATTTCGTTACAACGGTGTCGATATTGCTGCCCTATCGGTCAAAGCTATATTGGCGAATGGGCAAGTCGTCGACTGGCAGCCCGATCATAGTTAGCTTCGATACGGTTTAGACAATAACGAATAATAGGAAGCCTAAGCACTTAACCGCTAAGGTTTTCCCCGTTACTTTTGCTTCCTATTTTGAAAGGCAGTCAGTAGATAGTCGATAAAGACCTTTTTACGTTTCGGCATCAACTGCCTGTCTGCATACACTAGGCTTACTGAAACTTCTGGCATCTCATATTCAGGTAACAGACGAATCAGCTTACCTGTCTTAAAGTGTTCCCGACAAATGAATTCAGGAAGCACCGCCAAGCCGAGCCCATCTACACAAGCTGTTAGGCATGCCGTGATGGTATTCACCCGTAACTGACACGGCAGATCGATCAAAATCGACTCACCGCCTTCTAATTGTAAATGCCACTTGGGTAGACGCGCGGCCTTGTTCACCACCTCAATCATTCTGAATGGCGGTTCAAGATCATCGGGTGAAGAGACGTCATCGAACTGCTCTAAATACTCAGGGCTGGCTGCCAATACACGCTTTGATGTTGTGAGGTAGCGAGAAACCAAGCTCGAGTCCACTAGCTCACCAATTTGTGCGTAAAGATCGATACCCTCCGCAATGATGTCGACTTCTCGATTCGACAGTTCTAAGTTCAAAGTCACGTTTGGGTGCTCTTTTAGGAAGCTGTGGATGTATTTGGCTAATACTTGATGCCCCAATTCGACAGGCAACACAACATTCAACTGCCCTCGGATCAAATCCTGATTGGCTGAAACCTCTAGCTCAGCTTGGTTCATGACCTCTTGCATCTGCATGCTCGACTGATAAAAGCGCTCACCCTCTGGCGTTAAGACTAAACTTCGTGTCGAACGAGTGATCAACCTCACACCTAGATGCTGTTCCAGCTCGTCTAGCTTTCGGCTGACGGTCGACTTGGTCATGTTCAATGCTTCAGCTGCGTGCGTGAAACTCCCACAATCAACAACTTGTGTAAAAACAGTCACAGCATTTAAGTCCATCGTACTTCTCCCAAAGCGCCATTAGTTAGATTTTTGCAACAGTGTTTTCCTTTTTTCCTATCTTATCAATCAATCGAATTTATTTACAATTCGTTACATCTAAATAAAAACAAAATGAGAAAGAAAAAATGACAGAGAACAACAACGCTTCGCAAACAGTAAGCACAAAAAAACGTAAAAAAGCTCCGCTTATTGCTACTGCGATCATGCTGTCATTGGGTTTAGCCGGTGCTGGATACTGGTACGGCTATGGCCAGTACTTTGAATCTACCGACAATGCCTACCTACAAGGCGACATCACGAATATTAGCCCTAAGGTCTCTGGCTATATTGTTAAGTCTTATGTGAGTGATAACCAATCGGTTAAAGAAGGTGATTTGCTGGTTCAAATCGATGACCGTGATTACCAGTCAGCACTCGCTCAAGCAAACGCCCATTTAAGCGTCGTGCAATCAGACGTCAAAAATCTAGTGGCACAACAAACGTTACAACGTAGCAAGATCAATCAAGCAGAAAGCCGCGTTGATTCTGCACAAGCTGAATACGAACGCGCGATTCAACAAGTGGTACGTTCTCGTAGCTTACTAAAGCGTAACTACGCGTCTCAAGATGAAGTCGATAGCATGGTTGCACAACAAAAAGTAACTCAGGCAGATTTAGAAGAAGCAAAAGCAAACCTCGTTGCAACCAATGACCAATTAACCGTTATCGCTAGTGAGATTGAGCAAGCAAATGCATCCGTGACCGAAGCTCAAGCCCAGAGAGATCAAGCACAGCTTAACCTTGATTACACCAAAATTTACGCGCCAGCAGATGGCGTGATTGGTAAGCGCAGCGTACGTGAAGGCTTGCTGATTCAAGCAGGCGCACCACTGATGAGCTTGGTACCAAACAACCAAGTGTGGATTGAAGCCAACTTCAAAGAGACACAGCTAAGTGGTATTCACAAAGGTCAGACGGTTGAAGTAGAGCTGGATGCGTTCCCGGGGCAGCCTCTTGAAGGTGTGGTAGACAGTTTCTCCCCTGCGACTGGCGCTAAATTTGCGCTCCTACCACCAGAAAACGCGACCGGTAACTTCACTAAAATCGTTCAACGTGTACCGGTTAAAATTACTATTCCAGATCAGCAAGAGTTGAAAGGTCGACTGCTTCCTGGTTTGTCTGTGGTAGCGACCATCGATAAACGAGGCTAGACCATGAGTAACGCTGGTGTTGTCACCCAAACAAATGATGATGACGAGGTTTCGAGACGCCATTGGATCGCCCTATTTGGCGGCTTGATTGGCGCGTTTATGGCGATCTTGGATATTCAGATCACCAACTCGTCTCTCAAAGATATTCAAGGTGCGCTATCAGCCACCTTGGATGAAAGCTCGTGGATCTCTACGTCTTACCTAGTCGCAGAGATGATCGCTATCCCACTCAGTGGTTGGCTTTCTAAAGCGCTCGGTAAACGCCGTTATATCACGTGGACGACAGCCATTTTCACCATTTCATCTTTGTTGTGTTCGTTCTCTTGGAACATGACCTCGATGATCGTGTTCCGCGCGATGCAAGGCTTCAGTGGTGGTGCTCTAATCCCGCTTGCTTTCTCGCTGGTGATTCAGTTATTGCCGGTCAACAAGCGTGCTGTGGGTATGGCACTGTTTGGTGTAACCGCGACCTTTGCTCCATCGATTGGCCCTACCTTTGGTGGCTGGCTGACGGAGAACTTCTCGTGGCACTATATTTTCTACATCAATATTCCGCCAGCTTTGCTTGTGATCACCATGATCCGATATGGCTTGGACGATGAAAAGCTCGACCTTGGCACGCTGAAAAAAGCCGATTGGTTTGGTATCGCCACCATGGCATTAGGGCTAGGTTGTTTGGAAGTGGTGTTAGAAGAAGGTAACCGTGAAGAGTGGTTCAGTTCGAGCTTTATTATTGGCTTGAGTATCGTGTCGGCGGTGAGTTTGGTTTACTTCGTGATAAACGAACTCCAACACAAGAAGCCATTGGTTAACCTGCGGCTATTGCGGGATGGGCAATTTGCGATGTCTTGTATCGCCTATTTGATTCTAGGAATGGCATTGCTCGGCTCTATCTATGTTCTACCGATGTATCTCACTCAAATTCAGCAATATAACGCGATGGAAATTGGTGAAGTGCTAATGTGGATGGGTTTCCCACAGCTTCTGATATTCCCAATTGTGCCAAAGCTAACACAGATCATTAAGCCTAAGTACTTGGTTACCTTTGGCTTCGCGATGTTCGGTTTTAGTTGTTACGTAAATACACACATGACAATCGATTTTGGCGGGCAAAAGCTGATTTTATCTATGGTTCTGCGTGCTATTGGTAGTCCGTTCATCATGGTTCCGCTGTCTTTGGTTGCCATGAAGAACATCAGCAAAATGGACACGCCAGACGCATCAACGTTAACCAACGTAATGCGGAACTTAGGGGGCGCTTTCAGCATCGCGATTATCGCTACGCTATTGGATAACAAAACCCGTGAGCACTTAGCACACATCAAGGAGTCGCTACCTTCAGTGAGTCAACTTGGTTGGCAGACGCTTCAGCAACAACAAGCGTTTTTCATTCAGTCAGGAAGTGATGCCGCAACTGCGATGCAACAAGCACAAGCAAGTTTGCTCGGCACAATGCAACGTGACGCAGCCATCATGGCTTACAACGATGTGTTCTTAATGATGACGGCGTTCTTGGCTCTAGCGGCAGTATTGATTCTAAACATGCGTGATTAACGCTAGAGTTTCGGTAAATAAAACTTCAAGCAAAGAACAACATTTCGAATAAAAAATCGAACAATAAAACAGAGAGGTGAGCTTATCGGCTTGCCTCTTTTTTATTTCTAAACACGTATAACCCCACTAAAATCAGGTAAAAGTCACCTGCGTTTGAAGGCTTTCATAAATGTTATCTAATACTCTTTAATTACCAATAGTTTATTGAGTGTTTGTATGTGATATAGGCACCTTGACAATGTGCAACTTGACACCTAAATTAAACATAACATTTGGTATTAAGGAAAATGGATTTGACCTTACCAACAGACCTTCGAATTTTGATCGTCGACGACTCTAAAAGCGCAACAATACTTATTAAGCAGCAACTGGCTAGTTTGGGAGTTTCGCGCGACTGTATTTTTATTGCGACCGACTATCGAAAAGCCATTAAAGCGGTCGAGACACACTCTTTTCATGTACTCCTCATTGACTACCACTTAGAACAGTCTTTTACTGGCTTTGAGCTGTTGGGCATTCTGTATCGAAACCGCCTCATCGATCATACTGTGGCGACAATCTTGCTCTCTGGGGATATGCGTCAGGAAACAGTATTAACCGCCCTTTCAGGTGAAGCACACCACTTCGTTTCTAAACCGATTAATACTCAAACGTTGGGTAAAAAGATCCAAAGTGCCGTGTCCGTTTCAAAGAAACTCACCCAACTGAATGATTTGTATCCCATTGCCAGTCAAGAGAGATTAGCTCAAGCTTTGGCGATCTCCCCTAATGGTACTAGCGTTCAGTTCGAAGCGACATTGATTGAACATTTAATTGCAGGTAAGAAATGGCAGTTACTCTCTAGCGTCATTAACAACTCCAAAACCAACATGCACCCAACCAAATTGGTGGCTGAGGCGCTGATTCTCGACAGCTTAGGCAAGCCAAATTTAGCCATAGATAAGCTCCACAATTTTCTAATAGCACAGCCACTCTCATTGAGCGTGATTGACTGCTTAAGCTGTATCTATGAAAAACATAAAATGCTGCTGCCTGCTCTTAAATTAGCGATTCGTGCATTTGAGATGACTCCCAGCATCAGCCATCGTGCAATCAGGGCCATCGACTTAGCTGAGAACGCAGATAACACACATATGATCATAAAGTTAGGTGAGATGTATGCAACCCACATTTCAGCTGCTGACATTGATGTCATCCATTCCATTGGTGCGCACTTTAATTCCTTAAAAGCAACGTATCAGCGCGAGACGCAACTAAAGTACAAACGTATTTTGCTTGAGCACGCCAACCAATTCACCGAGTTGGTAAACCTGAAACTTCCGGTAAAACAACAGCAGCAAGTTTTGGCCAGCCTTGCCCTATTTCAGAGCAGCATATTGCTCATCGAAAATAGCCCTCAGATTGCCCACAAAAAAGTGATTAGAGCTTCGACACTGTTAGCGAACAATTTCCACAGCCAACCGACTTATTTGCTCACTCAGTTATTACCCATGCTCGCCCACTTTGGTGAGTACTCTCTTTATCATTTAACAGTGGAATGTCTCAAATCTCGTGGAGAAGCCATAAATCACCAACTTGAGTCCAAAAATGTCGACCCTTCAACGTGTATAAACATTGAAAATTTGGGTTCGATCCAAGAAATAAAGGACTACATTCACAGTTACCCATATTCAGTTGCCGCCAAACTTGACTATATATACGCCGTCAATAAAGCTCATATAGATGAGAAACTTAGCGACGACTATCTAGAAGAAATCTTACAGTTAGAACTTCCTCCAAAATGGAATCAATGGATTAGTGATTCATCAAGGTATGGTTTTTCCACTAAGCCGCCTAGCCCATTTTCAACATTCAGCCGACAGGAGTCCACATGCTAGACTTTGATGCTTTAAACGCCTATTTAGACAATGACAGAGACGTCATTTACGCCGTTTTGTCTACATATCAAGAAGACCATGGCAATTCGCTACAAGAGATCGAAGAGTTGGTTCAACAACAAGATTGGGGCAAGCTTCATTTTACCGTGCACACCTTAAAAGGCATTTTAGCCAGCTTTGGTGAAGAAACGGCCACAGTTGCATTGGAAAGAGTAGAACAAAACACACTCAATAAGCTTGCGCCGCAAGATGATGATCTTTCGGTTATCTACAGCGAAATGAAGATCATTAATCAGCAAATCGATGAGGTTCTTAGCACTTATTAGTCGATAGAATTAAAACGTGCATGGCGATACTTAACAGCCGACACAGCTAAAAGAGTTGAGGTGCTTGGAAACATTGAACCTCGACTCTTAACATTTTTCTCATCATTTCTCCTCTCAATTATAGTTCTAACCCACACCTATAAATTCACGTCATTTATCTAGATAAACCGATGTATAACACATGCTTTATAAACTATCCGTCTTAATGTTTTAAACGAAAAACCAACACACTTGATGAGATGCAAAATAGTTAAATATTTGTAGATCTTTTTGTGACATAAACATACGAAATTGCATTTTATTTATTGGTAAAGAAGAAATTGTTATCTACACTCTAATGAAACCAAGCGTTAATCACTTGGTGGCATAATAAAAAAACTAAAACGTTCAGTCGGCTAGATAAGGACAAGGAAATGAACAACGATAGTTTTGCTGCGTTTCAGGGGCTCACGGATGAAACACCCATTACCGAATCATTTTCTACCAGTGCAGACCCTTATGCTCATTATCTGAAAGATATTGTTGGCATTGATCTGCTGTCGCGTGAAGATGAGGTGTATTACGCAAAATTGAATCGCGCGGGTGATAAAAAAGCGCGTGATGTCATGATCGAATCAAACCTGCGCCTTGTTGTGAAAATCGCAAAGAGTTACCTAAAACGTAAAGGCAATAATTTCACCCTGCTCGACCTGATCGAGGAAGGCAACATTGGCTTGATTAAGGCCATCGACAAATACGATCCAGAACCAGGCTATCGTTTTTCAACCTATGCTGTTTGGTGGATCCGCGAAAACATTGAAGCCGCACTCATGAACACGGGTCGAACCGTTCGATTGCCAGCCCACGTGTGTAAAGAAATAAACAGCCTCGCCTCAAAAAAGCTCGATGCAAGCAAAAAAATGAGTAAAGAGGTTTCAATTTCTGAGCTATCAGACAGTTCAGGTGTAAAGGCCGAACGCGTCGATCAACTGGTGGCGTTAAGCGGGTTTATTGACGTGACGACAACGGTTGGAACTAGCCATGCGCCTATGGTGCTTGATCAATGCGAAAGTGAATATATCCCAGACCCTCAACAAGATTGTGAGGATCAATCCTTTACCCAAGCTCTAGAACAAATCATCTATACACTTCCTCCAAAATTACAAAAGGTGCTCATCCACCGTTTTGGTTTCTTTGATAACAAGGTGAAAACGCTGTCTGAGGTCGGACAAATGTTGGATGTGAATGTTTCTAATGAACGTGTTAGACAAATGCAGAAAGAAGCGGTCGAAAGAATTCAAAAACGACTCAAATTTGATGGTTGGGTGTAAGTCGTAACCCAGTTGAGAATTAGTTGAAAATAACGTTAAGCCAAAACAAAGACCTTTAGGGTGAGCCTCCAAGCTTGCCCTTTTTGTTTGCTGATTCGTTAGAAAAATAAAAAGATCGTAAGCACACGAACCCTAAGTCGCTAATCCCTAATGCCTAATGCCTAATGCCTAATGCCTAATGAAAAATGACAAATGCCACACCATTAACTTACCTTAAAGAAGTGACTCGCTCACTGCGCAAAATGAGATAATTGATATAAGTGGTTTCAAGACAATCTTGTTCCCACACTGATAAAATCCGTTTAGCCGCAAAATAATAATCTTTGTTTCTCAACAACATCCCAACGGTGCGGCTAAGCTTTTCAAATCGAACGTGATCGCTCGCAGAGATGTAGTCATCGTCACTTTCAATAATGGGCGCTAAACCATCAGCAAACCAATTATTCAATATTTCTCGCATCTCTAATTCAGACTCAGGCACATCCACACTCGACAACTCTCGATGTTGAGGCGGTGGCACTATGTACTTCGACGCTTGCGGTGAACTGACATAACGATACATGTCGTCCCTCCTGTCTAACGGACCCTTCTAATAATTAAGGACATATTTACCTGTTCTCAAGTTTATTTAGCGAAACAAAAAAATAAATAAAAAAAAGGTTCATCGCGG
>NZ_JBFRSC010000030.1:0-31967 GCF_041473335.1 Vibrio sp. 10N.222.55.C7
CGTATTTTAGGACGAGACAGTTAGTTTGAGAATGAAATGAGAGGGCTACTCAGGGTTCAGCTCAAGAAACTCTTCTACTTTGCGAACCATGTTTGTTGAGCCAACAAAGAAAGGTACACGTTGGTGCAGCTCAGTTGGTTTGATATCCATGATACGTTGAGCACCGTCTGAAGCGATGCCGCCCGCTTGTTCCATAAGGAAAGCAATTGGGTTGCACTCGTAAAGCAGACGCAGTTTACCTTGAGGGTGACTTTGCGTGCTTGGGTACAAGTAGATGCCGCCTTTCAAAAGGTTACGGTGGAAATCTGATACTAGAGAACCGATGTAACGTGATGTATAAGGGCGATTGTCGCTTGGCTCATTTTCTTGGCAGTACTTGATGTACTTCTTAACACCCGTAGGGAAGCGGATGTAATTACCTTCGTTGATTGAGTAAATCTTACCTTCGTCTGGAATCATCATGTTTTCATGAGATAGGCAGAAGGTACCCAGTGATGGGTCGTAGGTGAAGCCATTTACGCCAGCACCTGTTGTGTATACAAGCATGGTTGAAGAACCGTAAATCACGTAACCCGCGGCTACTTGCTTGTGTCCGGGCTGTAAGAAATCTTCTTGTGTTGGTGGTGTACCGATCGGTGATACTCGACGGTAGATAGAGAAAATTGTACCAACCGATACATTTACATCGATGTTTGATGAGCCATCTAGTGGATCCATCAGTACAACGTATTTTGCGTTTTTGTTGAGCTCTTTATTGAAGGCGACAGCTTCGTCTTCTTCTTCACTTGCAACACCACAAACTTGGTCACGGGCTTCTAGAGCCGCTTTAAATTTGTCGTTCGCGTAAAGGTCTAGCTTTTGCTGCTCTTCACCTTGCACGTTGTCTGTACCAACAGCGCCAGTGATGTCGACTAGGCCAGCCTTGTTGATCTCACGGTTAACAATTTTTGCAGCAAGTCGAATAGACGACAAAAGGGATGATAGATCACCGCTTGCATGGGGGAAGTCACTCTGTTTCTCAACAATGAACTCACCAAGGGTGCGCATCTCAGACATGTTATTTCCTTAAACTTCTCTCAATATTAGGGGGGATTTGAGCACTGTAGATTCGGCCTCTTGAGTGGGCTTTATTCATCTAGACGCTTACCTAAATTCTAAAGGTTAGATCTTTTTAATGGTAATGAACTAAGCGACACAGATCTCACTTACTATGTCGACTCAATTTGTTTTGCATTGCCGCTCGCTTTTAATCGCCATTTAATGATAATGAGTGCAAGCCGTTTTAATTAGGCACTGTTTATTTAGCCAAGCGTTTGGAAGCAATTTATGCATATTCATATCTTAGGAATTTGTGGCACCTTCATGGGTGGTGCTGCGGTATTGGCTCGTCAATTAGGTCACAAGGTTACGGGTAGTGACGCGAATGTTTACCCACCAATGAGCACCTTGTTGGAATCACAAGGGATTGAAATTATTGAAGGGTTCGACCCTAGCCAATTAGAACCAAGGCCAGATCTCGTGGTTATCGGTAACGCAATGAGCCGCGGTAATCCGTGTGTTGAGTATGTGTTGGATAACAACCTTAGATACACCTCTGGTCCTCAGTGGTTGCAAGAGTTCTTACTGCATGACCGTTGGGTGTTAGCGGTATCGGGAACGCACGGTAAGACCACGACATCAAGCATGTTGGCTTGGATCTTGGAAGACTGTGGCTATGCACCGGGCTTCTTAGTTGGCGGAGTGTTGGGTAACTTTGGTATCTCTGCTCGCCTTGGTGAAAGCATGTTCTTCGTGGTAGAAGCCGACGAATACGACAGTGCTTTTTTCGATAAACGATCTAAGTTCGTTCATTACCACCCAAGAACCTTAGTGATGAATAACCTAGAGTTTGATCATGCGGACATCTTTGACGATCTTGAAGCGATTAAGCGACAATTTCATCATTTGGTGCGTACTGTGCCAAGCAATGGTCGCATTTTCTCACCTAAGCAAGACAGCGCTATTGAAGATGTTCTAGCTCGCGGTTACTGGAGTGAAACTGAATCGAGTGGCGAGCAAGGCGACTGGGATGCCAAGAAACTGGTCAAAGATGGCTCTCAATTTGAGGTTTACTTCCAAAATGAATGTGTTGGAACCGTAAATTGGGATTTAGTGGGCGACCACAACGTAAATAATGCTTTGATGGCGATTGCAGCTGCACGTCATGTGGGCGTGACACCTGACCTTGCTTGTGAATCACTAGCTACCTTTATTAATACTAAGCGCCGTTTGGAGTTTAAAGGCGAGGTGGCAGGTGTGTCTGTTTATGACGATTTTGCTCATCACCCAACGGCGATTGAACTTACGCTCGGCGGATTACGTAATAAGGTCGACACTAAGAAAATCATTGCCGTTTTAGAGCCTCGTTCTGCCACCATGAAACGTGGTGTGCACAAAGAAATACTGGCTGATTCGTTGAAGCAGGCGGATTCTACCTACTTATTCCAACCGGATAACATTGATTGGTCAGTTCAAGATGTTGCAGACGCTTGTCACCAACCGGCACACGTGAGTGATGACATGGATGCATTCGTTGCTAAAATTGTCTCAGAGGCACAAGCTGGCGACCAAATTTTGGTAATGAGTAATGGTGGCTTTGGTGGCATTCATCAAAAACTGTTGGATGGATTGGCACTCAAAGGCTAACGGCATCCACGACCTTATAATTTGAAGTAATTGAGAACATGACAAAACACGATAAAGCGATAACCCTTGCTTTCACTGGCGCATCTGGTGCGCCTTATGGCCTGCGTTTACTTGAATGCCTTTTGGCAGCCGACTATCAGGTCTACTTGCTGATTTCATCGGCAGCGCGAGTGGTATTGGCGACCGAGCATGAACTTAAGTTACCTGCTGGGCCAGATGCGGCGAAACAAGCTTTGGTTAAACATCTTGGCTGCGCCCCTGAAAAGCTGGTGGTGTGTGGCAAAGATGATTGGTTCTCGCCGGTTGCCTCTGGTTCAGCTGCACCGAAGCAGATGGTCGTTTGCCCATGTTCCGCGGGAAGCTTGGCTTCGATTGCACATGGATTGTCGGATAACCTGATTGAGCGAGCAGCAGACGTAGTCATGAAAGAGCGAGGACAGCTGTTGTTGGTGGTTCGTGAGACGCCATTTTCGACGCTTCATCTCGAGAACATGCACAAACTTTCGACCATGGGCGTGACGATCATGCCTGCAGCCCCGGGTTTTTATCATCAACCTAAGTCAATTGAAGAACTGGTCGACTTTATGGTGGCGCGTATTCTAGATCACCTTGGTATCGAACAAGGTTTAGTGCCACGTTGGGGTTACGATCAACGTAATTGATCCAAACTTGATAGCTTATTGTTAAAAATCAAATTACAATTCTGAACACTCATCGGGGAGCGAACCATTCAAATAATGAATGCGAGCTGAGATCAAGCAGGTGCTTGGGACCCGTAAACCTGAACCAGATAATGCTGGCGTAGGAATTGAGTTAGGAACAACCTCTACCGTTCTCCTCCCTCAAACCTGTGCCGCTCAGACCATGGAGAGCGTCCAGTGAAATTCACATTAACTACCCTTGCTGTTACTACAGCTATTTCTTTTTCTGCCTTTGCTGCAGACAACACTTTGACTATATACACCTATGACTCTTTTGCTGCGGATTGGGGCCCTCGTCCTGCCGTTGAAAAAGCATTCGAAGAGAAGTGTGGTTGTGATGTGAATTTTGTCGCTCTAGAAGATGGCGTGTCTATTCTGAACCGTTTACGTCTTGAGGGCGGCAACAGCAAAGCCGATATCTTGCTAGGTCTCGACAACAACCTGATGGCTGAAGCGAAAGCGACGGGCTTATTGGCTGAGCATAATGTTGATACGTCATCGGTAACGCTTCCTAATGGTTGGAACGACAGCACTTTTGTACCCTATGACTTTGGCTACTTTGCTTTTGTTTACAATAAAGAGAAACTGGAAAACCCGCCGAAGAGCTTGAAAGAACTGGTTGAGCAGCGTGATGATCTTAAGGTCATCTACCAAGATCCACGTACATCAACACCAGGCCAAGGCATGATGCTTTGGATGAAATCAGTATACGGTGATGAAGCGACAGCAGCATGGAAGAAGCTTGCTCAGAAAACAGTGACTGTAACCAAAGGCTGGTCTGAAGCTTACTCTATGTTCCTAGAAGGCGAGTCGGATTTAGTGTTGTCTTATACAACGTCTCCGGCTTACCACATTATTGCTGAAAGCGATTCTAAGTATGCAGCAGCAAGCTTCGAAGAAGGGCATTACACTCAAGTGGAAGTGGCCGCTAAGGTTAAAGGCAGCAAGAACGAAAAGCTTGCTGATGAGTTTATGGCGTTTATCCTAAGTGATGAATTCCAATCGGCGATGCCAACAGGCAACTGGATGTACCCAGTGACCGATATTGAGCTTCCAAAAGGGTTCGAGCAACTTACGGTTCCTCAGAAAGCGCTAAGCTTTACGCCCGAAGAAATTGCAGCTAAGCGTAAGCCATGGATTCGTGAATGGCAGAGTGCACTTACTTTTTAATTTGCTTTTAAAAAATTAGCTTTCTAACTTTCTGTATTTAAAGGTTTGTTCGATGTTAACTGAGCGAACCATTTACGGTAAAAAATCAATCTATGATAAAGAAAACACCTAAGGTAGGTATCTGGGTTGCGATACTCATTACCGCCTTCGTGGTTTCAGCAGTTGGGGCATTGCTTAGCAATGCCCCTTCTCTTGATATCAGCCAAGTATGGTCCGATCCCTACTATTGGCATGTAACGAAATTCAGTTTTTATCAGGCGGCACTCTCAACGGCACTGAGTGTTGGCTTTGCTATACCTATTGCTCATGCGCTGTGTCGTAGACAATTTTTTGGACGCGCTTTGTTGTTAAGGCTGTTCGCGTCGACCTTAGTCCTGCCGGTGTTAGTGGGTGTATTTGGCTTACTTGCGATCTATGGCAATAGTGGTTGGTTAGCTAAGTTTTTGGCGAGCTTCGATATTGAATTGCCATTTTCCATATACGGATTGAATGGTATTTTGCTGGCGCACGTTTTCTTTAACTTGCCTTATGCCAGTCGCTTACTTTTACAAGCGTTAGATACCGTGCCTGCCGAGCAACACAAGCTTTGTGCTCATTTGGGTATGAGTCATTGGAACAAATTCAGATGGGTTGAATGGCCACGTTTAAGACAGCAATTGCCTCATGTGTGTGGCTTAGTCTTCATGTTGTGTTTTACCAGCTTTGCTACCGTGATGGCGCTAGGCGGTGGACCTAAATCAACCACTATCGAGCTCGCTATTTATCAGGCGATTAAATTCGACTTTGACCTTCAAGCTGGTGCCTTGCTCGCGATATGGCAAATGCTGCTGTGTGGTGTGCTAGCGGTGAGCATTCAACGCCTATCGAAGCCTATTTCAGTGACGGCCAGTCAGTTGTCTGAAGAGAAATATTTGGTTAAGGACAGCTGGTGGTCAAAAGCTTGGGATAGCTTTTGGATCATCATAGTCTCAATGCTGGTATTGCCGCCATTAGCTATGGTTATCGTCAGTGGAATTAACTCGCAGGCATTAACCGTACTCAGCAGCGAGCCGTTTTGGGCGGCGTTAATGACCTCGGTTAAAGTCGCGTCATTAGCAAGTGTTATCGCAGTTGGTATTGGTATCGCCATACTACTGACTAGCCGAGCATGGCGTTTACAGAACAAGAATTTTCGAGCCGATAAAATCGAGCTGATTGGCACTATTATCTTGGTGACTCCGGGGCTGGTGATCAGTACGGGTATCTTCTTATTACTGCGTTCATTCACCGATGTATTCAGTTTAGCTTTCTTTATCGTGATTGCCGTCAACAGCTTAATGGCGCTGCCTTACGTAATTAAAACCCTAGCTCAACCTATGCTGCATTTGTCTCAGCAGTACCAGTATGTGTGTGCAAGCTTGGGTATGACAGGTTTCACGCGTTTTAGGTTAGTGGAGTGGCGAGCATTGCGTAAGCCGATGGCGCAAGCCTTCTCGATTAGCTTTATGTTGGCGATGGGTGACTTAAGCGCGATTGCTTTGTTTGGTAGCCAAGATTTTAGAACTCTGCCTTTGTACCTATTCCAATTGTTAGGCAGCTATCAAATGGAAGCGGCGGCGGTAGTTTCTGTGAGCTTACTGTTACTGAGTGTCGGCAGTTTTAGCTTAATAGAATTCTTATTTACTCGAAGATCTAAGCTCGATGCTAAAGAATTAAGGAACCGATGATGTTAGTGATGAAAGATGTGGATTACCATTATCACAGAGAGTTGTTTAGCTTTGATTTTCAAGCTGAGCAGGGCGATATTGTTGCGCTTATGGGGCCGAGTGGTGCGGGTAAGTCTACACTGTTGGCGCTAGTTGCGGGGTTTATCGAGCCTACATCGGGTGAGATATCAGTGGCTGGGCAGTCGCTTATTGGTAAAGAAGCACATCAGCGTCCGTTGGCGATGTTGTTTCAAGAGCACAACCTGTTTGCTCACCTTACGGTGCGAGAAAATATTGGTTTAGGTCTGCATCCAGGTTTAAAGCTTACTGCAACCCAAAAGCAAGCTGTGGAGCAAGCCGCAGCGCAAGTTGGCGTCGCTGAGTATTTGGATAGGTTGCCTGAGCACTTATCCGGCGGTCAACGCCAGCGTGTTGCGTTAGCGCGTTGTTTTGTCCAACCTCATGATATTTGGCTGCTTGATGAACCTTTCTCTGCGCTTGATCCTTTGCTGCGTGAAGAGATGCTTAGCTTAGTGAAGCGATTAGCGGCAGAGCGAAATATTACGGTCTTGATGGTGACTCACCATTTAGGTGACGCACGCAGTATCGCGAATAAGTTTGTGTTTGTGGCGCTAGGTAAGGTGTTGGTTGAAGACTCGATAGAGGCACTGACGGCGGATCATCCACAGACAGAATTAAGCTCATTTGTTAAAGCGGGTGAGTGACGATTCATCACTCTTGTTTAATCTCTCTGATATTGAGTACGTAGAAAACAAAAAGACCTAGCATGCGCTAGGTCTTTTATTGTCTTACAGAATAAAGCGACAAAGATTAGTCTTCTAGCTTTAGCTCTTTTAAGATTTGGAAGATCTCACGAGAAGCCTTTGCTGGCTTGTTCGCTGATTTCTCTTTGTTAGCTTGGCGAGCTAGCTGACGAAGACGCTGACGGTCTGCTTCAGGGTACATGTCCATGACTTCTGAAATGGCAGCATCGCCTTCAGCAACAACGCGATCACGCAGTTGCTCAAGCTTGTGCAGTTCAGCGGTTGCTTGCGAGTGCTTGTTACGTACTTTATCCAAAGCCGCTTGAATTGGCTCAGGATCAACATTGCGCATTACTTTACCAATGTATTGAAGTTGACGGCGCTTCGCTTCATTTTTAAAGCGTTGTGCATCTTTAATCGCTTGTGCCAAATCTTCAGACAGAGGAAATTTGTCTAATACAGAAGGCTTTAGACCAACAAGCTCTTCTCCCAGCTTTTGCAGGGCATCCATGTCCGTTTTCATTTCTGTCTTACTTACCCAGATGATTTCTTCTTCTGGTTCCCATGGGGCTTTTTGGTTTTTGCGAGCCATCTTTTCTGCCTATGTCACTATCTCAAACGAATATATTGCCTATTTTAGCAAGAATCTTGGGGAGAAAGCGAAATTCTTGTTATCCTACGTAATATTGACCTACAAAATTAGAATAGATATGGATGTAAAACAGCAAGTCGCCCAGCAAAGAGTTGAGCTAGAAGCCGCAGTAGCAAAAGCGTTGGACATGGCCTCTGTGAGTGCCGACGCCGCTGAAGTTGCTATTACTAAGTCAACGGGTTTAAGTGTTTCAACACGTATGTGTGAAGTGGAAAACGTTGAATTTAATAGTGATGGTGCACTTGGTATTACTGTTTATCGCGGCCAGAAAAAAGGCAGCGCATCTACATCTGACCTGAGTGAGAAGGCTATTGCTCAAACGGTAGCAGCCGCGCTTGATATCGCTCAGTACACATCTGAAGACCCGTTTTCAGGTCCTGCAGCAAAAGAATACATGGTAAAAGAAATTCCAGACTTGGATCTTTTCCACCCTGACGAGCCTAACCCTGACTATGCCGCTGAGATTGCGATTGCAGCTGAGAAGCAAGCGCTCGCTTATAGCGATAAGATCAAACAGAGTGATGGCGCGAGCTACGACAGTCACTACGGTGTTAAGGTTTACGGTAACAGTCATGGCTTACTAGCCAGCTACGCTTCAAGCCGTCATAGCACGAGCTGCTGCGTGATTGGACAAGGCGCTAATGGTGAAATGGAACGTGACTACAGCTACACCGTTGCACGTCACCGTGACGAACTGTGGACGCCTGAGCGTGTAGGTCAGGAAGCTGCAGAAAAGACGATTAGCCGTTTGGATGCGAAAAAGCTACCAACAGGCCAGTACCCAATTATGTTCGCTAATGATGTGGCAACTGGCTTGATTGGTCACCTTGTTATGGCGATCAGTGGCGGTAACCTTTACCGCAAGTCGTCATTCCTATTGGATCATCTCGGTCAGAAAATCCTACCTGACTGGTTTAACATTTCTGAGCGACCACATATCTTGCGTGGTTTGGCTTCAAGCCCATTCGATAGCGAAGGTGTGTTCACTCAAGATCGTGAAATCATCACTGACGGTGTGCTAGCAACTTACCTACTAACGAGCTATGCCGCACGTAAGATGGATATGACGCCAACCGGTCATGCTGGTGGTATTCATAACTGGTTCGTTAAATCGACCGGTCAAAACTTTGAGCAGATGCTAAAAGAGTTGGGTACTGGCTTCCTAGTCACTGAAGTGATGGGCCAAGGCGTAAACACCGTAACGGGTGATTATTCACGTGGCGCTGCAGGTTTCTGGGTTGAAAACGGAGAGATCCAATACCCAGTATCAGAAGTAACAATCGCAGGTAACCTAAAAGACATGTTTACTCAGATTGTTGCTGTGGGTAACGACGTAGAAACACGTTCGCAAATTCAAACGGGTTCTATCCTGCTTGAGTCGATGAAAGTCGCGGGTGAGTAATTCAATTAAAGCGAATCTGATGAATTAAAAAAGGGAGCCGTGGCTCCCTTTTTGTTTTCTGTATTTCGCCAAAAATTGGCTAACTGCTTATGCTAACTAGATCAGTATGGTCGCTAAGCCTAGGAACACCGATAGGCCAATAACATCGGTTACTGTGGTCAGTGCCATACCGCCAGCAAGGGCTGGATCGATATTCATCTTCTTCAACATCACTGGGATAGTTACACCAGCAATACCTGCGACAATTAAGTTGGTCATCATCGCCGCTGAGATGATGCCTCCCAGTATCCAGTTACCTTTCCAAGCCACCACGATACCACCAATGATAACGGCCCATAGAACGCCGTTTAGGAAGCCGATGGCTGCCTCTTTGAGTAGCAGTTCGCGTTTGTTACTGTCACCGATATGACCGAGTGCCAAACCACGAATCACCAGAGCAACGGTTTGGTTACCCGCAACACCCCCCATCGAAGGCACGATAGTCATCAGAACCGCAATCGCTGCCATTTGATCGAGCGTTGCTTCAAACATGTTTGATACAGATGCTGCCGCCAGTGCTGCGAGTACGTTAGCACCAAGCCACACACTACGACGACGAGCAGATTTTACGACCGGTGCGAAGGTATCTTCGTCATCGTCCATACCCGCCATACTCATCATTGAGTGTTCGGCATCTTCACGGATAACATCAACCACGTCATCGATGGTGATACGACCAACAAGGTGCTGGTTACTATCGATGACAGGCGCAGAAACCCAGTTACGACGTTCAAACAGGCTCGCGATATCTGACGCACTGGTTTCTACCGCGATCGCTTCGTCGGCATCATCCATCACTTCTGAAACAGGGACATCAGGTTGAGTCGTTACTAGCGTGGTAAGTGATAGGTTACCGATAAGACGTTCTTCTTCATCAATAACATACAGAGCATCAGTTGCATCCGGCAGTTCGCCACGCATACGCATGTAGCGCAATACAACGTCAACATCGACATCACCACGAATCGTGATTACGTCAGTGTTCATGATCGCACCCGCTGAATCTTCAGGGTACGACAGGGCAGTTTCAACTAATGCACGATCGACGGAGTCCATTTGAGAAAGGACTTCGCGAGAAACATCGTCGGGTAGGCTTCGAAGTACGTACGCGACGTCATCGGTTTCCATACCTTCGGTTGCTTCTGCCAAGGTCTCAGGTGCCATTTTCGACACAAGAGCATCTTTGACGTCTTCGTTTAGTTCATCAAGAATTTCACCGTAGTCTTCAGGATCGGTGAGTTGCCAGAGTACGTCACGACTTTTGCGAGGGGAGGCTTCTAAAAGGTGTGCAATATCCTCAGGTTCCATGTCCTGAAGTTGTCGGCGTACGTGAACAAATCGGCCGTTTTCTAGGGCTTCGCTGACTTCTTGGAGGGTTTGGTGAGCTTGGTCGAATTCTAATTGCTCTGCCATATTTTCCTCCTATCTCATTATTCTTACAATGCTTGGAATAGTAACTTAATTCTAGGGCTTATTTAAATCATAAACTTAGGTAGAACTAAGATTTAATATAGGTTGGTTCACCGTTTGAGTTTGCGGTGTTGTGAGTAAAGCGTCTTAGCTACTCACCCTCATCAAACTTGTCTTCAATGAGATGACAGACGGCATCCAGTGCTTGCTGTGAATCGGTACCTGCAGCTTGAATCGTAATATGTTGCCCTTGCGCTGATTCCAGCATAAGTAACCCCATTACGCTGTCTGCTGTTGCTGTTTTATCTTCTTCGCTATGGATAGTGATGGTTGCATCAAAGCTTTGTGCAAGCTCAACCAACTTTACGGCTGCTCTAGCGTGAAGACCCAAGCGATTTTGGATCAGTACAGTTCGAGTTAATTCCATGGTTAGCCCTGTTGGTGCTTCTCTAGGGAGGCGTGTCTGATTTGAACTTGATGGCCAAGTTGCTCAAAGTACTCACCAATTTTCTGGGTTAGATAAACCGAGCGGTGTTTGCCGCCAGTACAGCCAATCGCGACCGTTAGGTAACTGCGATTGTTCTTCTCTAACATTGGTAACCACTGTTCAACAAAGCCTTGGATCTGTTGCTTGAGTTCCAGAACTTCTGAGTGTTCTTCTAGAAAGGAGTGAATTGGTGCATCTAGCCCGGTTAGTGGTCGTAGTGCAGGTTCCCAGTGAGGGTTCGGCAAAAAGCGAACATCAAACACGTAGTCGGCATCACTTGGCAAGCCATACTTAAAACCGAAAGATTGAAAGACGATGATCAGCTCTTGCTTCTCTTTGCCTTCAACTTTAAATCGAACCTTTTCACTCAATTCGTAGAGGTTGCAGTCACTGCTGTCGATCACAATGCTGGCGTGCTCTGCGAGAGGTGTCAGAAGTGTCTTCTCTAAATCAATCGCTTGCTCAAGAGAGAGCTTTTCTTGGCCAATTGATAAAGGGTGGATTCTGCGGGTTTCGCTGTAGCGCTTAAGGAGTGTCTGCTTGCTGGCATCGAGGAACAATACATCAACATCGATGTTTGTAGCTGACTCGAGTTGCTCGAGCGTGTCGGTGACTAACTGAGGCTCTTTCGGTAGGTTACGTATATCAATACTTACCGCAACGTTTTGGTTGCTTTCGCGTACCGATTCGACAAAGTTGTTGAGCAGGTTTACTGGTAGATTATCGACACAGTAATACCCCAAGTCTTCTAGGACTCGTAACGCAACACTTTTACCGGCCCCTGATTGGCCACTAACCACGATTAATCGCATGTTATTGCTCGCAAGTTGGCACTTGAATCATGATGTCGTAAAGCTCTTGATCGCTCTGAGCATTACGCAGCTGTTTAAGAGTCTGCTTGTCGTTTAGTCGTTCTGCCATACAAGAAAGGGTTTTTAGATGCTCTTTGCATTGTTCGCTAGGAACAAGCAGGGCAAATAGTAGGTCGACAGGACGATTATCAATCGCATCAAATTCGATAGGATCTTGGCATTGCAGTAATACAGCTATCGCTTTATCACTGACATTCATACGAGCATGGGGAATCGCGATACCATTACCAATACCGGTACTGCCCATCTTCTCACGGCTCAACATACACTCAAATAGCTCTGTTGAATCTTGACCGCAGCTCTCAGCTGCTATCTGGCTGATGAGCTCAAGGGCTCTTTTTTTGCTTGTGCATTGGACTGCACTTTTGGTGCAGTCCAATGAAAGTACTTCGCTTAATTGCATGTTAGTGACTACTTAGCTTTTCTTTGTGCTTGTTGAGTTGGCGGACGAGTTTATCAACCAATGAATCAATCGCGGCATACATGCTTTCATCTGTTGCTGTCGCATGGATTTCCCCCTGATTTATATGCAGGGTAGCTTCTGCGATTTGATTGATTTTCTCAACTTTTAAAACAACCTGAACGCTATTGATATGATCAAAGAAGCGCTCAAGTTTGTCGAATTTGGTGTGAACATAGTCTTGCATTGAATCGGTAAGATCAACGTGATGGCCTTGAATATTGATTTGCATAGACTTTCCTTTTCAGTTGGTTGCCTGATCATAGTTGCTAAGTAACTAGCGACTAAATGAGCTTATAGCAGGCGTTTACGCTGACTCGATGGGGCAATGCCCAGAGACTCACGGTATTTCGCTATGGTACGTCTAGCTACCTGAATTCCTTGGTCAGCCAGTAAAGCAGCAATCTTACTATCACTTAGAGGCTTCGCGGTATTTTCCGCTGCGACAAGCTTCTTGATGAGTGCGCGAATTGCTGTAGATGAACATTCACCGCCATTGTCAGTGCTGACATGGCTTGAGAAAAAGTATTTGAGCTCGAAGATGCCACGTGGCGTATGCATGAATTTTTGAGTCGTCACACGAGAGATCGTGGATTCGTGCATATCAACAGCTAACGCAACATCATTAAGAACCATTGGCTTCATCGCTTCTTCGCCATGTTCGAAGAAATCACGCTGATGTTCAACAATGCATCGCGCAACTTTGAGTAGCGTCTCATTTCGGCTCTCTAGGCTTTTAATTAACCACTTTGCTTCTTGCAAATTTGAGCGGATGTATTGATTGTCGGCGCTGTTGCCTTTACTGCCCAGATCAGCGTACTGCTGATTCACTTTCAACTTAGGCACGCTATCAGGGTTAATGGTGACTAACCATTTGCCAAGGTCTTTGAAGACAGATACATCTGGAACCACATACTCAGTTTCATCCGGAGTAATCTTACTGCCAGGACGAGGGTCCAGCTGTTGAATCAGTTGCAAAACTTCACGTAGTTCTGCTTCTTTCAACTTGGTCTCTTTGATAACCAGTTTGTAATCGCGATTGCCGAGTTGGTCGATATGGCTAGTAAGTACTAACTTAGCTTCGTTAAGCCAAGGCGTATCTTGGGGAAAGGTTGCCAGTTGCAGTAACAAGCAATCTTGCAGGTTGACTGAACCGACACCTAGCGGATCAAACTGCTGAATTCGTTTACGTACCGCTTCAATTTCATCAAGCTCGATCTCTTCATTGTCGAAGTTTTCAAGGATGTCTTCACAAGTTACAGTGAGGTAGCCGTAGTCGTCGATGGCATCGATTAATGCAAAAGCGATGCTTCGGTCGGTGTCAGTGAATGGCGTTAAGTCGAGTTGCCAAAGTAGGTAATCGTGCAGGCTTTGAGTGGTTTCGCCTTGATAAACCGGCATGTCGTCATCAATCGCAATACCCGTGTTACCGGTGTTCGCGCTGTAGACGTCTTCCCAAGTTGTGTCGATTTCTAGTTCGTTGCCAATCTCTGATTTTTCGATTAAGTCTGAGCTATCAGGTAAGTCTTGCTCTGTGGCTTCAACAGTTTCTTTTTCGTCACTGCTAGGTTTTTCTTCCGATGTTGGCGTATCTTCATTGCCTTCTTCGACATCGAGTAGTGGGTTAGATTCAAGTGCTTCTTGAATCTCTTGCTGCAAATCTAAAGTAGACAATTGCAACAAACGAATCGCTTGCTGCAATTGAGGAGTCATTGCTAACTGTTGGCCTAGCTTAAGTTGTAATGAGGGTTTCATTCAGTGTGACTTACCTAGTTATTATTCTTAGAACTCTCGATACTCTCTATATAATCATAGACGGAATTGTTCGCCTAGATAAACTTGTTTAACTTGTTCGTTATTGAGAACATCTTCAGGAGTACCCTCAGCGATCAGGTGTCCTTGGCTTACGATGTAAGCTTTTTCACACACGTCTAATGTTTCACGAACGTTGTGGTCGGTAATCAAAACGCCCAAGCCGCGATCACGCAGGTGAACAATGATTTTTTTGATATCGATTACTGAGATCGGGTCAACACCGGCGAATGGTTCATCCAATAGAATGAACTGCGGGTTTGCTGCTAGTGCACGAGCAATCTCTACACGACGACGCTCACCACCCGACAGAGCCATACCATTGCTGGTGCGGATATGTTGGATGTGGAACTCTTCTAGCAGGTCTTCCAGCTTATCTTGGCGTTGTTCGTTGGTCATTTCATCACGGGTTTGTAAAACCGCCATGATGTTGTTCTCTACGGACAACTTACGGAAAATCGATGCTTCTTGAGGCAGGTAACCGATACCAAGACGAGAGCGGCTGTGCATTGGTAAGATACTGATGTCTCGGTCATCAATGCTGATGGTACCTTCATCACGCGCCACCAAACCAACAATCATATAGAAAGATGTGGTTTTACCTGCACCGTTAGGCCCAAGCAGACCGACGATCTGGCCTGACTCTACCTGTAAGCTTACATCGGTAACAACCTTACGTTTACTGTAGGTTTTCGCTAGGTTTTTTGCTTTAAGAACAGCCATCGTTACTTATTCACTTCCGTTGGTTGTAAAACCGTTGACACTCGTTTGTTTTCACCACTGTCAGCGACTAATTTCTGAGAACCGATCTGGTAAGTGATCTTAGAACCGCGAATGATGCTGCCATCTTGAGATAACATCGCATTCTTAGTCATGATCAGTCGGTCGGCAACAAGCTGGTAGTGCAGGTCGTCAGCTTCACCGTAGAGTGTCTTACCGTCGTCAGTAAGCTGAGAGAAGGTTGCTGGCTTACCGAAGCCTTGAATTTCTTCAATCTCACCGTTTACGGCGTTACGAGTAACAATAACCTTATCGGCATTGATATTGATGCTGCCTTGTTTAAGGTTCACATCACCAAGGAAAGTCACTTGGTTACTTTTCATATCCAATTGCTGGCTGTCTGAGTCAATGTAGACAGGTTGCTCACTATCCGAAGACAGAGCATAGACATTAGGTGCCGCAAGGGTCAAAGCGAATAAACTAAGGTGTAAGAGTTTCATATCTACCTTGAACAGAATTAAAGAGGGTTGCATTGTTGGTACCGAAGTTACCTTTCATTGCTTGTCCCTCAGTTTCAAAAAATGTACCGATCATATGGACCGGAGTCTCTGAATAAAAATCTCGGCTAGGCAGCTCAACAACCATTTTATCTGTGGTCATTGTATCGAAGCTGGCTTCTGGCAACAGGTTCTTTGCTACGACGTTGTCATAAAACGTGACAACTTGATTCTCATCCATAATCGCGCGATCAGCGGTGACTTGCCATTCAATCGTGTGCCCTTCACGGAATACCGAAAGAACTGGGTTTTGAAAGTGCGTATCGCCAACTACTGAGTAGTGTTCTAAATACGTCGATTCAACCTGATAGCTGCGAATACCGCTTTCGTCGTAGCTAATGTTGTTCAGGCTTTTGCCACTAAACGCGGGCAGCTCCAAATTTGGAGCCACTTGTATCGTTGATGTTTGCTCTTTGTCGTACAAGTAATAGGTCGACCAAGAGGCAATAAATATGAGTATTAAATAGATAATACGAGTAAAACTCATATGCTTAAACCTTTATGCACGTCGAGTTCATTTCTTGCTTGTAAAATAAGGTCACAGACTTCACGTACCGCGCCATGACCACCGTTAATGGTTGTCACGTAGTTTGCACGCTTTGCAAGTAGCGGGTGCCCATCTGCCACACAGACCTTCAAGCCAACTTTTTCCATTACAGGCCAGTCAATCAGATCGTCTCCGATGTAACCTGTATTTTCAGGGTTTACAGAAAGCTTATCGCAAATATCTTGGTATGCCTTAACTTTATCGTCTTGACCTTGATAAATCAGCTTAATGCCTAGAGCGGTCATACGATTCTCAACAATTTGAGATTTGCGACCCGTGATGATCGCGATTTCAATGCCTGCGTTCATCAGTGATTTGATACCGTAACCGTCACGAGTGTGGAAGGTTTTCAGCTCTTCACCGTTGTTGCCCATGTAGATGCGACCATCAGAGAAGACACCATCGACATCGCAAATCAGCAGTTTGATCTCTTTTGCAATTGCAAATACATCTGAATTAACAGTGCCGTATAGAGTTTCGACTGTCTGTGTCATTACATTACTCCTGCTTTCAGTAAGTCATGCATGTTTAACGCTCCGACTAATTTACCTTCTTGGCATAACATCAGGCCATTGATGCTCTTCGCTTGCATCAAGTTTAAGCCCTCAACCGCGAGCATGTTTGGCTCGGCTACCGTCGGGTTTAGCGTCATCACATCACCGATCTGCGTGTTATGGATATCAACGCGTTTGTCTAAGATACGGCGTAAATCACCATCGGTAAAAATACCGGCCATTTGGCCATCTTCACCAACGATTGCTGTCATGCCTAAGCCTTTCTGAGATATCTCTAGTAGAGCGTCTCTTACTAGTGCGTCGGGTGCTACAACAGGAAGTGAATCGCCTGTGTGCATGATGTCGTCGAGCTTCAACAGCAGCTGACGACCTAAAGCGCCACCAGGATGAGACAGGGCAAAGTCTTGAGCGGTGAAGCCTCGAGCCTGCAAAAGTGCAACGGCTAATGCATCACCCATGACCAAAGTCGCCGTGGTGCTTGTTGTTGGTGCTAAGCCCAGCGGACAAGCTTCTTCCGGTACTGAAATTTGTAAATGGATATCAGACAGGGTTGCCATGTTTGATGCTGGCTTGCCTGTCATGCTGATGATCTTGATGCTCAGACGCTTTAACACAGGAAATAGGCTGAGGATTTCTCCCGATTCGCCGGAGTTGGATATTGCAATCACAATATCACCAGGTTCGATCATGCCTAAGTCGCCATGCGCCGCTTCGCCTGGGTGAACAAAGAAAGCCGATGTCCCGGTACTTGCCAATGTTGCTGCGATTTTGTTGCCAATGTGGCCTGATTTACCCATGCCCATCACAACGACTTTGCCTTTGTTGTTCAGGATAAGGTCGCAAGCTTTACAAAAATCATCATTAAAATATTGGTCTAATTGAGTGAGACCTGCAACTTCGGTTTCCAAAACTTGTTTTGCAACGCTGCGGTAATCAAATGGCTGAGACATCAAATACTCCAAGTACGGGAAGTTAAATCAACAATTAAGCCGACATGTTCATTAATAGGTAACTTTGGTAGGCCACGAACGTCACAATTAACACGCCGCCTTCAATACGATTCACACTACGAGATTTTCCTAGTGCCATCACAACAAGTAGTAGCGATACGCCTAGCATTACCCAGAAGTCACGACCCATAGCGAACTCGCTCAAGATCGAAGGGTTTAGGATGCCCGGGATACCCATAACAGCAAGGATGTTGAATACGTTTGAACCAATGATATTACCTACAGCCATATCATCTTCACCCTTCATAACGCCGGCTAGTGATGCTGCAAGTTCAGGAAGGCTAGTACCAACAGCAATGATGGTTAAACCAATGACAAGGTCGCTCATGCCGAAGAACTTCGCGATGATCACAGCGTTATCTACCAGCATATCAGCAGCTAAAGGTAGGACGATTAGACCAATCACTACCCACATTGCAGCCTTAGGGTTACTTACGCCTTCAGGGATCTCTGATTCTTGCTCATCAAGGAAAGCATCGCCGTTCTTTTTCTCGCTGCGGCTGATTTGCAACATAGCAAACAAAAACGCGGCAAAAAGAACAAACAACAACACGCCTTCATAGAAGCCTAAATGGTTATCCCACAATAGGGCGCCCGCTAGCAGAGTGACACCGATCATTAATGGTAGTTCACGACGAATCACGCCTGAGCTAATCGATAACGGCTTGATAAGGGCTGTAATACCTAAAATCAGCGCGATGTTGGCGATGTTAGAGCCCAGTACGTTGCCTACAGCTGTATCTGTTTTGCCATCAAGGGCTGCTGTCGCAGAAACCATCATTTCAGGAGCCGAAGACCCCATTGCTAAGATCGTCATACCGATAACTAGTGGTGAAATACCGAAGTTGCGAGCAAGAGCAGCGGCACCGTAAACCAGCTTATCTGCACTCCACACCAAAAAACCTAGACCGATAATAAGAAACGCAATCGCTTCAAGCATGATGATTCCTAAAAAATTAATAAAAACGGAGAATTAACCGCTAATTTTGACCTGTTGCTAGATAAAAGGGAAGTCACTCGGCAAATTAATTACCAGTTAGCAGGCAAGAAAGAGAGATCAATAGATAATTTCCTAATGCTTTCAAATCCCTGCATAGATTCCTGTTTAATATGAATTAATTGAACAGTGCTTTTAATTCTAAAGTAGACTCATTATTATTGCAGCCATAATTGGCGTTTTTTAAAGCAAGGAAACAACAAAAATATGTTGAACACTGAGCTTGTGAAAGTTAAAAACCTCAGCTTCTCACGTGGTGAGCGCGTTATCTTTGATGACATCAGTTTAGAGGTGCCTCAAGGCAAGATAACCGCAATCATGGGGCCGTCTGGGATTGGCAAAACGACTTTACTGCGTTTGATTGGTGGGCAACTGCCGCCAGATGAAGGCGAAATTTGGTTTGATGGCGACAATGTCCCTGCATTATCACGTCGAAAGCTGTATCAAGCACGTAAGAAAATGAGCATGCTATTTCAATCGGGTGCGCTTTTTACGGATCTCAATGTCTTTGATAATGTGGCGTTTCCGCTGCGAGAGCACACTGAACTTAATGAAAAATTCATTCGTACCATCGTATTACTTAAGCTTGAAGCGGTAGGATTACGTGGTGCTGCGCAATTGATGCCGAGTGAGTTGTCTGGCGGAATGGCTAGGCGTGCCGCACTGGCGCGCGCAATCGCACTGGATCCAGAACTTATCATGTACGATGAGCCGTTTGTTGGCCAAGATCCCATCACCATGGGCGTATTGGTTGAATTGATACGAAATCTCAATCAAGCCTTGGGCTTAACCTCGATTGTTGTTTCTCACGATGTGCCAGAGGTGATGAGTATTGCTGATTGGGTTTACCTCATGGCAGATAGCAAGATTATTGCCGCTGGAACACCTGATGAGTTGTACAACAATAGCGATCCGAGAGTGCAGCAATTTTTGCAAGGCGAAGCCGATGGTCCAGTACCATTTAGATTCCCTGCGAAGAGCTTAGAAAAGGATTTGTTTTAATATGATTGTTAAAACTATTGCGGGTGTCGGTAAGCGTACACTTGCGAGCTGTGAGTCATTTGGTCGAGCAAGCCTGATGTTATTTGGGGCTTTGTTTGGCATCCCGCGACTAAAAAACTTCCCCTTATTAGTAAAACAACTTTATAGCGTTGGCGTTCAGTCATTGGCTATTATTTTAGTTTCGGGTCTGTTTATCGGCATGGTGCTCAGCCTGCAGGGCTATGTCGTGTTAATTGACTACGGCGCTGAGGGAAACCTTGGTCAAATGGTCGCGCTTTCACTGTTGCGTGAGTTGGGGCCTGTGGTGACTGCGTTATTATTTGCAGGTCGAGCCGGTTCAGCACTCACGGCAGAGATTGGGTTAATGAAGGCAACAGAGCAGATCTCAAGCCTTGAGATGATGGCCGTTGACCCTCTTAAACGCATTATTGCACCACGTCTTTGGGCCGGGCTTATCTCAATGCCATTGCTTGCTATGATTTTTATGGCGGTAGGTATTTGGGGCGGTCAACTGGTTGGTGTTGATTGGAAAGGCATTGATCACGGCAGTTTCTGGTCTGCGATGCAGTCTTCAGTAGAACTTGGCCGAGATATTGGTAACAGCATGATCAAATGTATGGTCTTCGCTATCACCGTAACTTGGATCGCACTTTTCAATGGTTATGACGCAGTACCGACTTCAGAAGGTATCAGTCAGGCAACCACACGCACTGTAGTGCACTCTTCTCTAGCGGTACTAGGGCTAGATTTTGTTCTTACCGCATTGATGTTTGGGAATTAATCATGCAACAAACTCGAAAATTAGAATTATGGGTCGGCACCTTTGTTATTGCCGGAATTTGCGCAATCTTAATCATGATCTTTCAAGTCGCTGACGTAAAAGGCATAGGTTCGAACCATACTTACAATCTAAAAGCGACCTTTGACAACATTGGCAGCCTAAAAGTTCGTTCTCCAGTGAAAGTGGGTGGCGTCGTTGTTGGACGAGTTAAAAGCATTGAGCTTGATACCGAGAGCTACCTTCCTGTCGTTGAACTGTCTATTGACGGGAAGTACTCACAATTTCCAGATACCTCTAGTGCTCAAATTTTAACATCTGGCTTAATTGGTGAGCAGTACATTAGTCTGGTTCCAGGCTTCATTTTTGATGATGAAGAGATGTTGGTCGATGGTGATTCAATTGAAGACACTAAGTCAGCATTGGTACTAGAAGATTTGATTGGCCAAGTGCTGTATAGCGTTGGTGGTTCTAATGACAGCGAAGCTAAGGAATAAGATAATGTTGAAAACTATTAGTTATTTAAAAGCTATTGGTTACTTGAAATCAATGTTTATGGCGGCAATGGCGTTGCTTATTTCTACCCAAGCCTTTGCTGCAGAATCGATTGACCGTACTCAGCCTTACCAGATGATGACTCAAGTTGCCGAAGTGGCATTTGAGCGTTTGAAGAGTGAACAAGACAACATCCACCAAGATCCAGAGTTATTGAAGGTCATCGTGGAAGAAGAGTTGATGCCTTATGTGAATGCACAATATGCAGCTCTTAAGTTACTTGGACCAAACTTGAAAGGCGCGGATAGAAAAGACGTGGGCGTGTTTATCGATTCATTCCGTAAATACCTTGTTTCTTCTTATGCCCAAGTGCTGACTCAATACACAGATCAGACGATTGAATTTGGTCCAGAACCAAAAATCAAAGCGGATAGCCGCATTACCAGTATCAAGGTCGACATCATCGATACGCCGCGACCAAACATTAAGCTTGAATTTAAGCTTCGCAAAGACAAGAAATCTGGCGAGTGGAAAGCATTTGATATGGTTGCCGAAGGTATTAGCTTGTTGTCGAGCAAGCAATCGGAGTGGAATACTAAGATTCGTCAAGAAGGCATCTTACAAGTTGCAGACGAACTAGAGAAATTAGCCGCACAACCGATTCGTTTTGAGAGTAACAAATAATGAGCCATTCTCAATGGCAAGCACTAAGCTCTAAAGAGTATCAACTGTTCGGTGATTTAGACCGAGACAGTGTCCCTGCAATCTGGCGTATATTGGAAAAGTGGCAAACGACGGAATCGAGCGTTGAAATTGACCTTAGCCATATAAACCGAGTCGATTCAGCAGGAATGGTGATGCTAATTCACTTATTAGAGCATGCAAAAAATCAAAACTGTCATATAATGCTCAGTTTCGTGCCAGAACAATTACGAACGTTGTTCCAATTGAGCAATATCCAGCCAATGATGGCAGAACACATAAAAAATTAGGCAGGAGCTATTTGTGGACAGCACAAAAGTACAAGAATTATTAGCAGAAGCACTGAACCTTCAGGAAATTTTCGTGAAAGGGGAAGGCAGTCATTACGAAGTTGTTGCGGTTGATCCATGTTTTGACGGCATGAATCGAGTTAAGAAGCAGCAACTAATCTACGGCCCACTAATGGAATACATTCAACGCAATGACATCCATGCTCTTTCTATTAAGGCTTTCACGCCGGAAGAGTGGGAACGTGATAAGAAACTGATGTCACTTTAAGGTTTATGATGGAAAAGTTTCGAGTTATTGGATCGGATAAGCCGCTAAGCGGTGAAGTGACGATCTCAGGCGCAAAAAATGCAGCGCTACCTATCTTATTTGCTTCAATTCTTGCTGAAGAGCCAGTGGAAGTAAGTAACGTTCCTCACCTACGTGACATCGATACTACGATGGAACTGCTTAAGCGTTTAGGCGCAAAAGTATCGCGTAATGGTAGTGTTCATGTTGATGGCAGCGAAATTAATGAATTTTGTGCGCCTTACGATTTAGTGAAAACAATGCGTGCTTCTATCTGGGCTTTAGGTCCTCTAGTCGCTCGTTTTGGTGAAGGCCAAGTGTCACTTCCAGGCGGTTGTGCAATTGGTGCTCGACCTGTTGATCTGCATATCCACGGTCTAGAGCAACTAGGTGCGACCATTAAGTTGGAAGATGGTTATGTGAAAGCAAGTGTTGATGGCCGTCTGAAAGGCGCGCACATCGTGATGGATAAAGTAAGTGTGGGTGCCACCATTACTATCATGTGTGCAGCAACGCTAGCGGAAGGAACAACAGTACTCGATAACTCAGCGCGTGAGCCTGAGATTGTTGATACGGCTGACTTCCTAAACAAACTGGGTGCTAAAATTTCTGGCGCAGGTACAGATACGATTACTATCGAAGGCGTTGAACGTCTTGGTGGTGGCCAACACTCTGTGGTTGCTGACCGTATTGAAACAGGTACTTTCCTGGTTGCTGCTGCTGTTTCTGGCGGTAAAGTGGTTTGTCGCAACACCAACGCTCATCTTCTTGAAGCTGCCTTAGCGAAGCTTGAAGAAGCGGGTGCGAAGGTTGAAACGGGCGAAGACTGGATCAGTCTTGATATGACGGGTCGTGAACTGAAAGCGGTGAAAATCGTAACGGCACCTCACCCTGGTTTCCCAACCGACATGCAAGCACAGTTTACTCTGCTTAACATGATGGCGAAAGGCAGTGGTGTTATCACTGAGACTATCTTTGAAAACCGTTTTATGCACATTCCTGAGTTACAGCGAATGGGTGCAAAAGCGGAAATCGAAGGTAACACGGCTATCTGTGGTGAAACGGAAAAACTGAGCGGCGCTCAAGTAATGGCAACGGACCTTCGCGCATCTGCGAGCCTTGTTATTGCTGGCTGTATTGCTCAAGGTGAAACCATCGTTGACCGTATTTATCACATCGATCGTGGCTACGATAAGATTGAAGATAAATTGTCAGCCTTAGGCGCAAACATTACACGATTTAGTGAGTCGAACTAACCTAGGTTAGTGGATTCATGAATCAGTAAGATGAAAACATAAAAGTCGGAACCTTGGTTTCGGCTTTTTTATAGTTGTATTTACCGCGAGTAAATCTATTGCTCATTTTTGCGCGAATAGATGAATCAACTTGGCGGTCGGTGAGGAACAAAATGATAGCAATATTACGTATTTTCGCAGTGGCGATATTTGCGATTCTTATGTTTGTATTTGGTTGTGGTTACTGCCTATTAAGTCCACGCAACCCGAAACACGTATTTACCTTTGGCCGTTATTTCGGTCGCATGTCGAAGATCTTCGGCATGAAGTTAGAGCTTCGCATCCCAGAAGATGCCTACTCTCGCGGCCAACATGTTTATGTGGCGAACCACCAAAACAGCTGGGATCTATTCACGATTTCATCAGCGGTAACGCCAAAAGTGGTAACTGTTGGTAAGAAAAGCCTAGTGTGGATGCCTCTATTTGGTCAGCTTTACTGGTTGACGGGTAACATCCTAATTGACCGTGCTAACCGTAGCAAAGCGGTAGGTACGATTGATCAGGTCGTGACGAGTCTAAAAGAGAGCGATGTTTCAGTTTGGATGTTCCCTGAAGGCACTCGTTCTCGTGGCCGTGGTCTGCTGCCATTCAAAACAGGTGCATTCCATGCTGCGATTGGTGCTGGCTTGCCTATCATCCCTATCGTGTGTAGCTCAACCGGTGGCGTGAAGCTAAACCGTTGGAACAATGGTCACGTGATTGTTGAAATGCTGCCACCAATCAGCACTGAAGGCTACGACAAGTCTAATGTTCGTGAACTGGCTAACCTAGCTCGTGAGCAGATGGCTGCGAAACTTGAAGAGTTAGACAAAGAAGTGGTTGAGCTTAATAAAAAGTAATTATCTAAGCGAAACGATGAACAATAAAAAAGGTTGCCAACGGGGCAACCTTTTTTGTATCTAATAAACACTCAGCATTACGCTAAGTCGTTTATCCGAAGGTGTTTAATCTAGAGATTAAAAGCTATTTGCGAACCGCAATAGCTTCGATCTCGATACCTACATCTTTTGGTAGACGAGCTACTTCAACACATGAACGTGCAGGGTAGTTTGCAACGCCGTGCTCATCGAAGAATTTGCCGTAAACCTCGTTTACTGTGCCGAAGTCGTTTAGGTCTTTAACGAATACCGTTAGTTTTACGATGTCTTTTACAGTCAGGCCTGAAGCTTCAACAACCGCTTGAACGTTGTCTAGAGATTGGCGAGCTTGCTCTGCGATATCAGCAGATACTTCACCAGTTGCTGGGTTTACTGGGATTTGACCAGAAGTCAGTACCATGTTGCCAAGGTCAACGCCTTGTACGTATGGGCCGATTGCAGCTGGAGCAGATTCTGTGTGAAGTACTTTAGTCATTGGTTTATTCCATCAGTTATTAGATAAAAATCAATTTTCAGTGTGCCTTCAAACTTTGGATAGGTAAAGCGCAAAATACCCCGCACAGGCGAGGTATTTGATAGTTTTTACATTCGGTCTGCTTTGCCGTATGACGTTATCTTTCTGTTACGATCTCGCGAGAGAAGACTTTTTCGCAATACTTACACTTCAATCGAATATCTTCTTTCTTTTCAAAGATCTTAAAGCTACTTTCAACCGGTTCATTGTGAGTAATACAGTTGGTGTTTGGACACTCGAACACATCGTTGATTTGCTCAGGAAGTTCTAGTGGTAGTTTCTTAACCACTTCGTAATCTTCGATTTGATTCACTGTTGCGTGAGGCGCATAAAGTGCCAGCTTGCTCGCCTGTTCTTCTGTGATAAACACATTCTCAATCTTGAGCAGGTCTTTTCCGCCTAGTGCAGAAGACGGTAGATTCAGGCCAATCGTCACGCGCTGATGAGAATTGTGCATGTCGAACAGTTTTAGAACCTTGATCCCGATATTGGCTGGGATATGGTCGATAACAGTACCGTTTCTGATTGCTTCAACTTTTAATTGAGTCTCTTTAGACATTATATCTCTCCTCTACAGCGTTTCGTTAAGAACAAGGGCTAGCAATGCTTCACGGGCGTAAACACCATTCTCTGCTTGCTGGAAGTAGTAAGCGTAAGGTGTTTTATCGACATCGACAGTAATTTCATCAACGCGAGGAAGAGGGTGCAGAACCTTCAGGTTATCGCGTGCATTTTCCAGCATCGAAGCGGTCAGGATGTATGCGGATTTTATGTGCGCGTATTCTGACTCATCGAAGCGCTCTTTTTGAACTCGAGTCATGTACAAGACATCTAGTTCAGGAATCACATCTTCCATGTCCGTCAATAGTTGGTACTTGATGCCCGCTTCATCAAGCTCTTCGCAAATGTAGTCTGGCATCGCTAGTGCTTCTGGAGCCACGAAGTAGAAACAGATGTTGTCGAATTTTGCTAGTGCTTGAGTCAACGAGTGAACCGTACGGCCGTACTTAAGGTCACCAACGAATGCAACGTTTAGGTTGTCGAGGCGGCCTTGTGTCTCAGCTATAGAGAATAGGTCTAATAACGTTTGTGTTGGGTGTTGGTTTGCGCCGTCACCTGCGTTAATAACAGGAACACCGTTTGAGAACTCAGAAGCCAGACGCGCTGCGCCTTCTTGAGGGTGACGCATCACGTAAGCGTCAACGTATGAAGAGATAACCTGTACCGAGTCCGCTAGCGTTTCGCCTTTCTTTGCCAAAGAAGTGTTACCACCACTGTCGAAACCAATCACATCACCACCGATGCGTTGAATCGCAGTTTCAAAAGAGAGACGAGTTCGCGTAGAAGGTTCGAAGAAGCAGCTGGCAACAACTTTGTTCTTGATGAGTTCTGGGTTTGGCTCAGCCTTTAGCTGACCTGCCGTTTGAACAATTAATTCTAGCTCTTCACGAGAAAGCTCTGGAATTGAGATGATGTGCTTTTGATAGAGCGAATTCGCCATGATCTTCTTCCCCACAATAATGTATTGGCCATAAAAAAGCCCCCCATAATGGGAGGCTTTAAAAAAGTGCTGAAAAGCAGAATAGACGGCCTGGTAAGCATCTTAGCTTACGAGCAATATTTGGTGTTTTCACAATATTACTATGTGTTATCACAATATTGGTTGGCGTCATTTTCACTACTCTCAGACAAATTGCCGAGAATTATACGCTTTCAATTTGTGAGCGCAAGCGATTACATCAAGCTTTTGTTTACTTTCATTATTGTCTATTGACCAAGCGTCGCGACCATCACCGCCTTGATGGTGTGCATGCGATTTTCAGCTTCATCAAATACAATCGAGTAGTCAGATTCAAACACTTCGTCAGTCACTTCCAAGCCGTTCATTCCATACTTGTCAGAGACTTGCTGACCAATCACAGTTTCATTGTTGTGGAAAGCGGGTAGGCAGTGCATGAACTTCACTTGAGGGTTACCAGTTAGCTTAATGACATCCATATTCACTTGGTATGGTTTCATTACCGCCACACGTTCGTCCCAAGCTTCAGGGGCTTCGCCCATCGAAACCCAAACATCGGTGTATAGGTAATCACAACCTTTGACGCCTTCAGCAACGTCTTCAGTTAACGTGATTTTTGCGCCAGTGTTTTGCGCAATGGTTTGGCACTCTTCAACAAGCTGCTCTTCTGGCCAAAAGGCTTTTGGCGCGACAAGGCGAATATCCATGCCCATCTTCGCGGCTCCGACTAACAGAGAGTTACCCATGTTATTGCGTGCATCGCCTAGATAAGCAAAGCTGATTTGGTGTAGATGCTTCCCGCGGCCATGCTCAAGCATAGTGAGGAAATCAGCCAAGATCTGAGTAGGGTGGAACTCATCGGTTAAGCCATTCCAAACCGGCACGCCCGCATAAGCGCCTAAGTCTTCAACGATACTCTGACCAAAGCCACGATACTCGATGCCATCGTACATGCGTCCCAATACACGCGCCGTATCTTTCATTGATTCTTTTTGACCAATCTGAGAACCAGAAGGGCCAAGGTAAGAGACTTGAGCACCTTGATCAAAGGCGGCCACTTCAAACGCACATCGTGTTCGAGTTGATGCTTTCTCGAAGATCAAAGCAATGTTTTTGCCGTTGAGTTTCTTCTGCTCAGTGCCTGCATACTTAGCTTTTTTTAGGTCAGCAGACAGGTCGAGTAAAAACTGAATCTCTTTAGGAGTAAAGTCGAGAAGTTTTAGAAAGTTACGATTGCGAAGATTAAAGGCCATCTCTCGCTCCTTGCGTATATAGAATCAATGAAGAACTTAGTTAAACATAAAAATGCTATATTTGTGAATATTTATTTTATTAATTTGATAAAAAAGGCCAGTAAATGAATACTGGCCTAGATAAGATTATTGAGTCTGTTTAACTGAGCTCTTTGACTTAGATACCATCTCTTTCGATAGGGCAACTCATACAGCGCGCGCCGCCACGACCACGGCCTAGCTCGTTGCCAGGAATCGTTAGAACTTCGATACCCGCTTTGTCGTATTTCTCATTGGTGTAAACATTACGTTCATAACCAATCACGGTACCTGGTTTCACTGTCAGTACGTTGTTAGCGTCATTCCACTGTTCACGCTCAGCTTCGTAGTTATCACCGCCGGTAGTGATGATCTTCAGTTGATCAAGGCCTAGTGCGCCTTCAATCGCTGACAGGTAGTTTTCAGCTTTCTCGACACGCATTTCGCCGTTTTCTTTTGGCGTTAAGCGCCAAGTGTCGAGGTCTTTACGAACGATCTCTGGATAGACAGAGAACGTGTCGATATCCATGTGTGTCATCACCGTATCAAGGTGCATACAAGAGCGGTGTTTTGGTAGATCGATCGCAATCACTTCGCTCGCTTGGCCTGATCTAAATAGGCTAGCCGCTAGGTTTTCGACACCTTGTGGTTTCGTACGCTCTGAAATACCAACCAGTACCGCACCTTTACCGATAACCAGTACGTCACCGCCTTCAATGTTAGCGTTGTCGTAGTGAAGGTCTTCGTCACCAAAGTACTTAATGAAATCTTGGCCTGCGAACACTGGGTGCCAGCGGTAGATAGCACGCAGGTGGTTCGTTTCACGTTGACGTGCAGGCTTCATCATTGGGTTAAGCGATACACCACCGTAAACCCAGCAAGAAGTATCTCGCGTAAATAGGTGGTTAGGCAGTGGCTCGATAACGAAATCGAGTGGTCGATGCATTTTAGGCAGCATCGATGATGATTTGATAGGAAGCTCAGAGTAGGCCAAGCCACCGAGTAAGATCGTTGCTAGATGCTCATTATCCATTTGAGCAAGGTAGTTTCTTAAGTCACGGGCGAAAGTCGGCCCATAACGGAAATCTGAGATTTGAGTATTCAGCAACCACTCACGAGCCTGAGATACGGCAAGCGTTTTTACTAGCAGGTCATGCAGCAGTAGTACTTCTACGTCTTGGCTGCGCAGCGTTTCTGCAAAGGCATCATGTTCTTCACCAGCGGCTTCAACGGCAAGTACATCATCAAATAGAAGATCATGACAGTTTGAAGGGGTGAGGTGGGTGAGTGCTCTTTCAGGTCTATTTAGGAGAACTCGTCTCAATTGACCGACTTCGGAGCCAACGTACAGCTTACTCATTTTGCATCCTTACTATTAATCCAGCGTCTATTTATGACAAGCTTGTCCGTAATATGCAAGTTTTGTAGATTGAGTTAATACAAGGTATTTGGGTAATAATTGGTCATAAAACCTGTGATTTTTAAGTTTATACAGATTAAATTCCAACTAACTGGCTATCGAACGGAACAACGTTTTTGAGGATCTATGCTCAATTCGTGGCTTGTTAGAATTGAATTTTGCTTATTAATCGTGATTTTTTATTCACTATTATGCACTTTTTGATAACAAGCTGAGGATTTATGCACCCCAAAAGCGGTTTAGCGTATGCACCTAACGTGACTAATCACGCAAGTTTTATTCAATAAGCCCTAAAGTGGCCACAAAAACGAAATGCTAAAATACGGCGCAGTTAATAAAATGTTGAAAATTTGTTTCTGTGATTTTGATTTCACTTTTGAATTGATATTGGCGCTGCGATCTCGCGATAAACTTACCTTTCTAGGCCTGATCTGGGTGGCTTTTCTGGACGATCCGTGCCATATTTCGTGGCAATCAAATTTGATCTTTTCATAGTCAACACTCTGGAGCAGACACATGTCTCACGAAGATGAATATCTATCAGTAGCGGAATTAATTGAATTTCAAAAGGAAGAGACTCGCGACATCATTACAGCATTAATTGAAGATGGTAGCGATCCTGAAGCTCTATACGATATCGAGCATCACCTATTTGCTGAAGATTTCGATGTGCTTGAGAAAGCGGTTGTTGAAGCATTCAAAATGGGCTTTGAAGTGCTTGAAGCTGAAGAGACAGAAGACGAAGATGGCAATAAGCTACTTTGTTGTGATGCAACGATGCAATGTACTCTGAATGCAGAAGCGATTGATGAGCAAGTTGAGAAGCTTGTAAACCTTGCAGAGAAGTTTGACATTATCTACGACGGTTGGGGCACTTACTACGAAGGTGAAGATGCTATCTACCCAGACGAAGATGATGAAGGCGAAGAGTAATTCTTTCCCAATTTTAAAAAATGCCAGCCTCGAGCTGGCATTTTTTTACCCTCAGAAAAATAAATGTCTTTATATGCATTCATTCATTATAATGCGGTCAAAATTGATCTAGCTCAAGGAATGATATGCGGTTGCTTCTCGATGGTCTTTGGCAAATTTCGCCACTGACGGATCTCTCTATCCCACAAGATGACATCACCTTTCCGGCTCCGTTAAGCTCAAAGCTCCCTGATAGCTTGAGTGAAAGTCAAATTGCAGAGCAAGAGTGGCACCTGATGCACGACATCGAAGTGGATGACGCTATGTTAGCGTGTCCATTTGTTGAGTTAGTGATGGCTGGAGTCGATTATTTTGCTGAAGTTCGACTTAATGGTGTGGCTGTTTTTGATTGTGATGGTAGCCAAGCTGAATACCGTAAAGATATCCGTCCTTATATGCAGTCCGGCCGAAACCGTTTCGAGATCCTTTTCCTTGAAGAAGAGGAGAGCCTATTGCTTGAAGAAGACATGGATGACTCTGTATCTTCACAGGCTATCGCTAAATCTGATTCACGCATCGGGATTTGGCAAGCGCCATACCTGCAGTTCGTTCGAAACGTCAAGCTAGAGCAAGTTGTCACAGAGCAGATCTGGCACCACGGTGGTGGCTGTGAGTTTAAAGTGGATGTTATCTATCAAACGCTAAAGGCGGGGTTAGTATCGGCATCCATCAAGTTTAATGGTATGACTCTCGTGATGCCGATTGATGTACGCGCTGAACATACTGGCGTCGTGTTCCAGGTCGAAGCTCCTATCATTTTTGATATTGAGAATCCTAACCCCAAGTATCTATACCCATTAGAAGTGGTACTTGATGGGCAAGAAGAGAGTTCTTTTGTTGCCTTGAACCCAACTTCTTGCGTCAGTAACTTTTTACGCTAATTCATAATCTTTTAGTGCTACCTTCTTTCGCTATAGCGGCGCATTCTGCTTATAACGATTTGGCCATGACAACCTCACAAGCGTCGTGGCCTGTTTCTCCCCAAGCTGACTCAAGATGCTCAAACCCAAGCTTCTCATAGAGTTTGACCGCAGCACCCAAGCACTCCGTCGTTTCTAAATACATGTGTTGATACCCAAATTGCTTGGCTTGCTTTAAGCTCAAAGCGACAATTCGCTTGGCTAGGCCATGCTCTCGAGTTTGCGGTAAGAAGTACATCTTTTGTAGCTCACACACATTGGGTTTACCTGCTAGAGGGGCAAAGCCACCGCCTCCGACGATCTTTCCGTTGTGTTCGATAACCCAGTACATTGCATTCGCTTGGCTATAGACAGAGTACATATCATCGAGTGTTGGATCGGCTACGCCATAACCTTTATCTTCTGTGAGTCCATGCTCAGCCGAAACTTGGCGAATGATTTGTGCGATGCTTGGGTTGTCTTGCGGTGTAATGGGTCTAAGGGTGAACTCAGCAATTTGTTCCATGATCTGCCTATGAAAGGGTCACTAATATGTGACCCAATATATGGTGACTAAGCATGTTGGTGCAAACAGAATTGTTGTTGTGCCATTTGGTCGCCTGATTTACGTAACCAGACTTTCTCGTGGAAGTAGTAAGCAACGGTATTTAAAGTTGGCTCTAGCAAGGCCATCACACCGCCGATGAAAGCATCTCCAGTCAACAAGTAGACCACGGTAAAGGCAACACTAAAATGGATGCTAGCAAAGCTTGCTGTTTTTAATTTGGTCATCCACTGACGAGCTTTAAGCGCTGGAACTTGAGCCCACGCCTTTTCATGAAAATAGAAGGCAACAGTATTGACAGAGGGCTCAATCATAGCGATTAAGCTACCAATTAAGATGTCGCCTGTTAGTACATAAGCGACACTAAATGCGATAGTAAAATGTAATGCAGCAAAGGTTAGTGTCTTTTTCATGATAATTACTCAATCGTTGTGTTGTTTCGATAGGTCTATTATTGAGAATTATTATCATTAAGTATAATGGGAAGTAGAGATTAATTTGATAGATGAAACCTATCAATCAGTGCGGCTAGAGTGAGAATAGAGTGAGAAGCATTGGAATATTGGAATCAGAGGTATAAAAAAAGGTTCATCGCG
>NZ_JBFRSC010000031.1:0-60915 GCF_041473335.1 Vibrio sp. 10N.222.55.C7
ACATTTCAGGACGGGACATTCAGATACGGAAAAGCCCAAAGTTATTAGCTTTGGGCTTTTCTTCTAGCGACTGTGGTTGATTACAACCGAGTGATACGACAACCGAGTCTTACAGCGTCATATGCAGAATTGGAAATGGTTTTCCCATATCATCAAGTGGTGAGCGTGATTCTACTTTAAACCCCATGTGCTGATAGAAACCTACCGCTTGTGGGTTTTGCTCATTAACGTCAACTTTGGTGGCTGCTAACTGCTCAATCGCATGTTGCAACAGCACCGTACCTACGCCTTGCCCTCGAACTTCATTCAAAACGAAAAGCATCTCGACTTTTGCATCATGGACACCCACGAAGCCAACTATCGAACCACTTTCATTTTTAACGCATTTCAAAGAAACCGCAGGGAACGCATGTTCCATGATGATAGGTTTAAAAAACTCAATATCTTCTTCTGTAATAAAGTCATGAGTTGCTCGGACCGAATTCTCCCAAACCTTAAGCATTTCTGCATAATCTTCAGGAAGCACATTTTCTATAGTCATAATTTTCTCTAGATTAAATTGAATATAAACATGTGCAGCCGCGAGCCTGTAGTCTATCAATGGTTAGGAAAACAAAACAACCGCCTTCTCTATACCATTTACTCGCTTCGCTAGCCCTATTAATCGGGCATTACCACAATACCCATGGTTTCAAGCAGTTGCTCTTGCTGCCAAGCAACGATTTTAATCCCCGATGTGTCTACCTTGCGAGGGTCTAACCCTTCTAATTCAGCATGACATAAATTGGCACCTTGCATACTGAATTGCCCCCATACGTCTTCCGAGAACACACCTCGGCTTAGATCAGACTCTTTCAGAGACGCGCCGCCAAGGTAAGTGCCTATCCAACGGTTCTCAAACAGCTCGCACTTCTCTAAACAAGCTTGTTCAAAATTGGCATATGACAGGTTACAGCCCGTAATATACGCTGAGCAAAAATACATTCTATTGCTTACCTGATTGGCAAAATTCGCACGAGTAAAGTTCGCCCCTTTCAAGTCGCAATCACGTAGCTCAATACCATAGCAATTCGCGTTACTAAAGTTCGCCATCGCCAACTGACAATTCTGGAAGCTTGCGTCTCGTAAGTCGGCAATATCAAAGTGGCATCCCTCAATATCGCCTTGTTCAATAAACTTACAGTTAATAAACGTTGCGTCACGTAAGTTCGAACGTCTGAAATCACAACGGATAAACGTACAGGCTGTAAATGTAAGCTCTGATAAGTCTTGCTGAGCAAAATTGTGGTGATGATAAGTGCTGTTATTGGTGTCCATTTAGCCCCCTAAAGAAATTAAGCTAAGACTACCATTGCGATCTTAAGAAAACATCAAATTAAAAACCAACAAAAACAGCAACTTAAAACACCCTAATTTAGCCATTTTAAGACACCAAACAAGCCCTTTAAGGTTGTTATTTTCGATTTATAGGATTTGCTTATCTTGAAAAAAGTTTTGTCGCTTAGAAGTGCCAATAAGAGAAAAATCACTTTGACGAAACGAGTCAATTATTGACCGTGCCCTAACGCGCTAGACTGGACGGTTGGTATGTTGCTGGTTACACTATTCCTCATTCTCAGCATAAAGAGTAAGAACAATGAAAGACATGCGACAAGCTATGCTCGATGCAGGGTTTAGCCTTATTAATGAACACGGTTTTGCTGGTGTTGGCCTGATGAAGATCATCAACCAAGCGGAAGGCACGAAGGGTTCTTTTTACCACTACTTTAAATCCAAAGAGCACTTTGGTGAGATCCTTCTTACTAACTACTTTGATGAGCATCTCGCTAAGCTGGATGACTTTTTAAGTGATGAGTCGCTTTCTCGTCGTGACCGCGTTAAAGCCTATTTCGAGTTTTGGTGTGCGTCGAAACTGACTGAAGACTTCAATATCCAATGTCTTGTCGTAAAACTGGCGGGAGAAGTAGCTGGTTCTGAAAACCCGTTGCAATCGACCATGGCAGAAGGTGCAGAAAAGATCATCCTGCGTATGGCAAAGCTGTTTAAAGAAGGTAATGCCGATGGTGATTTCACTATCGCAGAGCCAGAATCGCTATCTCGAACGCTTTATGGCTTATGGCTAGGCTCAACGCTTATGGCCGCTATGCAGCGCAACCGTTCGATTCTAAACAATGCCATGGATGAGACCATTCTTGCCATGATCTCGGCACAAGAATCGGCTGACTAAATACCCCCGTAACCAGAAGCCAAATACCAAATACCAAATACCAAAAGGCTCGCACAATTTAGTGAGCCTTTTATCTAACTTTAAATCTTGATTGAATCCATTCACGCCTACTCCATTACCCCAGACGAGACGCAATATTATTGGCTTTGAGTAAACCCTTAATAACCGGGTCGACATGCTTGAAGAAGCTCAGCCAACCTTCACAGAGATAATTTAACCCCGCTTCACCATCTCGGCTTGTGATGATACGGTTTTTGGGGCATTCGCCATGACATGCAAATTTAAACTCACAGGCTTGGCATTGTTTCGGCAGAGACTTTTGTTTGGCGAACCCAAAACGCTGCTGCTTTGGCGAAAAGGCTAAAGTTGAAAGTGCTTGTTCCTGAATATTACCCAGCTGAAATTCGGGAAAGACATAATGGTCACATGAATAAACATCGCCATTGGGCTCAACCGCTAACCCTTTTCCGCAGATCTCACTCAAGATACACATGGTGCTTTCTCTGCCCATCCATACTCCGACAAAATTTTCAAAGTACGGCACTAATACCCGACCAAAATCGTGCTCAAACCACTCGTCAAAAATGGTAGTGAGGAATTGTCCCCATTGCGCAGAATCGACACTCCAAGCTTCAACCTCGCCTGATACGGGAATGATCGCTTGTTGGTTGCTCAACCATTTATTGTTGGTGTGAGCTTCGCGCTTATCGACCACAGGAATAAACTGCAATTGCTTCGAACCCACTTCATCACGCAGAAAGCGATAGACCTCTAATGGATACTTTCCTGTCACATCATTCACGCAGCTTAAAGTCGCGAACTCGACGTTATGTTGCTTCAAGTAGCGAATGCCACGCATTGTTTGAGAAAAAGTGCCTTTGCCTGCACGGTTGGTTCGGTAGTGATTATGTAAGTGCTCTGGTCCATCAATACTCACACCAATGATAAAGTCATTCTTCTTGAAGAACTCACACCACGCATCATTCAGTAAGGTGCCGTTGGTTTGAAGGTCATTGCTGATCTTGCTGTGACTAGGGCAATATTTTTTCTGCAGTGCGACCACCTTTTGAAAATATTCAATCCCCAACAAAGTAGGTTCTCCACCATGCCAAGAAAAGATGATTTCAGGCGTGTTCTGCCCTTCTATATATTGCTTGATATAACGCTCTAACAGAACTTCATCCATCGTATATTGAGAGCCTTTTGGGTAATCAAGCAGCTGTTGTTTTTCTAAATAATAACAGTAGGTGCAACTGATATTACACACCGCCCCAATCGGTTTTGCTAACGCCTGAAGTTTGCTGTGTGCTTTGCCATTGAACTGCGGAACTGAACTCAAATTTGATAGCGATAATGTCGTCATGAAGAGTGCCTCGATGTAAAAGTTATTGTATTAGCTAAAACAATTCGTAATTCCTTTACACGGTGTTCATCGGCCAACCAAGCTTGATGGCATTAGGTTGGCCGAGTGGTTTTTCCTCTATTTCACGTTTTCAAACGGGTTCCACGCTTCGTCAACCGGGACGATATTTTGCGCTTTTTCGTATTCTTGATATTCAGCGACCATTTCAAGGAACAGATCTGGCATTTGGTTTCTCAAGTCATGTTGCTCAGCTGGATCTTTCTTGATGTTGTATAAGTGCCACTCACTGTCACCGCCCATTCCCGTAGAAATTCGGATGATCTTATGATCACCTTTAAGCAGAATTCCGCTACCAAACAATTCAAATGGAATCACATTGTTGGCACTGTGCACGTCTGCCGTTTCGCCTTTGAAGTAAGGCAACAAACTCACACCACTCATCGGCGCCACTTCTCGACCTTGATATTCGGTTCCTGGATGATCGACCTCTGCAATCTCAAGAATCGTGGCTGCAATGTCCTTCACTTGGGATAAGTCGTCTGTCTGAGTTCCCGGTTGCAACGCATCTTCACCGTCTAAAAGCGCTTTGGCTGGCTTAACGATAAATGGCACACGGATACCGCCCTCTGCTGTGTAAGCTTTGTACCAAGATAGGCCACCGGTTGAAGCGCTTGCCCACTCAGGACCAAGTGACACACTGGAGTTCGCCTTACCCAAGTTTTCAGTCGAATTATCGAAATGATGAGCAGTCCATGTTCGGATCAAATCACTGATATTTTCACCGGTAATATCCGCCGCTTCTGGGCCGTTATCCGCTAGGTACATGATGTAAGTATTATCGTATTCCCCGATTTCTTTCAGGTAATCGACTATCTGACCGACTTGTTGGTCCTGCATTTCCATCATGCCCATCGCGACAGCCATTTTCTTGCCGTGCCACTTTTGTTCTTTTTCAGAGAGCGAGTCCCAAGGGCGGCTTAATGCGTTACGACCTGAAATATCGGCGTCTTTTGGAATCACGCCCATCTCTTTCATGCGTTGGAAACGATCTTCTCGAACCGAGTCCCAACCATGTTCAACGTAGTAATCGACTTTATCTTGATAAGCAGACTCAGGCGCTTGCAGTGGTAGATGAATACCGGTGAATGGGACGTAGGCAAAGAAAGGCTTGCCGTCGTCTTTCTTGCTGTCGATCATCTTGATGATCTCGTTGGTGTAAACTTGGTCTGAGTACTCGCCTTTGTAATTATCCTCAACCACTTCACCGTTGCGGTAAGTTGGCTCAACTTCAACACCGGGAATATCGCCTTTTTGCAACGCATCCGCTGTCGCAGCGTTTTTGGCCGGGAACATCATATCTCGGTTAAAGTGATTCGAGCCGCCCGCTAAGATACCGTAACTCTCACCAAAACCTCGATCGTCAGGTAAGAAGCCATCGTCGTGCCCCAAGTGCCATTTACCAGAGAGGTAAGTGTTATAGCCACTCTCTTCAAGCAGCGTGGCGACCGTAACACCTTTCTTGGTGAGGTAACCTTCATAACCCGGCTTACCAATCGCGCCCGGATACACGGCATAGTCGAAGGTGCCTAACCCAACCTCGTGGCTGTTTGCTCCGGTTAACATCATAGAGCGCGTTACCGATGAAGTTGGTGACGCGTGAAAATTAGTAAACTTAACCCCCTCTTCAGCCAGCGCCATTAGGTTTGGTGTATTGGCTTCTGAGCCATAAGGCTGAGTATCGGCAAAGCCCACATCATCGCCAACAATGACAACAATATTCGGTTTTTCTGATTCAGCCGCAAGAGCAGCACTGCTTGCCGCGGCCATTGCAGTGAAGACTAAAGATTTCTTGAATGTCTGCATAAGACGTTCTCCAATTTCTGTGATTAACTTGTTTCAGTAATTAACTTTTCTGCGAGTAACTTTTCTGCGAATAACTTTTTCTGAGGTTAACCTTTCTGTGATTAACCTGAGTTAGGATTTGAATTAGTGCGCGGCTTGCGACATCCAATGTAATAAGTCGAGCGCAGGGTCATACTCTTGAGCTGCTGCCATGCCGATCCAGGTGACAGCTTCCGCTTGGCTGGCTTGAACGCCACTTCCAGAGATATACATCAACCCAAGCTGCGTTTGAGCTTCAGGGCTACCGTTGTTGGCTGCGGTGACGAACCACTCCGCGGCTTTTTCATCATTCTGTTCTACGCCCTCTCCGCTCAGATATAAGTAAGCGACAGAGAGCTGGGCATCCAATTGCCCTTGGTAAGCCTCATCCAACAATTGCACGACATCTTGATACTGCTGCGATTGATCCATGGTGGCTGCGTTCTTAGAGCTTTCGCTTCCAACGCTTGCTTTGGCAAAAAACAGAGCAGCCAAAACACCAGTCAGAATCACGGTAGTTAAACGTTTATTGATCATTTATTTCCTCCTCGGGAATAAAGGTCACAACGTCCCTGTCGAATGAATTAGGTGAAAAGTAGGAATGGCGCGATGATGCACAAGCTTGATAGCAATACGTTTTCAATTTTCATAATTGGCTCTCGAGTAATAGTTGTAAGTGAATCAGGGACTGAACTAAATGGTCATAAGATTCAGTCGATTAAGACAGAGACTTAAATCGCTTTCTCAATGATGGTTTCAATCGTCTGTTTCGAGATAGGGTAGAACTGAAAGCAGATGTCTTTTTCAATCGCTTCTGCAATGTTGCTCTTCTCTTGCTCATCAAACTCCCAGCTGCTGAAACGCTTCATCGCACCAACACTCGTTTGGAAGTTGTTTAAAAAATCCAAAACTCGTTGGTAAATCATCTCATCGGTTCCCGTCGTGTCGACAGAGAAAGCTTGAGCTAACTTCGCCGCATTCGGCATATAAAATTCCGGCAGCGCTTCAATCACAACCGGCATCAGCACCGTGTTGGCATCGCCATGTGGAATGTGGCTAATCGCACCAAAGGCGTGAGCACAGTTATGAATCGGAATGCCGCCCAAAGACGAATAGAAAGCAGAGATCGCCATGGTACTTGCTTGAAGAAGATTGCCGCGCGCTGTTAGGTTCTCTGGCTCTTTAAGTGCCAAGGGTAAGTTTTCAACAATCAGTTTTGCCGCCTGAATCCCGTAAGCGTCGGTGAATGCATTACTCATTGGCGAGACAATTGCTTCAACAGCGTGTGTTAGTGCATCCATGGCGGTAGAACGAGTCAGGTGAGCTGGCAGCTTAGTGGTCACCGTTGGATCAAGAATCGCGATATCAGCTTCCAATCCCGATGCGACTAGGCTTGCCTTAATGTTTTCATGTTCGTTGTAAAAAACAGCAATCGGAGAGGCTTCTGCGCCCGTACCAGCCGTTGTCGGAACAGCAATGTGGGGCACTCGAATATCTTCATTGTTTGGCCACACATCCATATGACCACCACCTGCAATTACGGTGCGAATGTCATCTATCTTCTTATGAAATGCGTATTTCACACCTTTAGAAGCATCAGTCACGCTGCCGCCGCCAACAGACAAGATCGCATCAGCATTGACGCTGTTTGCAAACTCAATGGCTGCGTTGATGTTGTCGCAAGTCGCGTCTGGCGCGATATCGGTGTACACGCCAACAAGCTGAACCGCTTGTTGGTTCGCTTCCTGATTCGCACTCTGGTTTACAAACAACGCCGAGAACTGCTCAACAAAGCCAAGAGACTCCAAACCTTTATCAGAAAAGAGCACGACTCTTTGCGCACCTAAGCGACCAAACAGAGAAGGGATATTTTCAATGCCGTTCTCTTGAGCATGAACAATGGTTTTAAGTTGAAAGTTAAAATTATTGGTTGTCATGGTGTTTACCTCATTTCTAGTTGATGACTAAACAATAACCAAAACAAACCGGTCGGTCTAGAGTGTAAATGTCAAAGATATGTCAATTAAGATCTTTATGGATCATTGCCCCAAAACGAAAAAAGCCCGAAAATGCGGGCTGTAATCATAAGTAAGCTATTGATCATTATAGAAGTGTTATTGACTCACCCTGAGTAAGTCACAAACGGTTAACGATTAACGAAGGTGAGCTGGGACCTTACTCTTATCTCTAGTGAGGTAGTAGTACAGATAAACCAAAGAATAAACGGTCACAAAACCATCGAGCGCAAACACGCCGCTCCAGCCATAGAACCACTCATAATCGTTGATACACACGTTGTATAAGAAGATGCCAACAAACATCGACTTCTCAAATGCGCTGTAAATCATCGTCGAGGTGCGCAGCGATTTGTACTTCGCCGAGAACATCAACAACACACCAATACAGCCAACCATCACACCCCAGTGTTGATAAGTCCCCAGCAAGTACTCTTTGTTTTCCATCATGGTATCGTTGTACGAGAACAGCGTCTGCATACTCCAATCTGGCGCTAGGAAAGTGGAAAAAGCCGTCGCTGTTAAGAAACCGGTAATCATCAAATACGATTTGATCGTACGTTCAAAAAAACGTTCTAACATAAAAGTAACCTCTTAAAATAATTTCGTGAAAATAACTTTTTGAAAAATAAACAGTGTCATACCAACAGTGATTTACTGGCCAAGCATGCCCATCACTGCTGTTTTTAATTCGTTGTCTTCTTTTGAAAACAGATGTTTAACTCGATGATCTAAACCCGTTTCCAAGACTGTTTTGGCGTGGGAGAAAGTCAGGAAACCTTCTTTACCGTGATAGTTGCCCTGACCTGATTCACCAATGCCACCAAACGGCGCATCATCAACCGCTAAATGGAACACACAGTCATTAATACACATGCCACCGGAGTGAACTTGGTGCTTAACCTGAGCCTGTAAACTCAAATCAAAGCTCATCAGGTAGAGTGCTAACGGCCTTGGTTTGCTATTGATGACTTGGAACGCCTCTTCAACATTGCGATACGTAATCAAAGGTAATAATGGGCCGAAAATTTCTTCGTTCATCACTTTGGATGACAGGCTTGGTTCAACGATCAAATGTGTCACCAATCGATGAGTATCTAGGTCCATCGCTTCGTCATGGCAAGCAACGATTCGTGTCCCAGCTTCCTGCTCTTCATTCAATAAACCAACAATACGATCACATTGGCGAGGGTTAATGAGCGAGGTTAAACTCTCAGAGTAGATCCCTTCATCAAACAAGAATTGGTACTGTTTTTTATACTCAAGAATGAAGGCTTCAAGCTTATCTTCAGGGAGTAGCACGTAATCTGGAGCGACACATACTTGGCCGTTGTTTAGGCTCTTGCCATAAATGGTTCGCTCTACCGCAATATCTATCGGCATGTCTTCTGCCACGATAACCGGCGACTTTCCACCCAGCTCTAGCGTGACTGGAGTTAGCGTGTCAGCCGCTGACTTCATCACTTGGCGACCCACTTGGGTTGAACCCGTAAACAAAAGATGATCAAACGGCAACGCCGAAAATGCGGCTGAGATTTCTACCTCACCTTCAACCAAGCACACCTCATCGGCATGGAATACTTCCGCCAATAGCGCTGTTAATACTTGGTTCGTCGCTGGGGTAAATTCGCTCATCTTGATCATGGCGCGATTGCCAGCAGCCAGAGCAGAAATAAGCGGGCCGACGGATAACATGATCGGGAAATTCCACGGAGCAATAATCCCGACAACGCCTTTGGGTTGATAAACCACCTCCACACGAGAGGTTGAAAGTAATGGACCGGAATGACGAATTGAAGATGTCGACCAATGAGGCAAACACTCAATGCTGTGATCAATATTTCCGATACAAGGCAATATGTCAGCCATCAAAGTGTCTTGTCGGCTACGGTGACCATAGTCCTCACTCACGGCTACACACAAACGATCTGTGTAATCGATAAGCGCAGATTTAAGTGCGAGTAGCTGCTCAATTCTCTCCGATATCGCTGGCATCGGTTTCTGTGCAAAAGCTCCCTGCATGCTGTTCAACTTCATAGTCATTTGTGTTGGCGTCAATTCGTGTTTCATACATCACCTCGTGGTTAAGATGAACACACAATAATACACAACAGACCGGTCGGTCTAGAGTTTTATTGTCAGAGAATCGTCAATGGAGTTTTGATGACAATCCAATAAGGCGGCTACAAACGGGGCAAAAAGTCAGGGGAATTTAAAATAAGAAGGCGTAACTAACACGCAAGGCAAATAGAGATTTTAAATGGCAGGATCAAAAATGGCCGCTTAATGCGACCATTTGATAGTTATCTAAGTTGTTGTTCTAAATAAACAATTTAAAACTGACGTTAGCTCTTGGCTACGTTTGCAATGCCTTCAAGTTGAAGTACTGGAGCGGCGTCGATGTCTTCTGCGTTCATCATTGATGATACTCGCTGCATTGAAGAAAGCAGTAAGCTTTGCTCCCACGGCTCTAGGTTTTGGAATTTTTTAACGAAGTTATCTTGCAGCGGTGGTGGCGCATTGTTTAGCAACTCTTGACCTTTTTCAGTCAGATTTGCATGTACTTTGCGGCGATCTGACGAGCTGCGAACACGTTGTACATAGCCGTTCAGTTCCAAGCGATCGATGATCGTGGTTGTGGTGGCTTGGCTTACATTGGTGTGATTAGACAATTCTTTGATCGTCACATTACCCATTTCTTGGATTGCTCTCATTAAGATTAATTGAGGGCCAGTCAAACCATACTCTTTACTCAGCTTTTTCGAGTGTAAATCGATAGCGCGAATAATTTGGCGAATAGCGACCAGGATTTCGTCATGTTTGTCCAAGATGCAGACCTTTGTACTAATATACTGTGAATGGTTTTACAGCGTCGAAGCGATGATATGTCCTGATTATTTACGTCAGGCGAGCTCGAATTACACTGTAAATTGATAAATTACTTCATTGATTTTTCCGCATTGTACTGATGTTCATACTATTCTCAATCTTTTCTATACCACTAAACTTGCGTGGTACGGCACTTTTACTTAATGAAGGGGAAATGAAAGCTTCAATGAAGGCAAAAATAACGAGTCAGAGAATACAAGTTAAAAGAATAATATATTTTAATAATCATAGAGGTAGAGAGACTTAACCCTCTCCACCTAATAAAAAACCAGCCCTAATCGCCAAGCTGGAAAACGAAATTTTACGCGGCTGTATTCATCTGAAAATTACCCGTTAGTGCGTTGTAAAACTCGCTGTTATCCAGAATACCGACCAATTGATTGTCTTCCACCAGCAAAATCGGGTGATTACTTAGCTGTTTCAGTTTAATCGCATCACGCATGCCAATTTCCGGGCTTGCCACAACTACACTCGACTCGTTGATCGCAGTTAAGTCGTCAGATTCACTCCACTCGACAAGCGCCAAAGCAGATTCACCTTTTACTGATAAAGCACCTTCATTCTGTTCAATCCAGAGATCTTTAGAATCGCAGATCTTCCAGCTTTCATTCTCTTGCGTCAGTAAATCAAGAGGCTGCATTAAAGAGCGACCTTTAAGCACATTCAATGGATTGGTGTGAGCAACGAAGTCTTTTACGTATTCTGTTTTTGGCGTCAGTACGATCTCTTCAGGCTTACCGTGTTGAATCAGTTTACCTGACTCCATGATCGCTATGTTGTTACCAATTTTCAGTGCTTCATCTAGGTCGTGACTCACGAACAGAATCGTTTTGTTGAGTTTGTTTTGCAGCGTGATCAGTTCATCTTGCAGTTGAGCACGAATCAATGGGTCAAGCGCCGAGAACGGTTCATCCATCAATAGAATGTCGGTATCCATTGCAAAAGCACGCGCCAAACCAACACGCTGCTGCATGCCGCCAGAAAGCTCATGCGGGAATTTGGTTTCCCATTCGGCTAGGCCGACCATTTCTAGTTGTTCACGCGCTTTTGCACGACGAACATCTTTCGCTACGCCCTGCATCTCAAGACCAAACGCCACGTTGTCTAATACGTTAAGCCATGGCATCAAAGCAAACTTTTGGAAAACCATGGATACACGGTGAGTACGAAGATGACGCAGAGTCGCTTCATCACATTGCGCTAAATCGACTTGTTGATCACCGTCTTTGATTGTTAGTGAACCACGGCTGATCTCATTCAAACCGTTAACTGCGCGAAGCAAAGATGATTTACCAGAACCAGACAAACCCATCAATACACAGATCTCGCCTTCTTCAACGGTCAGCGACACATTGTCTACGCCGACAACTTGACCTGTTTCATCGATGATCTCTTGGCGAGTTTTACCTTGATCGAGTAGTTCCAGCGCTTGATTGGCTTTGTTACCAAACACAACATCAAGGTTTTTAATGGTAATCGCGTCCATTGCCTTTTGTTCCTGAGAGATAGACATGATTAAGCTTCCTTCTGGTTTGGTGTTTTGCACAAGCGGTCAAGGATGATTGCGACTAAAACAATCGCTAATCCGGCTTCAAAACCTTGTGAGATGTTCACTGTGTTCAATGCACGAACAACCGGTTTACCAAGCCCGTCAGCACCAACAAGAGCGGCGATAACCACCATCGAAAGCGACAACATAATACATTGGGTGACACCCGCCATGATGCTTGGCAGAGCGGCAGGTAATTCAACTTTGAGCAGTAACTTCATGCGACTTGCACCAAAGGCTTTACCCGCTTCAATCAGCTCTTCAGGGACTTTCGTTACCCCTAAGTAGGTCAAACGAATCGGTGCAGCTATCGCGAAAATAATGGTCGAGATTAAGCCAGGAACGATGCCCAAGCCGAATAGAACCAGAGTTGGAATCAGATACACAAACGTTGGGACGGTCTGCATTAAATCGAGAATTGGACGCAAAACTGTATAGAGCCAAGGACGGTGAGCAGCCATGATGCCAACCGGTACGCCAATTAATACGGAAATCGTTGTCGCCGCAAAGACGAGAACAAAGGTTTCCAGCATTTCTTGCCAGTAGCCGAGGTTAAGAATAGTCAGCAGTGCCGCGACCACAAAGATCACTAGCGAAGGTTTTCGGTGTAAGTACCATGCAATCGCAGCAGTAATCACGATTGGCAGAGCAGGCGGCATCCACTTAAATACGTCGACTAAAAACATAATGACGGTTTCTAGAAAAATCGAAATAGCGTCAAAGAATCCTGCTGCATTGATTGTTAGCCAATCAACACCCGCTTCCATCCATTGTCCGACAGGGATTTTGTTTTCCGTAATAAAATTCACAATATTGCCTTTTATTATGGGTGGGCTACTTCAAACCAATCGATAAATTGGCAAGCCCACCTTTATTATTTATGTAGCTGTTGAGATAGGTAGAACTAAGCTTTAACTTGCTTTAGGTATTCAGTAACGGCTTGAGTCGCTGATTCACCTTTATGCGTTTTTACGTTGTCTAACCAAGCTTCAACTTGTTGAGGGTTGTTGTTCAACCATTGTTGAGCCGCTTTTTCTGGCTTCACTTTTTGGTTAAGAATCTCTTCCATTAACTGGTTTTCCATCTCAAGAGTGAATTCTAGGTTTTGTAGAAGTTGACCGACGTTTGCACACTCAGACAGGTAGTTTGAACGAACGTTGGTGTAAACATTCGCGCCACCGTAGTTAGGGCCGAAGAAGTCGTCACCGCCTGAAAGGTATTCCATCTCAACATTGCTGTTCATCGGGTGCGGAGCCCAACCAAGGTAAACAATCCATTGGCTACGGCGTGCTGCACGAGATACTTGAGACACCATGCCCGCTTCGCTTGATTCCACTAAGCTGAAATCTTTCAAGCCAAACGCGTCAGAATCAATCATTGATTGGATTAGGCGGTTACCGTCGTTGCCCGGTTCGATGCCGTAGATGCGGTCTTTGAATTTGTCGGCATGTTTTGCTAGGTCTGCGAAGCTTTTTACACCTGAGTCGTACACGTATTTTGGTACGGCTAGTGTGTATTTTGCGCCTTCAAGGTTGGCACGAACGGTTTCAACCGTGCCCTCTTCACGGTACTTAGCAATATCGCCTTCCATGGTTGGCATCCAGTTGCCTAGGAATACGTCAATATCGCCGTTCGCCATTGAAGAGTAAGTCACCGGTACTGAAAGTAGATCGGTTTTGGTTTTGTAACCAAGACCTTTTAATAGTTCAGAAGTAACGGCGGTTGTTGCGGTAATGTCAGTCCAGCCTACATCAGCGAAGCGAACGTTTTCACATTGCTGCGGTTCTACTGCAGCATTGGCATAAGCACTGAACGCGAATGAACTGATTGCTAGCGTTACAAGCGCCTTTTTTGTAGCGGTTTGTTTATGTTGAGTCGTCATAATGATTCCTTTTTATCTTTCCTTTTTCTGCCCTAACTCATACTAATCAGGGCAGTTTTGCTGACTTTTGACTAATTTTGGTTGTTACTTTTTATTATTTTTATCTCAATAACAGCGACTTACACTTCTCTTACTGGTTTATTGATTCTTTGCTTCTCTTGCCATTCAGGTGCAATCCACACTGGAACGTCCTGCGCTTTGAGCATTGGCTTACCCAAAATCAAATCGGAAGCACGCTCAGCCACCATGATGGTCGGGGCGTTCAGGTTGCCGTTTGGAATAACAGGGAAAACAGATGAGTCGACAACACGCAGATTATCAATGCCGCGAACACGACACTCTTCATCAAGCACTGCCATTGGATCATCATCAGCGCCCATTTTGCATCCACATGAAGGGTGATACGCACTTTCCACGTTCTGCTTAACCCATTCGTCGATTGCTTCATCAGAAGTAACACTTAGACCCGGCTGAATCTCTTCGCCTCGATACACATCCATCGCAGGTTGCGACAAAATCTCGCGCGTCAGACGAATACAATCACGCCAATCTTGGCGATCTTGCTCTGTCGAGATGTAGTTGAAAATGATCTCTGGCTTGGCATGCGGATCAGCGGAAGTGATCGCGACCGTACCGCGACTTTCTGGCTTATTAGGCCCAACGTGTACTTGGAAACCGTGACCATCAAAGGCCGCTTGTCCGTCGTAACGCATCGCGGCTGGCAGGAAGTGATATTGAATATTCGGCCACTTCAATCCTTTGCGAGAACGAATGAACGCGCACGATTCAAAGTGGTTAGTGGCACCAAGGCCTTTGCGAGTCAGAATCCATTCCGCGCCAATCATGCCCTTGCTGACCAAGCCAAGCTTGCTGTTGAGCGTGATAGGTTCGTTACAGTGGTATTGGAAGTAGACTTCTAAGTGATCTTGTAGGTTTTCACCGACGCCACTGAGTTCGTGTTTCAGCTCAACGCCGGCCTTTTCAAGCACCGCTTTCGGGCCGATACCAGAAAGCTGCAGCAGTTGAACAGAACCGATAGAACCCGCAGAAGAGATCACTTCTTTGTTCGCCACAGCCACCTGGGTATTGCCTGACTTTTCAAACTCGACACCAACGGCTTTAAGGCCTGATTGGCCTTCTGAGTCTTGTGCTTCAAGTAAGAAACGACGCGCCACGATGCCTTTCTTCAAGGTCAGGTTTGAACGCTTCAATGCACGGCGTAGATAAGCGTTAGAGGTTGAGGCTCTAACACCCTTGTCTACCGTCATATGCATAGTGCCGAAGCCTTCTTGCTGGTAGCCGTTGTAATCGTTGGTTTCTGGGTAACCAGCGTCTTTACCTGCATCGATGAATGCTTGGTAAAGCGGGTTAAGCTCCATATCGTTACCATTACAAGTGCCGACAGGGCCATTGTCACCACGGTATTCATCACCGCCTTTGTTCCATGATTCAGCGCGGCGGAAGTAAGGCAAGCATGCTTGATAGTTCCAACCCGCTGCACCCTCTTCTTCCCATTGGTCAAAATCACACGCGTGGCCACGAACATAAACCATGCCGTTGATCGATGAGCTGCCGCCTAACACTTTGCCACGTGGGCAGTGCAGTTCACGTCCATCAAGGCCCGGTTCTTTCTCTGTTTCAAATTGCCAAGCGTACTTTTCAGTATTCATTGGGTAAGAAAGCGCGGTTGGCATTTGGATAAAAATACTCTTATCCGTGCCACCAGCTTCCAGTAATAAAACGCTATGTTCACCGCTTTCCGTTAGCCTATCCGCTAACACACAGCCGGCCGAACCCGCGCCGACGATAATATAATCGTAGCGTTGTTCCATGTTTTGATTTCCCTGAGATGAGTCAGTAGGGCTAGCTCTGTTAAGCTAACCCATAAAATTGAGTGTTACGCGTTAGGCATAAGGACTGGCGTAGTCGCCAAGTTCAATAAGAATGCTCTTAGTCTGCGTATAGTGAAGTAGGGTTTCTGGTCCATTTTCACGGCCAATACCTGAAAGCTTGTAACCACCAACAGGCATTTCTGCTGGTGAGTCACCCCACGTGTTCACCCAACAAATACCTGCCTGCATTTGATGAATAACACGGTGCGCACGAGATAGGTTTTGCGTGAACACACCAGCCGCAAGGCCATATTTGGTGTCGTTAGCGCGGCGAATCACGTCGTCTTCGTCGGTAAACTTCAACACTGACATCACAGGGCCGAAGATCTCTTGTTGAACGTGAGGCATGTTGTCTTCGCAATCCACAAACACGGTTGGGATAACAAAGTTGCCGTTTTCGAGGCCGTTGTCCGTCACTTGATAGCCGCCCGTCAGCAAGGTTGCACCCGACTGCTTAGCTAGCTCAATGGCTTCAAGGACTTTTGAAAGGTGTTCTTTAGAAATCAACGCGCCGATCTGAGTCTCCATGTCCATTGGGTTACCAATGATCAGCTTCTCAGTGCGTGTTTTAAGTTGGTCGATGAATGCGTTGTAGATGTTTTCGTGTACATAAACGCGAGTACCGTTGGTACACACTTCGCCTTGGGTGTAGAAGTTAGCCACCATCGAAGCGGAAACCGCATCATCCAATTTCGCATCATCAAACACGATCATTGGTGACTTTCCGCCAAGTTCCATGGTGACCGATTTCAGCGTTTTAGCGCTATCTGACATTACCGCTTTACCGGTACCGGTTTCGCCCGTGAACGACACTTTCGCGATGTCTGGGTGCGCCGTTAGCATCTGACCAACACGGTAATCGCCCTGAACCACGTTGAACACGCCATCAGGAAGACCAGCTTCGGTAAAGATCTCAGCAAGCTTGAGCGCTGTGAGCGGCGTTTCTTCTGAAGGCTTGAAAATCATCGCGTTACCCGCGGCCAATGCCGGAGCTGATTTCCACATCGCGATTTGAATGGGGTAGTTCCACGCACCAATGCCCGCACAAATGCCTAGCGGTTCGCGGCGAGTGTAGAAAAATTGAGATTCACTCAGCGGTTGTTGGTCGCCTTGTAGCGTTGGTGCCAAGCCAGCAAAGTATTCAATAACATCAGCGCCAGACGCCACATCTACTTCAATCGCTTCTTGCAGCGGCTTGCCCGTATCAACAACCTCAAGGTTTGCAAGGTCATTATTTCGAGCTCTAAGTATTTCCACTGCCTTCAAAAGAATACGGCTGCGTTCCACAGCGGTCATTGCTGACCATACCGCAAATCCGCGCTTCGCAGATTCAATAGCACTGTCGACATCCGCTGAAGATGCTTGGCCTAACGTCGCGATAGGTTCACCGTTGGCAGGGTTAATGCTATCAAAGGTTTCACCAGAGGTTGCTTTAACCGCTGCGCCATCGATGTATAACGAGTTCATTTCCATTTGAGATTCTGACTTAATTATTGTTATTAGACTCTACTGGTCTAGTTTGAATTTTGGGTGTAAGTATTGGTCGTTCTAGTGCTGTTCTAGTTCTAACACTGCGTTCTATTTGGTACTGCACGAGTAGAACGTAAGTTGTTTATCTAGATAATCATTGATGATGGCTCGCGCCTTTTGAGCATCGATACCATCTGGGTTTAGTGTGCCTCTCAGCCACAAACCATCAATCAGAGACGCAATCCCGTGAGCAACGAGATCCGCTTGTTCATGATTCAAAATACCTTTCAACTCAAGACGTAAGTGTGAAATCAAACGTTTTTCATTCACACGCTGCAGTCTTTTCAGCTGCTCGTCATGCATTGAATATGACCAAAATGCCAACCACGCCTTCGCGACCTTATTTTCAGCTTGGTAACCTTCGAAGTTACCATCGATGATCGCGTTAATTCTCTGTTGGTGAGCATCAACAGGAAGCGCTTTTAGTGAAGTCGTGATGGTATTGGAAAGTTGGCGAAGGATTTCACGCATGGTCTCTTCGAGCAGCCCATGCTTCCCGCCAAAATAGTGATTAATAATGCCAGTGGAGACTCCCGCTTCTTTGCTGATCAACGCAATACTCGCGGCATGCAAACCCACTCGATCAATCACCGTCATGGTGGCTTGAACAAGCTGTGGTTTACGTATATCAGGCATCCCAACCTTCGGCATTTCTCAGTCCTTTTATTTTATATTGAACGTTCAGTTAAATATAAAATGACAGAAATTTAGTTAGGGTTCAAATGATTATTTAAAACAAACTCATAACAATACAGCATTCAAAACAACAAAAATCATTATGGAACAACAGCTTAAATATCATTTAGAGCACTAACGAAAACAATTGAAGATTTGAGGTGTGATAGTTATTGGTCAAATGTTTTTGCTTAGAAAGTTCAAGAATCAATCAGTGAGAGTCCTTGTAGAAACTTTTTGGGGAGGGAGTGGAAAGGAAGTATCAAGGAATTTTCATACTGAAATTTAAGACAAGGAAATCCACAATCAACACAGGTAACGAATCAAAAAATGAACAAAAAAGGTTGGCGACAACAGCGTCATCACCAACCTTCTCAGTCGTTTCTAATGTTATTGCAAGCCTAAGCTACTCAATGCGTGTGATGAAACCGTATTTATCTGACTCAGCCTTAGTCACCCAGTGTTCGCCAGAAGCCGGAGCAGAATCCAACGTGAAGATATAGAAGTCGATTCCTTTGTCTCCCATTACCTTTTTAAAGTAGGTCGCTTGCTTGCGATGGCTTTCGTTCGTGTATGGGAAGTCTTTGGCTGTTTTATCATCCTCAGCCCAACTGTGCACACCAACCTGCTTATTAAGCTCAATGGCTTTAGTGGTATCTGCTCGTTGCAAAACTCGTGGGTTACCCGCAGCGAAAAGATCCGTGCCGCCAGAGAACACCGACCCCGTAGGCGTTACGATCGTCGTCATGTTGTTACTGTGGATCATGCGACCGGTGTACATATTGATATCATCGTCGGCACTTCCACCAATATGGTTGGTAAACTTCAACGTCATCTCACTGCCTTGATACAATTTCACGATATCAAAAAGCTGAGAATAGGTTGATGCGCCTAGAGTGGAAGTAATGCGATCAACAGCGCCAGTCTCGTTGAGCACATCACGGTAAAAAGCGTTGAAAGCAAACGAGGTGGTTATCGTTACCTTGTTCCCACTTTTAGTGTTACTCAGAATGGTAGACCCAAGGCTAGTCACGTATTGAACCAGTTCATTGTGATACTCAAGCTCGACGGGCTTATGAGTATTCGTCGTCGTGTTAATTAACGTGGTGTCATTGCCGATTGAGCGTTGAGCCGCACCACAATCAAACACGTCCAAACCCTTGCTCTCTGTGTAGATACCGCAGCTATCAAATCCTGCATCAGGGAGGTACAGATCCACACTTTGACCTAAACTATCCGCAAGCCTAACCACTTTTTGCTTATCACTAATATCTTCCGCAAACAGAACGATTTCATACTGCACACCGTTGTAATCAAGTTTTATGGATTCTTGGACCTCTTGTCGCTCTTTATACAACTCACCCAGTTTCGCTGATGAAAATACGTAATCCGCTTGAGGTTTTGCTTGCACTTTGGTGGCAGCTTTACCTGAGTTAGAGCTTGAATTACAGCCCGCTAACAGAATCAAAGGTAACGCCAGTAATGCATTTCTATAGTCGTTCATACCGTTATTCCCAAAATGTTTGATGAGAAAATTCTATTGTTTAGCGCTGAATTTATCTGTCTTGGAAATGTATGAGAATGTCGAGCCTATTTGAACGATGTTTTTTATTTTCCTATAAATGCCAATTCATCATTGAACTAACTTATAAAGTGTTTAATCATTCGCTTTAGGTATTTGGCGAAGCATCTGAACTTATATGCAATAGCGTATAATCGTAATGGTTCATCACGACGAAGACTCGCTCACCTAATCTCAATAAGTGAAACGCACGACAAGGCTGATAATGGAATGACAAAACCTAAAATGATCATCGTGGAAGACGATTTGAAACTTCAGAAAATGTTGCAGGACTACTTCGTCGCGCAAGATTTTGATGTCACGGTGTTGGACGATGGCAGTGATGCCGCACACACCATCCTCACGGAGCAACCTGACATCGTACTGCTGGATTTGATGCTTCCTGTAACTGATGGACTTACAATCTGCCGACAGACGCGTACGCACTATAAAGGTAAAATCTTGATGCTCACTGCTAGCGATGACGACTTTGACCACGTCGCTGGTTTAGAGACAGGGGCTGATGACTATGTCACCAAGCCAATCAAACCAAGAGTTCTGCTGGCCAGAGTTCGTTCGCTATTACGCCGCCAAGACACCAATACCGCTTCAGTCGATGACTCAGACACCCTTCAGTTCGATCAACTCGTTCTGAAAAACACTTATAAGAAGTGTGAACTTTCAGGTGCGGTTTTATCACTCACTGACAGCGAGTTTGACCTACTTTGGTTATTGACAAGCAACCCAGACACGCCGTTATCTCGTGACTACTTGACGCAAACATTGCGCGGGATTGAGTACGACGGAATAGACCGGACGATTGACAACAAGGTTGTACGTCTAAGAAAGATTTTGGGCGACGACCACACACCAGCAGAGAAAATTCAGACCATTCGCGGGAAGGGTTACTTATTTGTTTCGACCGCCTGGCGTTAACCTCGCTCAATACGAGCGTAATAAAAGAGAGCGATTATGCGACGTATCTTTTTGGAGTCCTTAATAGGGCTGTTAGTTTGCTTTATGGCCGGCCTTGTCGCCTACGAGATTAGCGTCTATCAGCTCAATACCGACTACGAATACGTACTGGAAGATTACGAAGCGGCTGCCCACCAGCAATTGATCGAGAACATCGCTAAAAATCAAGGCCTTGAAGCGGCTCATCAAGCGATAAACCAGTTTGTAGAAACCACACGAAATAAATTGGTTACATTCAGCCCAGACGATGAAATACCCAGCCCCGTTTCAGAGTTCTTCAGCACGAATCCGAATACCTTTGTTTTTCACGATGATGAACGGGACCTATGGTTTCGCTTAGCAAGCAGTGACAATACCTATCACTACCTCCCCAACAGTGAAGCGTTCGTTAGGCAAAAAATAGAGTTGGAGGATGACCTCATTTGGTTGTTCTTTTTAGCGAGCTTTATCTTATATGGGTTATGTCATCTATTTATTATCTTCCGCCGAGTTAAAAAGCTTGAGGCTGCCACTCTGCGTTTTGCGGAGGGCGATCTCTCGACACGAGCCGAGACTTCAAGTGGTATTGCGATTGGTTCACTGAACAAATCCTTCAACCTAATGGCCGACCGAATTCATCGCTTGGTAGAAAGTAATCGCTCACTCACTAATGCTGTCGCTCATGAACTGCGCACGCCAATATTCCGTATTCAGTGGCAAGCTGAAATGTTGAAAGACACCCAGCTAAACGCAGAGCAAGAAAGCACGATTGAGAGTATTGTCGAAGACACGGAAGAGATGGAAAAGATGGTCGATGAACTATTGTATTACGCCAAACTCGATAGCACTGACCTAGAAAACTTAAAAAAGCCATTAGAGATTCGAGACTTTCTCGACCACGCAATGACGCGTTGGAGTAAAGACACTCAACTCAACATCGACCTTTCACTACCAGCGCAACCTAGCTCAATACTTGCGGATGAAACACTACTCAACCGAGCACTAGATAACCTCGTGCGTAACGCAATGAAGTTCGCACGCTCGCAAGTGTCGATAGAAGCAAGCGTGCACCAAGAACAACTGAAAATTGCGGTACATGACGATGGTGATGGCGTTGCAGAGGAGCACCGAGCACATCTGTTCGATCCCTTTTATGTTGGCGACAAAGCACGTAATAAAGCTAAGAGCGGCCATGGGTTAGGGTTATCTATCGTCGAGAAGATCTGTGCTCAACATAACGCAACTGTGGAAGTGGGTCAGAGCCAAGCCTTAAAGGGTGCAGTATTCACCATAACCATTCAGCTATGTAATGATTCAGCTGACAAACCCATACAGTAACGACAAAACACCTCTGGAATAATGTTCAACATCGGTCGGGAGATGCTGTCTCCCATGAACTTATTAAATCTAGATAATCATGCCACTGCCTTTGTGCCTTGCCATCTAGGTTCCAATCATTCTTAAGGTATTTTTATGAAAAAGTTATTAGTTGTTTTAGGCATTGTTTCTCTAGCGGGTTGTTCTGGTATCAGCCACAACGAAGAAGTGTACACAGCGCACGCAGAGAGCTTCAACATTGTCGGTTTCCAAGTGCCAGGTAACACTCAAGACCGCGCAATGGAATTAGTACCTGAAGGTGCAACGGTTGATACGATTCGCTCAACAAACTCTGATACGAGCTCTGTTCTGGGTATCATCAACCGTATTATCGGTATCGACTACGTACAAGTTGGCGGTAAAAAGCAGTAATTCGCTATAGTGACGTTAGCCACGTACCATAATTAAGTGTCGCAGTTGCCTACCTATATTCAGTAGCCTGCACAAACTAAGTTAATCTAAGCCAGTGACCCGTCGCTGGCTTTTTTCATCCAGCAGATTTTGTGCTCTGTGCCAAACAAGTGCCCGATTCCCCTTCCCTCTTTTAACTAACAATTCGAAAAATAAGCCGAAAAGTCTTCGATTTCTTATCAAAATTGCCCCTAAATTCGCTAAATGGCCTTCTGTTTAAAGTGACACTTTCAAATCGTTGATCCTTCTATCAACCCAGAATCCGTTAATTGAGGCACAGATCAATTTACTCGAAAATCTTAATTTCCAAGAGAAATAAACACTTAATAAAAGTGTCACGATTTTATAAATAAACATATAGGTGCGTTCAAAAATAAACAGAAATGATAACTATCTGTAAATACGAGAAATATAAGTTTCATGAATAAAAGAGATCATTGCCATGCTACTAATTAATCAGATCGAATGATGTAAATTCGCTGTGATTAATTTGTTACGTTTTCTTGGATTTTACATGGAAAGAGAAAACAACAATGAAAATAAGAAAACGTTTAGTTGCCGTTGCTATAGCCAGTGCTATGTCTTTGTCAGTGCATGCAAGTGAATCCGTTCAAATCGATCAACCGATCAACTTTACTAGCTTCTCTGGGTTAAACGCTCAGTTAGGAGTCAGTAACGCCTCTAGCTTCAAGATGGTGAAAGAAGTAAACCTGAAAAAGCGTGGTATATATAAAGTTAAGATCCAGCAGAACATCTGGGGAACACCGGTATGGGGACATTACCTAAATGCCACCCAAAGTGTCCAAGGTGGCGCACTCAAGTCCGTTCAAGGTCGCTACCTTAAAACAACGACCTTAGAGCGATCTTTTGTTAAGCCATCAATCAACAGCGCTCAAGCGGTTGAACTCTCAAGTAAAGATCTAAAGACTCAAGGCTTAACCAGCAAATCTCTAGACAACGTTCAACATCAGCTATTTATCTATCAAGGCTCTGTGAAGCAAGGCATCGGACAGCAAAGCGTAGATAAAACACGACTAGTGTACGTTGTCTCTTACCTAGTAGAAGGCAGTGAACAGCCGACTCGACCGTTCACCATGCTAGACGCGCACACAGGCGAAGTCATCGACCGCTGGGAAGGTATTGCCCATGCTCAGATCGGTACTGGCCCTGGCGGCAACGAAAAAACCGGCATGTACGAATACGGCACCGACTACCACTACCTTGATGTGGTAGAAAATGGCACAGAGTGTGTAATGGAGTCTGAAAATGTCGTTACCGTTGACCTTAATGGCGCGACCGACGGCGACACCACTTACAGCTATGAATGTCCTCGTAACGAATATAAAGCCGTGAACGGCGCATTCTCACCACTCAACGATGCCCATTACTTTGGCAACATCGTGTTCGATATGTATAAAAACTGGTTCGACACAGCGCCACTCTCCTTCAAGCTCATGATGCGTGTTCACTACGGTGAAAACTACGAGAATGCATTTTGGGACGGCAGAGCCATGACCTTTGGTGATGGGGAGAGCTTCTTTTACCCGCTTGTTAGCCTAGATGTATCAGCCCATGAAGTGAGCCACGGTTTCACTGAGCAAAACTCAGGTTTGATCTACGCAAACCAATCGGGCGGTATGAACGAAGCCTTCTCTGACATGGCCGGTGAAGCCGCAGAATACTATATGAAAGGCACCAACGACTGGATGGTCGGCCGTAATATCTTTAAAGGCGACGGAGCTCTACGTTACATGGACGATCCATCACGAGATGGTTCTTCAATCAATAATGCATCCGAGTACTACGATGGCTTGAATGTGCACTACAGTTCGGGCGTGTTCAACAAGGCCTTCTACCACCTTGCAACCACGCAAGGCTGGGATACTAAAAAAGCGTTCGAGCTTTTCGTGCTATCCAACCAAATCTACTGGTCAGAAAACAGTGACTTCTGGCAGGGTGCTTGTGGCGTGAAAAACTCGGCAACAGACCTTGGCTACAATGCCGATGACGTTGTTTCTGCGTTCGGTCTTGTGGGTGTTACCCCATGTGCAGAGCCACCACTGCCACCAGAACCGGAATATCAACGCCTTGAAAATGGTGTTGAAGCCGCAGTTGCTGGTGAAACAGGTTCGAAAACTTACTTTGATATCGAAGTACCATCAGGCCAAGAGAAACTGACGATTGATCTTGCTGTGTCTACGGGTGACCCAGATATTTATGTCGGCCTAGATTATGCGCCAAGCTCTCAGGAGAATATCTGTAAGAGCGAAACCGTGACCGATGAAGTGTGTGTGATTGAAAACCCAACCGCAGGTCGTTACACGGTTAACGTTCTAGGTTACTCAGATTACGCAGGTGCAAATCTGAAAGCGTCGTACGAATCAGGCAGCGCTAACGTGCCGCCCGTCTCTTCTTTCGAACACACGATTGTCGGTAAAGAAGTCGAGCTACGCAGCACAAGTTCAGACAGCGATGGTCAAATCGTTTCTTACCAATGGAACCTTGGCGATGGCAACACACAAACCGGTGAAGTGGCTCGTTATACCTACGCTGAAGCTGGCGACTACGTGGTGACTCTGACCGTGACTGACGATGCAGGCGTTGCAACATCAACAAGCAAGTCGATCACGATTGAAGGTGACTCTGCGGAAGGCTTCCCACTAAAACTGAAGTTTGGTAACAAAAATCCGAACGGTAAGGCGCGCGTTAAGCTGGCATGGGATTACGACACCAATGACTACTTTGTGATTAAGCGTAATGGCAAAAATGTTGGCGCTACAGACTTCAACTCATACGTCGACAAGTTCCGTCACAACGGCACAGTAGATGTTGAGTACCAAGTATGTACCTCAAGCGATATCTGTTCAGAAACCAAGCACTACCGTTTCATTAAAATACAATAATCGATAGTAAATTCAGGGCTCCGAAAGGAGCCCTTTTCGCGGTTAACTGTTCAGAAAATGAAACATCTACACAAAAACATCCACGTATTACACAAAAATCACCCCCATCAACATAACAATACTCACCATAAAAAGGACGACAAATGGCTATTCAAAAAAGCATGCTAGCTTTGGCTGTACTCGGAGGTTCTTTAGCCTTAATCAACAGTACTTCGGCTTACGCATCCCTAGGCATCACACCACCAGCGAACGAAGAAGTTTGGATCACCACCGATGCTGACGCACAGCATATAATGACTCAGCATGGCGCAACGGTTTATCCAAGCGTGACAGGAAACAAGCATTCCATCGTCGCGAAAATCAACCAGAAAGAGCTGGCGAAACTATCTAGCCACATGCACGAAAAAACCCACCGTTGTGGTGGCTACATGGTGCACGAAGACAAAGCAAGCGCACTCAAAGCGGCAGCTATGCCACTGACCATGAGCAACTTCGAAAAGCCAGTTATCAGCCATCAAGATACGGTGAACGACCTACTCGCTCAGGTCGAGCCGAACAACATGGTCACGACCATCGAAAATCTAACCAACTTCACCAACCGTTTTTATACTACTTCTACTGGTGTCGCTGCTTCAGATTGGCTTTTAGAACGTTGGGAGACGGAAATTAAAGATGTGCCGTATGCGTCTGCACGCCAGATCACGCATGCCGAATACCCACAGAAATCCGTTGAAGTGACACTGCTTGGCGCTAAATATCCTGAAGAGATCGTCGTGGTTGGTGGACACCTTGATTCGACCGTTGGATCTTGGACAAGCGAAGGCACCATCTCACCGGGAGCCGATGATGATGCGTCTGGCATTGCAACGGTAACAGAGTCGCTTCGCCTGATGATCGCCAGTGGCATTCAACCAGACAAAACCATTAAGTTCTATGGTTATGCTGCTGAAGAAGTAGGGCTACGTGGCTCACAAGATGTCGCCAACGCTTTAAGAGATGAGCAAGCCAACGTTTTGTCCGTATTGCAATTAGACATGACCAACTACAACGGTTCTGCGCACGATATCACCTTCATCACGGACTACACCGACAGCAACCTCACCGCCTACTTAAGCGAGCTAATCGACACTTACGCGAGCGACATCAGTTACGGTTTTGATGATTGTGGCTATGCCTGTTCTGACCACGCCTCTTGGCACAATGTTGGCTACCCAGCTGCTATGACATTCGAAAGCATGTTCAATGATTACAACCCAAGTATTCATACCCAACACGACACGCTTGAGAATTCCGATCCAACCGCAACACACGCGACCAAGTTCGCTAAGTTGGCGATTGCTTACCTTGTCGAAACCAGCCTTGATTCACCGGTTGCTGGCCCTAAAGAGCTGCAAAATGACGTCCCCGTTGAAGGGCTTTCTGCAGGATATGGTGAAGAGCAATTCTTCACATTTACGACGGAAAGTGCAGGTCAGTTAACGGTAACATTAACAGGCCCTCGTAGTGGCGATGCCGACTTATATGTGAAACACAACGGCACCGTATCGAAAGCGAACTACGACTGCCGCCCATACCAGAACAGCAGCAACGAACAGTGTGTATTGAACAAGCCAGCGGGTGAATTCAGCATCATGGTGCGCGGTTACCGTAACTTTAGTGATGTCACCATCGTCGCTAACTTCGTTCCTGATTGGCTTTAAGGTTGGTTAATTGACTAACAATTAAACCTAGCAAACACGGCTAAAACTAAAAATCCGCAAGCCCACGATCATAAATAGATTGGAGCTTGCGGATTTTTTATTGTCTTCGGAGAGCATCTCAACTTAATAACCTTTAGTTATCATCAAGCCGTCTTTTTCATTACCTTGCCACAGATGTACTCACCAATCGGCATTGCAGAGGTCGCAGCCGGTGATGGCGCGTTACATACATGTAAGCTTCTTGGGCTTTCGGCAAACAGGAAATCATGGACCAAGGTGCCATCCTTCAGTACCGCTTGAGCACGAATCCCAGCAGGATAAGGCTTAAAATCATCAACCGTAATACTCGGGCAGTATTTGTTCACTAGCTTTAGATATCCCGGTTTCCACCACGAGTTCTTAAACTCGACCAAACCCGTTTTCAAGTGATTCGCAGTCACTTTCCAAAAACCCGCAAAGCTCAGCATCTGCCAAGTGTCCTTGAAGCTAAAGTTAAGCTTGCCATAACCTTCTCGCTTCCAGCCTTGAACTGCATTTGGCCCTACTGTTACGGAGCCATCAATCATGCGTGTTAAATGCACGCCCAAGAAAGGCAGTTCTGGGTCAGGGATCGGATAGATAAGATGATTCACCACTTGGTTGTGCTTAGCGTCTAACTGATAATACTCACCGCGATAAGGCACGATTTGGAAGTCGGTTTCGATGTCTAACATCTTGGTCATTCTATCGGCCATCAAGCCAGAACACGTGATCAAGAATCGACTGTTCAGTTGAAGAGTCTGACCATCTACTTTGCACGTTAACTGCACTTCATCTTCTTGCTCATCGGCCATGATCACTTCCGTACCAAGGCTAAGCTTACCACCCGCCTCAACAAACTCTTGAGCCATCACTTCGGTGACTTTTTTGTAGTCGACGATACTGGTGGTTTTGACATAAATCGCACCCAAACCCGTGATATTTGGCTCGGCAAGTTTGAGCTGAGCTTGATCCAACAAATCAACATCAATATCGTTATCGTGGCAACGCTGATAGAGCGCATTCATTCGCTCCACTTCTTGCTCATTGGTCGCGACCAACAACTTACCGCAGTTTTCGACGGGGATATCGTGTTGGCTACAAAAGGCGATGGTGCGCTCTACGCCGCGTTTACAAAAATCCGCCTTTAAACTGCCCGGAGCGTAGTAAACACCAGCATGAATCACCCCGCTATTATGGCCAGTTTGGTGCTGCGCGAAACCACGTTCCTTCTCGACTAAAAGGATACTTTTATCAGGGTGAGCTTGCTGTAATTGCCAAGCCGTAGACACGCCAACAATGCCGCCACCAACGATAATATAGTCGTATATTGAGTTCATAATATTCCTACATTCAATCCTTTTAATTATAGGGAAGACGCGACAGTGTTAGACCCGGTTTGAGGTAACTTTTTTTCCTCACTTTCTGATTCCATTTTCACTTGATTAGCATCGTATTTACGACCGCTGTAGATAAAGATGCCAACAAAAATGGCAACACATACCAAACGGATCACGACTGAAACATCAGGCCATACTAGAGCTATACCTACCGCAACCAACACTACTCGAGTAATAATATTAACTTCGCTCTCTAGATAACCTTCAATCGCCGCGATAAACGCGTAAGTACCAATAACAGCAAAGCCACCCGTGACTAACACGGAGATCACATCCCAACTTACCAAGTTAGTGTAGGCAATCAACAATGGTACTAAATACAAGCCTTTGGCTATCTTCCATGCCATTAATCCCGTTCTCATCGGGGGTGTTTTAGCAATGGTTGCAGCCGCAAATGCAGTTAAACAAACAGGCGGAGTCACGTTGCTGTCTTGCGATAGCCAGAAAATGATCAAGTGGGCAGAAAGCAGTGCAAGGCTGATCGCTTCTAAGCCAAGGCTCTGTTCAAGCAGAGTTTCCACAAAATCAGCAGGGACTAACGCAATCATCTCTTTGGCTGTTTCAAGTGCCATTGGCGCGTTCAGCAAATCAAGCTTATCTGGCGCAGCCAACATGAAGATAGCTTTCGCCTGTTCCGGTAACTGTCCCGAAACCAACAGGTCGAGCAACTGACTTTCAGCAATCAGTTTATACAAAGCTGGTGCAGACAGAGTACCCAACACGATATAAGCCGCGGTTACTGGTAAGCCCATGCCCAGAATCAAAGACGCCAGTGCAATTAAGGCGATCATCACCAGTAACTCGCCATTCGCCCAGCTGTTGATCATCAAAGAGAAGGTGTTACCAATTCCCGTAGTGCTAATGACATTAACAACTAGACCAATACCCACTAGCAACACAGCCGTGGTCGCCATGTTTTTTGCGCCTTGAGAAAGCGCTTCGATGATCGCCTTTGGACCCATTTTGTGATTTTTAGAGAACCATGAAGCCACCACGACAGACAGAATCGAGATGCCCGCAGCGTAAGTCGGCGTAAAGCCCTTCACCAACAGAGTCACTAACACCGCTAATGGGATCAGGTTGTGCCAACCCGACAGCAATACTTTCAATAGAGGCTCACAGCCAGAAGTCACCTTTTGCACACCACTGCGTTTTGCTTCGATGCGCACGAAGAATGCCACAGACAAAAAGTAGATAAGCGCAGGAACGAAGGAAACCGCAATAATATCGACATAAGGAATTTGCGTGTAAGAGGCCATGATGAACGCGCCCGCACCCATCACAGGTGGCATCAGCTGCCCGCCAGTAGATGCAGCCGCTTCAACACCTGCCGCGAAGCGCGAAGGGAAACCTGCCTTTTGCATCAAGGGAATACTGATCACGCCCGTCGATACTGTGTTTGCTACGCTCGACCCGGAGACTGAGCCCATCAAGCCGGAGCCAATAACGGCAATGAAACCAGGGCCACCAATCACTTTGCCCGCCGCTGCGCGAGACACATCAATAATGTAGTCGCCGACACCAGATCGAACTAAAAATGCGCCAAATAAGATGAACATGAACACGAAGGTCCAACTGATTCTTGAGATCGAACCAAACATCCCTTCTGATGAATAAAAGCTTCGATAAAGTAACGTCTCAAGGCTTAAACCCGGAAAATGAAAAATACCGCTGGTCCATTGTCCCCAAAGCACTACATAGCTTAAACACACTAAGATAAGCACTGGAATGAACCAGCCCATAGTGCGTCTAATCAGCTCGATGACGATGGCAATCGCCAAGATAGAGAAAAACCAATCACTGGCGATAAATTTTACGCCTCGGTCATAAAGGGCGTCTTCTGCGAAGGGGATATAGATAAGACAAGCCAGAGCCGCCAAGGCAATTCCGATGTCGACAGCCAGCGCTATCTTGCTCTTTTTCAGCGAGATATGAGCGGGATACCAGAGTGCACAAATGATCGCAAAGCCAGCGAAGTGGGTCGCCGAGATCCAAAGTTCAGGCAAGGTAGATAAGGTGTTAAACCAAATGTGTAACAACGAGAGGAGCACTCCCATTGTCGTTATTGCTTTGCCCACCCACGGAAAATCCGTTCGGGTCGGCAGTTCAAATTTTTTCAGTTCCTGCTGCAGCGAATCGCTCATAGAAAACTCCTGCTCTCCGCAGCAAACACGAAGAGAAAATCCATAAAGTGAGGAGGTGCACGAACACATTCTTGAGCGAACGTGCACCAAGCAATTAAGTCACGAAGGGGTTAGTTGATGACAAACAGCTAGTTCGCGACAAATCATTAGCTCACGAACCAATAGTTACCTGACAACAGATAAGCTAGTTAACGATCAACTCAGAAGGGATCTCGATGCCCATCTCTCGATAATAACGAGCAGCGCCTGGGTGAAGAGGAACAGGCAGACCTGCGATCCCTTTCTCGAGTGCCATTGCTTTGGTTGCTTTATGGATACCTTGTAGGAAAGGTAGGTTTTCATAGATAGCTTTGGTTAGTTGGTACACATCTTCTTCAGAGATGTCTTCACGAACCGCTAGAAAGTTAGGTTGGGCGATAGTGGTGATCGGCTTATCAACACCTGGGTAGGTGTTTGCTGGGATCTCATACTTGGTCCAGATATTGTAATCGCCGTTCGCTTGTTTGATCTGCGCATCGGTAAATGACAGGATTTGAATGTCTTCCCCCAAGGCAGCAAACGCTTGAGTTACTGCGCCAACCGGCACGCCAGCAGGTGTGTTCATGCCATCAATGGTGCCATTCTGTAGTGCACTGGCACTGCCGCCGTAACCCATAAAGGCGAGTTTAAATTGTTCTGGATCTACCGACAGGCCTTGCATGATCTGGCGTCCTGAGTTTTCAGTACCTGAGTTTTTCTTACCGATAGAGAATTTCTTACCGTTTAGATTTTCCAAATCGCTCACGGTGCCTGTTTTTGCTAAATCAGAGCGCACAATGAAGTGTTCTACGTTTTGCCATAACATAGACACAGAGCGAAGCTGTGTTTGTTGACCTGATTTCTCATATGGACCAAGCCCTTGCCACGCCCACGCACCATACAAACCTTGCAGAATGGCAAACTGTGCTTCGTTCTCGTTCAACAACTTTACGTTCTCACCCGAGCCCGCAGAACTAATAGCCGCCAAAGAAAAGTGCTGCTTAGGCGCAAGCTTAACTTTACTCAATGTCGCTAAGGCCACACCCACTGGATAATAGGTACCACCCGTTGAAGCCGTCGCTAAAATATAGCTGCGATCTTCTTCAGCTGACGCATTACTGATAAGGCCAAGAGAAGCCATTGCTAGCGCTAAAGTTTTAACCAGCTTGTTGTATTTCATTGTTACTCTCCATGTAGGGTTATTCACGTTATATTTTTGTTAACAACAATAGATAGCAAGCGTAATGCCAGTTTTTAACTATTTGTTTTAATTTACTTTTATTTTAAAACCTATTCAAAATAAGCCGTTTTTTGCTTATTCCCCTGTTATTAAGTAAGCCATTTTTGGCTTATCGGCTACCGGAATTAACACCTGTAGATCGGGAAGCAAGTCACACCATGTTGCATTTGTGTGATCAATGTATGTAAATTGATAAATATGCAATGAGCCATTTATTGCTCATTAAAAATCAACAAGCACTGCGATGAAGCCGCTCTCTAAGGGTCAACATAGTCACTTCGATTTAACCCATAACGCACCATCTTTTGGTTCAATGTTCGACGAGGTAAATCCAAATCTTGCATCACGTCATTGATACGCCCTTTATAACGAACTAAGGCATCATGAATCACTTTCCTTTCAAAGCTCTGTACTTGAACCGCCAAAGGGATGCCCGCCGTTGTGGACTCTGTGACAGAATTGGGACGACACGCCAAAATATCCCCAACGGTCAAGCTTTCATCCAATGCAAAACGAATCGCAACATTACGCAGTTCACGCACATTGCCCGGCCACGCATACGAGAGCAGTGCATAGCGATCAGCCTCACTGGCTATACGTGTTTCGGAATTGGCTTCTTGGGTGAAGTGTTCAAACAAAAGTAAGGCATCTTCTTCACGCTCACTGAGTGGAGGCAAATGCAGCTGGGCAACATTCAAACGATAGAATAGATCTTGGCGAAAGTCGGGGTGATTCAGTAGATCGCTTTTCGAGGCAGAGACCACTCGTAGATCAACATGTTGTTGCTGATTCCCCCCCACGCGTTCGACGACATTATCTTGCAAGGTACGCAGCACTTTTACCTGCATCGACAGCGGCATACTCTCTATTTCATCAAGGAACACTGTGCCTTTGTCGGCAAATTCCAGCTTACCAATGCGTCGTTTGGCCGCACCAGTAAACGCTCCGGCTTCGTGTCCAAACAGCTCGCTTTCAAAGAGATTTTCTGGGATTGCGCCACAGTTGAGCGGAACAAACGGATGGGTTTTACGTTGGCTGAATTCATGTAAGCAAGAGGCGACCAGCTCTTTACCACAACCCGTTTCACCATAGATGATCACGTTGGTGTCTATGGAAGCGACTTTCTGGATTTGCTCGCGCAGTTCACACATCACTTTACTGCGACCGATCAGCACCTGTTCAATGCCCTTAAGGTTATCCAGATAGTTCTGACGACTGTTTCTGTCTTGGCCACTTTGATGTTTATCTACCGCTTCCGATACCGTTTGAGACAGACGCTCTGGGTCGAATGGCTTCTCAATGAAGTCATAGGCACCTTGCTGTAAGGCTTTCACCGCCATATCGACATCACCATGCCCAGTAATCAAAATAACAGGCACATCTGGCACAAGACCTTTGAAACGCCCTAGCAGATCAACACCATCAATATCAGGTAAACGAACATCGGTGATAATGGTTTGAAAATCACCCTGCTCTACGGCGTTTAACGCATCTTGTCCTACTTCAAATGCGGTGACATCGAAGCCCGCCAGCTGCAACCATTGGCTGGTTGCTTGACGCACAATCGCGTCATCTTCAATTAAAGCAATACGCTGCATAGTTTGGTTCCGCCACTCTACATCTGATTAATATCGTCCACGGTATGTAAAAAAACCTCAGACGAAAAGGAGCTAGCTCCCACTTTGAATAACACTCCTTTAACAGTTTAATAATGTTTGTTAGCTTCGATTTGTCTCACTCTCCATTCGCTTAAAAAGCAAACATAAAACCTTGTCAAACCACTAGCTCAAAGAGGCAAGCCACTAATTTTAAAGGGATTTGATCAGAAATGATGAATAACAATCGATATTGGTTATTCCTGTGTACCTGTTTATTGATTGGTTTGGTGCAGGTCACCACCAAGAATGGCATCAGCCAGTGGAAGCTTGAACAAGCCCAACGCTATGCCGAACAGCGCTTCCTTGGCTACATTGCCGAAGCAAGGCGAACCCTTAAGCGTTTCTATTATCTGCCCTACCTAGTAACCAATGATGAAACCAGTGTGCGCTTCATTGATGGTGAAGCCCGCCTAGAAAAACGCATTAAGAAGCAGCTGATTCAATTGGATAAAGCCGCCAACACCAAGGGCTGGTATCTGCTTTCTGGCGAAGGGGACTTGTTGGTATCGAGTGTTGAAAGAAGCAAACTGAGCAATAAGAACGCCAGTACAATTGTTTCGAAGATCCACCAACAAGGTGGTGCGATTTCAGTGGTGACAAAAAACAAAGGCGTGACACCCGATTACTTCATAGCGGCACCCGTATATCGAGCCTCTGATGTGGTTGGCATTGTCGCGGTGCAAATCGATTTGTCATTGTTAACCGATCAATGGTTTGCCGATGGTGAGGCGATACTGTTTCAGAACCCTCGCGATCAGTTCTTTCTCTCCAGTGACAACAGGTTGAGTGCCGATTGGTTCAATGACACCTTCAATTCTCAGCCCACAGCGACAAAACGTGAGCTGTATGACCAAACCCATATTCGCGTGTGGCGATTGCAAGATAAAGATTACCTAATTCAGTCCATCAAGTTAGACGATCTGAATTGGCGTTTAACCTACCTAACGCCATTAACCAGCCTCAACCAGACCACGAACTGGATCAGCTGGAGTGTGGCGGTTGGCTGTCTTTTCATTCTGTTACTGTTGGTTATTCTTTACCAAAGACGCCAGAAAAAGCTCAGCAATCTGAGAATCCAAAAGCTTATCGAAGAGTCTGAGAAACGACTGTCTGGGATGATCAATAAAACCCATGTTGGGTTAATACTGATCGATAAACACGGACGCATTCACGATATCAACCTGATGGCGAAGAACTACTTTTCACTATCTGATTCAATGATCAATAACATCAAGGCGTGGCAGTTATTTGAGGCAGGTAATCCGAATTCAACCACCTTGCAACTGCTCAAAAACTTAGAGCAGCATCAAGAGCTGGCCGAGATAACTAGCGTCGAAACCATGGCAAGACGCAGCGATGGCAGCTACTTCCCTGTTTTATTCTCTATTAGCGCCTTTCCTTGGCATGCGACGACTTACTACCTGTGTACCGTAATCGATATCAGCAAACGTAAGAAAGCCGAAATTGCGGTGCAAAACGCCAATAAAACGCTACAACTGCGGGTCGAAGAGCGAACTCAAGATCTAAAAGATGCGCAGCAAGAACTTGTCGAATCTAGCAAACTGGCTGCACTAGGGCGGATGTCGAGTGCGATTACTCATGAACTCAATCAGCCGCTTACTGGCCTAAAAACGCTACTTTCAAGTAACCAGCTATTGATGGAAAGAGGCGAGACCAAGATGTTGAAAGCGAACATGGACTTAGTCATGAGCCTGATCGACAGAATGGCTAACATGACCAGCCAATTGAAGTCGTTCGCCTTCCAAAGACTTGAAAAGCCTTACCCAGTTTCACTGACAGACGCACTGCAAGAAACCCTGCGAATTCATCAAGCCGAACTGGAAAACGTCGATATTCGCGTGCGTGTCGCTTCCAATATTTCGATGGTAATGGGAGAAGAGGCGCGACTTCGTCAAGTGCTTGGTAACCTGCTTAGAAACGCTGTCGATGCCACGCAGAATCAGAAACCAGCAACCATTGTGATCAGCGCTCATACCGAGCAACAACGCGTGATCATCAAGGTTCAAGATAACGGTTGTGGTGTGTCTGAAGATCAACTCGAAACCATTTTCGAACCATTTCATACCAACAAAAAGATGGGCGAAGGCTTGGGGCTCGGGTTAGCTATTACAGCCAACAATGTACGGGATATGCAAGGCACCTTGATAGCAAAGAACAACCCAGACCAAGGCATGACATTCACATTAACGCTGAAGAATATAGATAGTGAGTAGTTACTAATAAGACTCAAAAATTACGATAATTGACTCGTATATATTTTAGCTTATTAAGAGAGTACATCTTGGTAGGTATTCGTGTCTGACGCATGAACCGGTTGAGCAAACAGTGACTAAAGTATCAACGAAACAATCAAGCAAGAACCTAGACATCAACCGCACTCTGTTCAAAGGGCAAGACGTTGAAACCGCAGCCAGCTGGCTACATAACACCAGACAAATCATTGCTGTCGGTATCGGTGGCGGTTCGACAATCGCCTCTCAAGAGCCGTAACACCGACTGTTTCGATTAATCTAACCAACCGAGGCTAAGATAAACTCGACTCGTACCTCAACAGATAGCTTAGGCACTTCCACCAGCTGATAACCAAACTGATTATAGGCTGTCACCATCTTTTCATAGGTGGCGATCGCTTCATCAAAATCTTGCTTGCGCTCTTGGTCATTGATGAAAATCGAATCCCATGGCGGGAAGATAAATACCTTGCTGTTGTATTCCAGTTCATTACAGTTATTCAGCAAAGACTCTGAAATAGGCAACGTTTCTAACAAGCTGTAACCGTATGAATCTACGATGCTTCTATCAAAGAAAACGAGTTGCTCACTTTCCTCAAACGCTTGGTAATTCGCTAACTCCTCTCGCACCATTTCGTCACGAAAAGTCACTTTATCTAACCACGGCAAGGCTCTACCTTGTTGCTCGACTTGTTGCTGAATCACTTTACGTCCAACTTCTGGTGCGCAGCGATAGCCCAGACTTTTCAAAGCATCGATGACTGAGGTTTTTCCAGATCCCGGCCCTCCGGTAAATACGATTAGATTGTTCAAATAAACCTCTTCAAAATGGAAAGTTAACGAATCGGACCTAAACGAAACCCAAGTTAACGAATCAAGGATAGAATGAGCTTAAATTCTGGTGCGCGGCAATCTTTCACTAGCTCGTATAAGCTCATTTCTAATCCCGTAATTTGGACACCAGCGTCCTGTAATCGGCTGATAGCCAACTTCTTATTCAATGCTGTCCGTGAACCAATACAGTCGCCAACTACCTGAACCCTGTACCCAAGCTCCAACAAACCCAATGCGGTTTGATAAACACAAATATGAGCCTCAATCCCACACCAACCAAGTCTCTACATCCTTGGTTTGAACCGCCTCAACAAACTTGGGCTCATCACACGCGTTAAACGTGAATTTAGGTATTGGTTTAGCATCACTCAAAAGGTCATTGAGTTCATCAACCGTCGCACCTAGCTTCTCTGGATTCTGCTCCAAACGAATAATTGGCAGACCCAAAACCTGTGCGCCCTTAATCAACTTTCCACAGTTAGAAATAAGTGTCTCACTCTCATCAACAAGGCGTGCAAGCTTACCTTGCACGTCCACAACCACCAAACATGTATTTTGTTTCATTAGCATGTGTATTCCTTGTTTTTGGCAGCCTAACTCACTAAGCAACCGGATGAGCATTTTATCTACTATGTAACGATTTAGCTTACAAAGCCATACAGTAATACGTATAAGACTACGGAATAATGCTCACCAACGGTCGAAAGGCCGACAACAAAAATAATTGATACTGCATGACATTAAAGAGTGAGTAAGAACAATGAACAAATTCGCGAAATCAGCATTAGCACTGGGTTTAATCGGCGCGGTTTCTCTTCCTGCATTAGCAGCAGGCACTGACGGTGGTGCGTACATCGGTGGCGGTCTTGGTGTGTACCAAGATTCTGATACAGACGGTCAAGGCAACCTAGACTCAGACGGCATGGGTTACAACCTATACGGCGGCTACCAGTTCAACCGTATCGTAGGTGCTGAGCTTGGCTACAACGACTACGCAGACTACAAAAAAGGTACAGAAAAAATGTCTCCAACGTCTGTTTCTGTATCAGCAAACCTAGGTTACACGTTCGACAACACGATTCGTCCGTTCGTATTGGCTGGTTTAAGCTCTGTTGACCTACACGCAAATAAGAGCGCTGGTTACGATGATGACAGCGGTACCGGTTTCCACTTTGGTGTTGGTGTTGAATACACGCCAATCGAACATCTAACACTACGCCTAATCTCACAAGCAGACGCAGTGAGTGTTGAGAACGACTACGGCTTTAAGAAAGAAGACAAAACACTTGCCTTCAACAGCATTAGCTTCGGTGGTTCTTACAACTTCTAATGTGATTGAACCACATAGAATAAGCTGAACATACTAATTCACTTTGCTGTTCCACCTTGTCATGAAGGTCACTCAGTAAAGTGAATTTTTTGTTTCTACACGCACTATCGCGTCATTTCACTTTAGCCGGTTTATCGCTCACCATTACTTACTGAGCTTTATGCGTTGATATTAGAGCTTTCTTGGTAGCGAGACTAAAATAAAGGGATAAGAGACGCAGGAAAACAAGACCTATGAATCTACCAAGCTTTAACATGTCGATAAACAAGCTGCCTTTTGTGTTGGCCGTGTATTATCTGCTTGTCGTCAATCTACCTCTCTCCCAAGAACTGTTTAGTATTGTTCAGGCATCGAAGTCTGAAAGCGTTGCGTTTCTTATCTCCATTCCTATCTTCTTCCTTGCTGCCTTTAATTTAATCTTCCAAGTCTTCAACTGGCCTATTTTCTCTAAGCCGTTTTTCATCTTATTGCTGATCACCTCAACCTTAGTCAGCTACAGCATGTTCAATTACGGCATATTCGTCGACTACGGCATGATAGAGAATGTGTTTGAGACCAATAGCGGTGAAGCAGCCAGCTATATCAGTGGTCACTCGATCTTATGGCTACTGGCTATGGGTGGTATTCCATCTCTCATCCTGTTGTTTACCAAACTTGAAAAAGAGTCTTGGAAGGATTTCTTTGTCTGGAAATCGATTGGCTTGCTCTCTTCCTTGATCGTCATTGCGATTATTGCCGGGCTTTTCTACAAAGATTACGTATCGATTGGTCGCAATAACTCGCACATCAAAAAGATGATCATTCCGACCGAGTATGTAGCATCAACAGTCAAATACATCAATAACACCTACATCAAACAGCCCATCCCCTATCAAGAATTGGGATTAGATGCTCAACTCAAGCCACAAGCAAAAGCGGCAACCAAACCGACCTTATTGGTGTTTGTGCTTGGCGAAACCGCTCGCGTGTATAACTACCAATATTATGGCTATGAGAGAGAAACCAACGCTCATACCAAGCCTTATAACCCGATATTTTTCTCTGATGTTCAGTCGTGCGGTACAGCCACCGCAGTTTCAGTACCCTGCATGTTCTCGAACATGAATCGCAGCAACTATGATCGCGACAAAGCCTACAACCAAGATAACGTGGTCGACATTATGAACCGCGCGGGCATTCACTCTATTTGGAGAGAACATGATGGTGGGGATAAGGCGGTCGCACATCGAATCAAAGAGATGACGCTCATCGCCAAAGACAGCGACCCATTGTGTAATAACGACGTATGCTACGACACAGCGATGCTAGAGAACTTCGAACAAGATACGCAAGATCTCAAGCAAGATAGCATCATTTTCTACCATATTTCTGGTTCTCATGGCCCGACTTACTTTGAACGCTATCCAGAAGAACATAAGAAATTCACCCCAGACTGCGCTCGTGCAGATATCGAAAACTGTACCAAAGAGGAAGTGGTTAACACCTACGACAACACCATCTTGTATACGGATTTCTTTCTCTCACAGGCTATGCAAAAACTAGAGAAACTCACCGATAAGTACAACGTGGCGCTGATGTACATTTCCGATCATGGTGAATCTTTAGGGGAAAACGGCGTCTACTTGCACGGTATGCCTTATTCATTGGCACCGAAAGAGCAAACCCATGTGCCTATGATCATGTGGATGTCTGATGGCTTCGCCGAGCAGAAAGGGATAAACCAAACCTGCTTAAGAAAGGCGGGGAAAGAGCAGAGCTTTTCTCACGATAACCTGTTCGACTCCTTGCTTGGCCTAATGGACGTGCAAACCAAAGAATACCGAGAGAACCAAGACATTTTTGCTTCTTGTCGCTAGTGCTTTTGCTTATGTAAACCATCGGAAAACTCGAGTTGCCTGAGCAAGCTCTCCGCAACCTCCCCTAAAAAGAAAAGACCTCGGTCTTTTCTTTTTTTCGTCGCTAACATGGAGCCAGAGTGCTAATTTATAACGACGAAACAATGAGCTACATTTAATAGAGACAATAATGGAAGAGTCCGTCGTACTCCAAAGACCAACATGTCTTATTAGACTTCATCTCACTCACATCGCTCATTGAACTTACCACGATTAAGCTCAGTTCAATACCGCGCCTGAATGGCGCCTAATATCAATGTTTACGTCATATCATTAAGGACAAATGAATGGACGCTTTCATAATTTCAAGCTGGCAATTTTCTGAGGGGGTGGCACATGAACACACCACCAGCCCAGCCTCATTCGAGCAATCAACTTGGTATCACTGCCAAAGAGATGCTGACGGTTTGAGAGAATGGCTCCACAGTAATACGGTTCCAAATGCCATCATCGATTCATTACTCACCGATGACACCCGCCCTCGGTTCGAACAATTTGGCCACGACTGTTTTTTGATGATTCTGCGAGGCATTAATCTAAACGAAGGTGCTAACCCTGACGACATGCTTAGCCTACGCATCTTATGGTACAAAGGCACTTTAATATCGACACGTAAAGTTCCTTCAAAAGCGGTCAGTAATCTGATATCTGATCTCAAACAAAACCAAGGCCCTACATCATTACCTGATGTGTTGTTGGGCATGATCCGTGGAATCAACCACAGTATTTCAACCTTCCTAGCACCCGTCGAACTATTAATTGACGAGTTAGAATCTACATCCAATATCGACATAAGATCCTTTAACGCTCTACATTCAAGGCTACTCAGACTAAGGCGTTATTTGAAGCCACAGAAATACGTTTTTGAAGATTTAATGAGTGACCTACCTGCGCCATTGAGTAAGCACAACAGTCATATAAAGAACAGCCTTGATACCATCCTGAGAATTAACGAGTCTGTTGAGTTTTACATCGAACAAATTAATGTATTTTTAGCGAGCCTAAGTCAGCAACAAGCTGAAAAAATGAATAGAAATACGTACCTATTTTCTATCATTGCAGGTATTTTCCTCCCTGCTGGGTTTTTCACCGGTTTACTGGGTGTCAATATCGCTGGGATACCCGGAACAGATAACCCGATAGCATTTCCACTATTTTGCGTTGGGCTGCTCGTGGTCATAGCGGCAGAGGTCGTTATTTTGAAAAAATTGAGGTTTATTTAATGGTTGAGTTTTTGCAATCCAATATGTGGCTTAGACAAGTAGTTTTAGGTTTACTTCTTATCACTGTGTATTGGGTGATCAAACGCTTAGGTAAGAACTGGATAGAAACATTAGCGGAAAATAAGCGTGTCGAATTGAAGCGAAAGCAGTTCGTGATTAAGTGTTTCAATATTGTTCTGTTTCTACTCTTCATCGCTGTGTTTACGATTGTTCTTAACTTGGGTTTTGGTGATATTTCTCTGTTCTTGTCTTCGATATTTGCGGTGCTGGGTGTCGCTTTATTCGCGCAATGGTCGATTCTAAGTAACCTCACAGCCAGCGTACTAATATTTTTCGTCTTCCCTTATCGCATTGGCGACAGAGTAAGAGTCGCGGAGAAAGACGAAGACATCAGCGGTGTGATCATCGATATCACCATGTTCCATGTTATTCTTCGACACAGTTCGGGCAACATTATCACCTACCCTAATAACCTGATCCTACAAAAAGGCGTGATAAAGGTATTAGTTGATCCTGAGTTAAAGAGTGAAACTGTCGATACAAAACTCATCAAAGCTGAAGACTCAGATAAGTAATGCGCCCTCTGTTGAACTTCCACATCAATAAGTTCAACAGAGGGTAAGATATCTTGCCCTCTTTCAATTAACATAAGCTCTCCTGTTAATACTTACACGCCTTTCAAAACTGTCGTTTTTATTCAATATCAATCTAGAGTACTCACCTACAATTGCTGCTATTGAAACGTGGCTTGGCTAATCAATTTATCTCATCGTCCGTTGACGCACCTGAGAACAAGATGACAACCACGCACTCTACCGAATCGAAACAACAGGAATTAACGCGATGTTAGACATCAAAAAAATCTCAGTACTTAGCGACTTAAGCGAACTTAAAACGGCTTACTTTGCTGAATCTACAGCTCCACTCGATGGCATGTGGCATTTTGGCTTTGTACCTATGTCTGACCATTACGGCTTTTACGAAGATGACAAACTTGTGGGGTATTGCGTATTGAACGGAGAAGGTTACTTACTTCAATTCTACCTAGCACCAACAGCCAACACCAATATAGAAGACTTGTTTACCTTAATCGTAGAAAACAACAGCTCTGTGATTGGTGAAGTGAAAGGCGCATTCGTAAGCACGGCAGAACCACAATACTTGTCACTATGCATGGATAACACCCATTCATTTAAGGTGAACTCCTTGATGTATTGCCAAGACCAAGAAGCTAACTCTAGTCGTAATTCAGGTCGTATTGAAGACATCGAGATGACTCTCGCGACGCAAGAACAACTCGATCAATTAGTCGAATTTGCTTCATCAACGATTGGTGCGCCAAAAGAGTGGTTAACCGGCTACTACGGCAATTTGATTGCCCGCCAAGAGTTATGGGGCTACTGGGAAAATGGCAGCGTTCTCGCAGCCGGTGAGTGCCGTAAGTTCGATGAGCATCAAACACAGTTTGCCGACCTGGGTATGATTGTCGCTCAACAAGAACGCGGTAAAGGCTTAGCGACGCGTGTTCTTAACTTTCTAAAGCAGCACGCTAACCAGCAAGATTTGGAAGTTATCTGTTCAACAGAAAATAGCAATATTGGCGCGCAAAAAGCTATCACACGCGCTGGGTTGTCATCAAAGCATCGCATCTTACAGTTTGATTTTCGCTAGTTGAAAACTCAGCTTTACCTCGCACTGAGCATGCGCACTCAGTGTGAAGTGAAGCTAAGATGCCAAGCGCAAGCACTTAGTATGGATAAAACTGTCACAGACAACGATATCCACATATAGTGGTAAAGTACTCATCAGAAATAGAAGTTCGAATGATCAATTGGTTACAGTCGCCAAAATCCCCTGAAATCGCTCAGTTCATTGATTGCTACTGGCTTATCGAGAAAACGCCCGATGCCCAAACTCATCAGTTTCCGATACTCAACCCTGACCCTTCAGCGCATTTAATCCTGTCCCCCTGCGATCAGCCGTATCACTACACAATAGAGCAGCAAGTCGAGCAAGGGGTTGGCAGCCACCTGTTGCTGCCCCATCACAAAGCCATTGAACTTGATCACTCGAAGCCGTTTATTCACTTGGGCATCAAGTTCCACGTTGGTGCTTTGTATTCGTTAGTCACCCCTGATTGCCCGCACCCAAGCCTAGATCGCGTCAATACCATCGACCTTGCAGATTTACTAAACAACTCTGATGTCGATACGATGTCACTGATTAAGCTTGCTCAAACCGACTTTGAAGCTTGTTGCCAGAAGCTGGATGATTTACTACTTCCATGGTTATCGACCGGTAAAACAGATAGACACAGTGAAATCACTCACAAAGTGTTGGGTGTACTTGATTCGACGCCGATTGCAGAGCTTAGCGACAAGCTGTTTTGCTCGCAAAGAACATTAGAGAGAAGCTTCAACAAGGTAACAGGGCTGACATTAAAACAGTGCCAATCGATGAACAAACTCGAAGCTATGTTGGAATACTTGTATAAGAGAAATTTGGATGACATCGACTGGATGGACGTCGCCTTTCAATTTGGGTTTAGTGACCAACCGCACCTAATTCGTTACCTCAAGAAAACCATTGGCCTAACACCCAATACCTATGCCAAACAAGGGGGATTAACTATAGACGTTTATGGCGGGGTCAGGTCAGAATAACGAACTGCCACTACGACACTCTCTGTCTATTGTGTCCCATTCACAGCAAGTTTTGTTGAGTTTAGAATTGCGACTCCATATACTGAAAACACCATCAGTCGGAGGGCAATAATGAATAATAAAAACAAACATATAGTTTTAATTCATGGCCTATATATGCCTGCGTTGATCATGCTATATCTGGATAGAAACTTCAAAAAACGCGGCTTTACAACGCACAAGTTTGCCTACAACTCGCTGCGTTTCCCTTCTGCAGCCAAACGCCTCAATCGCTTCGTAAATGCTCGCTTTAATGAGTACGATGAGGTCTATTTCTTTGGTCACTCACTCGGTGGCTTGCTGATTCGCCACTACTTTAAGTTCTACCAACCCGACTTTGCAGACACCTGCATTATTACCGCAGGTACGCCGCACAATGGGGCAACCATAGCCAAAACGCTTTCGAATCATGGTCTTGGATTTATATTTGGTTCGAGCAAAATGATCTTAAGTGATGGCTTGGGTGACTACGATATTGATGTGCCGATTGGCGTGATTACAGGCACCTACGACGCCGGAATTGGACGTATTGTACTGGGGAAAAACCCGGGCGATGGCACAGTCACACTCGAAGACGCCAACCTGAGAGGAGCAACGGATACTTACGCCCTCAAACTCAACCACACGGCGCTTGTCTACTCCAAAGAAGTCGTAACACTGTCGGCTCAGTTCATCGAACACAGAGCTTTTAAGGACGCTTCATAGCTTATTTCCATTAGCTTTTGCGCGTTGACTCCTGTATCGAGCTCTGTTCTCTTATATGTGAAAGACAAAAACAAAAATACCACTCTGCGATAAGAGTGGTATTCAAAGATTCATTACTGAAAGTGAGTGCTTGTTACAGACGATTTACTCGCGTTGGTAAAAACACCTCACCCAACATGCATCGTACCGAACCACCGCCAATGTCTTCAATCGTTTTCACGTTAAATGGCAGCAGCTTTCCATGCGTCGAAAGCTGAGCTAACTGGGCTGGAGAAAACGCATCGTAAGCCGATTGAGACATCGCGATCACCTTGTCGCCATTCACGGTTTCAAGCTGCAGGATGTTGCCACAGAAACGGTTCATCTGATCAATTGAGATAGAGATAACCTGCTTATCTTTAGCAAGCGACTTCACCACAAAGCGGCGTTCAAACTCAGGAATCACTTCATCACAGATCACGCAGAAGTTATCGCCAATCGCCATCATCACATTGGTATGGTAAATCGGTTGGCCAGACGGTAATGCCGTTTGGAACGAGACCACGCGAGAATAACCAATGCGCTTCGCATAATCTTCTAACACTTCGCGGTCACAACGCTGAGAAAGCGCAGCGTAGATGGTCTTGTTGATATGGTCGATCACCATCACGCCAGTACTCTCTAGATAAGAACCTTGCGCGATGTAAGACTCTAGAGACTCGCTATGGTTAACAATGCGACCCGACGCTTCTAACGCTTCAATAAGAGCATTTGGCTTAACTTCATTCTGACGGTTTTCACACGCCATAGGGAACGTGAATAAGCTTCCATCACTACAGGTACTGAACCAGTTGTTTGGGAAAACAGCATCCGGAGTTTCAACGCCCAATTCTGGGTAATCAAACTCTACAACTTGCACACCTTCTTTACGCAACGAAGCGACCATAGCTTTAAATTCGGCCATCGTTTCTACTTTCACCTCAGCTTCGGTCAGATTAACTCTGTGCTGAAATTCGTTATCACGTGCTGTTTCTTCGTTAAATTTAAACTCTTTTGGTGGCACCATAACAACGCAATTGGCGTTTTGAACATTAGTGATATGAAGTGATTTTTTGTGTAGGTTTAACATTTCAACCGTCCCTATCTTTTATTTACTTCAGAATTGTAAACAACTTGTTACGACAAGATTCACTGAAAAGAATATTTATTTGAATATTTATCCCAAACAATTACTGCAGATCTTAGATTAATCGGTAATTTTTACTGCAAGATAACAGCACATCAGAAAGAACCAACTGTATGCATATTCGTTAAGTCACTTTATGGATAAATATTCTGATTCCATTTTCTCGCCCATCACGAGTTTTGATTACAATTCAATCCATTTAACGTTAGGATTATCACCGTTGCATAACAATCAATTACGTTTGAAATAAGCTTAACTTTTCCTGTCTAATTCAATCTAAAATACGCGTCATGAAAGACACTCTTTGGACCTTTCCTGTATCGCTTAGACAAAGTTTTAGTGTTTTAAAGCCAAGTGCCTAAATAGGCGCTAGAACAAAATCCATCGAATGACTTAATGCTGATAAGAACCCATGGGCGCTTATATAATTTCAAACTAAGGCAGTTAAATTTCGAATCAAGACCATAAAAACAAAGCTGCACCAACGATGCAGTCGCTTATAGATGCACTAGTTTATAAAGGGAAATCTATGTACAAGAAATTTGAAGGCTTTACTGAAGCCTTTCCAAAGGGAGAGCCGATACAACCTCCTACTGGCATACTGGCATTCTGCCGCCATTACACTCGAGGTTTCGAAAAACCATTGATTTTGCTCGGGTTGATGAGCATGACCATCGCGATCATCGAAGTCGCGCTGTTCGGTTACATGGGGCAATTGGTCGACTGGCTATCAACAAGCAACCCAGACACTTTCTTAGCAGACAACGAATCGACATTGATGGGGCTCGGTATTCTGCTGTTGGTTGTGATGCCAATCTTGATCAGTGTTTACTCGCTATTGCTTCACCAAACTTTGCTGGGCAACTACCCAATGTCGATTCGTTGGTTAGCACACCGCTACCTTTTGAAGCAAAGCCTGTCCTTCTATCAAGATGACTTCGCCGGACGTGTCGCGACCAAAGTGATGCAAACCTCGCTTGCAGTGCGCGAAACTGTGACCAAGATGGTCGATGTGTTTGTCTACGTGACGGTTTACTTCACGGCGATGCTGTTCATGCTTGCTGAATCAGATTGGCGCTTGATGGCTCCGATGCTGATTTGGCTATTCGTTTACATCGGTATTCAACTGCACTTCGTGCCAAAGCTAAAAGACGTGTCTTCAGAGCAAGCGGATGCTCGTTCACTGATGACAGGTCGTATTGTTGATAGCTACACCAACATCGCGACGGTGAAATTGTTCTCACACAGTAAAAGAGAAACCGAATACGCCGAAGAAGGCATGGAAGGCTTCCTAGATACTGTGCACCGCCAAATGCGCTTGGTAACCGGCTTCAACATCTGCGTGGAATTCGCTAACTATCTATTGGTGTTCAGCATTGCGGGTATCTCTATCTACCTATGGCTAGATAGCGCAATCACCGTGGGTGCAATCGCGATTGCGGTCAGCTTGGCTCTGCGTATTAACGGCATGTCGAAATGGATCATGTGGGAAATTGGTGGTCTGTTTGAGAACCTTGGTACCGTGATTGACGGCATTAAAACTCTGTCTAAGCCTATTGCTATTGAAGACAAGAAAGACGCGAAGCCTCTGGAGGTTCCACAAGGCGGTATCAACTTCGACAATGTAAGCTTTAACTACGGTGAGAATAAGGGGGTGATCAACAACCTAAACCTCAACATCAAACCGGGTGAAAAAGTGGGTTTGGTTGGCCGTTCAGGTGCAGGTAAATCGACCCTAGTTAACTTACTACTGCGTTTCCACGATGTAGAAAGTGGTCGCATCCTGATTGATGACCAAGAGATCTCGAGCGTTACTCAAGATTCTCTGCGTAGCAACATAGGTATGGTGACCCAAGATACCTCACTGCTGCACCGTTCGATCAAAGACAACATTCTTTACGGTCGACCAGAGGCATCAGACGAAGAGGTATACGCGGCGACTAAACAGGCACACGCGCATGAGTTTATCGAAACGCTAACCGACCCGTTTGGCAACGTTGGTTACGATGCTCAAGTGGGTGAACGTGGCGTTAAGCTTTCTGGTGGTCAGCGTCAACGTGTGGCTATCTCACGTGTTCTTCTAAAGAATGCTCCATTACTTGTTCTCGATGAAGCAACTTCTGCACTCGATTCTGAGGTAGAGGCAGCGATTCAAGAGAGCTTGATTGAGCTAATGGAAGGCAAAACGGTTATTGCGATTGCACACCGCCTGTCGACCATCGCAGCGATGGATCGCCTGATCGTGCTTGATGCCGGCAATATCGTAGAAGAAGGCACGCACCAAGAGCTGATTAACCAGAATGGTATTTATGCGCAGCTATGGAATCACCAAACCGGTGGCTTCATTGCCGATGACCTTGAGCAAGCTACAAACGCTTAATTTTTGTGCTATTTTAAAAGTGCGATGTGATTCACAGCAATTTGTTTATTAGCGGTAAATTACACATGGCAGAATGTTATGTCGTAATTATATAATGACATTAACACCAAAGACGCCTCGCTTGCGCGTTCTGGAATAAGGCTAGACTTCGGGGGGAGGCTAGCCTTTTTTATGCCTGCTATTTGGCGCTCTTTGCTACCTGTCCAATAAACTTCATCGATCCTTTTGTTTTTTTCTTGGCGTTTTTTTCTTAAAATGCGCGCAATATTCTTTCTAGAGATCAACCATGAACAAAAGTGTCTTAACTAACGTTATCGCGTTAGCGCTGCTTGCTGGCGGCTATGCGACAGCAAACCAATACTTGCTTTATGCAGGCCTATTCGCCTTTTCTGGTGCCATCACCAACTGGCTTGCGATTCACATGTTGTTCGAGAAAGTACCCGGCCTATACGGTTCTGGAGTGATTCCAGCGCGCTTTGAAGAGTTCAAGGCAGCCATCAAGCAACTGATGATGGAGCAATTCTTTACAGAAAGTAACATCGACCGCTTCCTAAGCAGCGAGATGACAGGAAAGTCGCTCAATCTAGAGCCTGTGATTCAGAAGATCGACTTTAACCCTGCATTCGACTCACTGGTGCATGTTATCGAGAACTCTCAGTTTGGCGGTATGTTGGCAATGTTTGGTGGCACAGAAGCACTAGAGCCAATGAAAGCGCCGTTTGTTGAGAAGATGCAAGAATCTGTGATTGAAATCAGCAAGAGTGATTCTGTAAAAAATGCCATCAAAGACGAGCTAGAATCGCCTGCGATGATGGATGAAATCAAAGAAAACATTGAGGCGATCATCGATCAGCGCTTGAATGAACTAACACCTAAGCTGGTTAAAGAGATGGTTCAGACCATGATCAAGAAGCACCTTGGCTGGCTTGTGGTTTGGGGCGGTGTATTCGGTGGTGTGATTGGCTTAATCTCTGCGGCCATTACGCTTTAAGGCGAACAAGTTTATCGGATTGCTCTTTATCTGACGCTCAACAAAAAATGGAAGCTTATTGCTTCCATTTTTTATATCTAAATCACGTTGGTAAGCGAAATTAGGCCACTATTTTAGAGTTGCCAACAACTCAGGGTTCACGCCGAAGCCCTTTTTATGCTCTTCAATCACCACTTCACTACGTGTCTGAATCACACCAGGCAAGGTGCCCAACTTCGTTGCCATAAACGCTTGGTACGCCTTCATGTCTTTCACTCGAACCTTGATCATGGTGTCAAAGTCACCCGACAGTGAGTAGCACTCTTCCACCTCAGGCATCATTTCCACGGCTTGGGCAAATTTGTCGAAGATCGAAAAGCTAGTCTGATCGAGACGGATATGGATAAAGACTTGAACATCGAGTCCCAGCTTTTCTGAACAAAGCTCAGCGTGATAGCCCGTGATGTAGCCCTCTTTCTCCAATCGCTTGAGTCTATCAGAGCAAGGTGACGTCGTAAGGTTGACCTGTTTTGCCAGTTCAACAACAGGTAAACGCCCTTTCATATGCAGAATTCTTAGTATCTCTTTATCGATACGATCGAGCTGATGCTGAGACATAACATTCCTTAAACATTCTAAATTCCGCTCAGTATATTCCATACCAAGTGCAATCGAAGAAAACCTCGCTCACACATTTAAAAACTAAATGCACGGATGATATTCACGCCAGATATAAACACATACAAATAGATAAGAACCCTTATAAATCAAACTCTGGTTATTAACAAATTATTATAGAAATGACCCGATTAACAAATAAGTTGAGCCGGAAACGAAAGAAAGGATATAGGCCAAAGTGAATAATATAATTATCAAAGAGAAAGGATGACTCTATTATGAAAACGCAAGAACTCGCATATAAACCTTACGGTATTGGTTCATGGACACACGTAACGGTATCAAAAGATGTTGCTCAGGCACTAGCAAATGAATACTCAAACTATGGTTGGGATGTGAAGATTGATGGCGACGCCATTGTTGCCGAGCTAGCACTCAAAGCCGCATAGAAACGCAAAAACCTCCTAAAACGGAGGTTTTTTGATCTAAGTTAGTGAGCGCTTACTGTAAGTTAAGCTAAACCAATTTGGGGTACAGTACTTCCTGTTTCGCAACGGCAGTTACACGTGCGGCAGAAGTGCTGAGTTTCCATATCGTAGTGCAGGTTTCCACTAAATAGCTTTGACGTCCATTGCATCATACGGCCAGAAGCTGTCTCGGGCTCTGATTCACAACGTTTCATTATAGACTTATGTAGTGTTGTTTTTTTACATCCTTTGCAATAGAGATCAGGCATACCTTTGTCCTATAGGTCTTTAGTGGTTACTGACAATTGACACATCATGTCCAATTCAGTTCAACAATTCACCGAGCTAATGACAAAAGTGAGCGCCAAGTTCAAAAAATAGCCATTTTTCTGTTTTATTTTTTGACATCAAACGCCACCAACAAGACAGACCTTTCATTTCTCGCTCAAGATCCTTCGCTTTCGATTTACATTGTAAACCCCCATTTCAATATCAGAAAACCTCGAATAAACTTAATTTGAAATAAGACAAAGGTCGTACTCACATAAAAAAATAGAGCCACCGAAGTGACTCTATTGTTCATGTCTTTTGCTAATTCATTGGTATTTTTACAATGTAAATTAGTCTAGCTCAACGAGGTTCTTCTCGAACTCAGCGTGTTGCTTCTTAACTTCGTCTTCAGGCTCGCCCGTAATTAGACTCACGATAACGATAGAAAGAGTCGATAGGATGATTCCCGGTACGATTTCGTACACATCGAACCAACCGCCCGTGAACTGTTTCCAAAGTACGATAGTCACACCACCAACCACGATACCCGCGAGAGCGCCGTTACGGTTCATACGAGACCAGTACAGGCTCAATACAATAGCTGGGCCGAATGCAGCACCAAAACCAGCCCATGCGTAAGACACAAGGCCAAGTACTGAACTGTCTGGCGTCATCGCTAGTACAAGTGCAATCAGAGAGATTAGGATAACCGCGAAACGGCCTACACGAACAATCTCTTCTGACGTTGCGTCTTTCTTCAGAATTTGCTTGTACAAGTCTTCTGCCATTGCAGATGAAGAAACAAGAAGCTGTGAATCCGCAGTACTCATGATTGCCGCTAGGATTGCCGCCAGTAGGATACCTGCGATTACTGGGTGGAACATCGCGTTCACAAGAAGCATGAAGATCTTCTCGCCATCGTCTAGCTTAGGTGCACCAGAGTTCGTTACGTAGATTAGACCAACAAGACCAACCAGCATTGCACCAATCATAGACAGTGCAGTCCATACCACCGCGATACGACGCGCGGTTGTTAGGTCTTTATTGCTACGCGTTGCTTTGAAACGAGCAAGGATATGTGGCTGACCGAAGTAACCTAGACCCCATGCTGCTAGCGAGATGATCGCGATTGCAGAAAGAGGCTCACCTTTCGCATCATTCCATAGCGTGAGTAGTTCTGGGTTGATGTTATGAAGGTCAGTAGATAGCTGACCAAGGCCGCCGTTCATTGCTGCGATTGGTACAATCAATAGCGCAGCAGACATCAGCAGACCTTGAACCAAATCCGTCCAAGATACCGCAAGGAAACCACCAAATAGCGTGTAAGAAACCACACATACTGTACCGATGATTACCGCTGTTGTGTAATCTAGGCCGAATACTGTTTCAAACAATTTACCACCTGCTACCAAGCCAGAACTTGTGTAGAAAAGGAAGAATAAAAGGATAAAGAAAGCAGAAATTGTTTGGATCAGCTTAGAATTATCATTGAAACGACGAGATAGGAACTCAGGTAGCGTCAGTGACTCTGTTGTAATGCTGTAAGTACGCAGACGCTTAGCACTGATTAACCAGTTCGCCCAAGTACCAACTAGCAGGCCACCAGCAAGCCAGAATGCTTCAAAACCAGCAGCATAAGCGTAACCCGGTAGACCAAGTAGTAGCCAACCACTCATGTCTGATGCACCAGCAGAAAGTGCAGCAGGCCATGGGCCTAGCGAACGACCACCTAGGAAGTAGTCTGTCGAGCTAGAAGTACGTTTGTAAGCAATAACACCGATTGCCAGCATCATAATTAGATACGCAATGAACGTCGTCGTTATTGCAAAACTGTTTTCTATCATTTGATAGTCCTCATTTGTAAAAAGCCTTCCATGCCTAATTCAATGCAAGACACTCACCGTAAAGGCAAGCGAGTGCATTGAGTTAGGTATTGAGGCTCCAAGGCACTATGAGTTAAATCCAAAGATGGTGAAACCAACAATGGATAAAACAAAAGTGCTTAGAGCCAATGTTACTGAAGGTTAGTGAGCTTCGCTTCCAAGTTCGAGCAAGGTCGCGTTACCGCCCACGGCTGTTATATTTATAGTTCGCGTACGCTCGGTAATGAAACGCAGCGATAAGTGTGGATCGTGAGCAACATTCATTGTCGCCAGATCCGTTTCAGCCACTAAACCGACGATTGCACCGTCACGCTTAGCAAGCTGTAAATTGATAGCTTGTGCCGTTTGTGAATTACCTACGTAACCCGCGCTTCGCACATCGCAAGACAGCAGCTGTTGAGCAGCGTCGTACGAGGCAACCTGCACCAAGTTGGTTGGTAGATTCGCTTGTTTTGCGGCATCTGCAATTAAGGTATTGAACTGCACGTCATCACTGCACAATTGAACGCTGTTACCTGCCAATAGTGCTGCAGTAATCATCGCTGTTGCAGTTTGCAGTGCGGGCACTTTCTCTTCACAATCATCAACAACCACCAAAGCCACACCGCGGCCTGCGGCATACAACTCATTGGTTTCGCCCGTAGGACCTGCCATTAGGTGATGTTCAGAAAGCAGCGCAGACGCTTGCTCTAGATGATAAGTTGCCACTGCAGCCAAAGGCACAGATTGACTTTCGATCTCTGATTTCAGCGCAAGTACCTGAGCACTCTTGTAATCAAAGTCGGTAAGATTCCATTGTTCCCACGCTAGCAAAGCATCAGAAAAACCTGTCACTTGATGAACCATGATACTGCTCCTTATGCCTTGTCTTGTGATTGAGAGAAATGAACATCTGTAAAACGGTATAGGTAGTGAGGACCACCCGCTTTAGGGCCAGTACCTGACAAGCCTTGACCACCAAATGGTTGAACACCAACAACGGCGCCCACTTGGTCACGGTTGATGTAGCAGTTACCCACACGAACGTGTTTTTCGATCCAACGGTAAGTGGTCTCGTTACGGCTGTGGATACCCATAGTTAGGCCAAAGCCCGTTTGGTTGATTTGATCGACCACTTGCGTCAACTCACTCGCTTTGAAGCGAACAATGTGCAGCACAGGGCCAAACTGTTCCTCTTTCAAGCAGCTGATGTCATCGATTTCAAACGCACTTGGTGGAACAAAATCACCATGTTCACAATCACTACCTAGAGAAAGTTGAGCCACCTTCTTCTGGGTATTGGTCATGTTTTCTAAGTGCGCCAACAACTTCTGTTTCGCATTTTGGTCGATAACAGGGCCAACATCCGTTTTATGAAGATGTGGGATACCCACACTCAATTCGTCCATTGCACCGTGAATCAATGCAACCACGCGGTCTGCGATGTCTTCTTGAATGTAAAGCACACGCAGCGCAGAACAACGTTGACCTGCTGAAGCGAATGCAGAACGAATAACATCACGAACTACCTGTTCAGGCAGTGCGGTACTGTCGACGATCATCGCGTTTTGGCCACCTGTTTCCGCAATAAACGGAACAGGCTTAGCGTTACGACTTGCCAATGAAACGTTGATGCGTTGTGCCGTTGGTGTTGAACCCGTAAAAGCAACGCCAGCAATTGCATCATGGCTGGTTAGTGCACTGCCGATCTCAGCACCGCGACCCGGTAGCAACTGAATGGTGCCAGCAGGGAAACCTGCTTCATTCATCAGTTCCACTGCGCGAGCTGCAATCAAGCTTGTTTGCTCGGCAGGCTTAGCCACAACCGTGTTACCCGCAACCAAAGCTGCTGTAATTTGGCCAAGGAAGATGGCCAGAGGGAAGTTCCAAGGGCTAATACAAACGAACACACCACGACCTTGTCGTGAAGCGATTCGTGTTTGGCCATCAAAACCTTTTAGTTCGAAACCTTGTAAGTTATCCGCTTGTTTTGCGTAGTAACGACAGAAGTCGACCGCTTCACGTACTTCATCAACACTATCGTGAATCGTCTTACCTGCTTCTTGATGACAAATTGCCACCAGCTCAGCGAGGTTGTCTTCCATCAGGTCAGCCAACTTATCAAGCGCCGCCGCTTTGGTTTCAACTGAAGTTGCGTTCCAATCAGCAAATGCAGCATCAGCGCCAGTGATCGCTGCGGAAACATGATCAAGGTTAGCAAAAGCCACCTGACCCACATTAATACGACGATCATAAGGTGCAGTCACTTGCTCAACATTCTGATCAGCCTTGATCATGCTTTCGGCAAGAGATTCACCGTTGATCACAGGGCCCGCAGTCCATTGGTTGTTTAAGAAGCCTTTTACTTGCTCTTCAAACTGATGCGCTTCGCTTTCAATATCAATGTTCACACCGTAAGAGTTTTTACGCTCAGGGAATACCGCTGGAGGCAGAGGAATCTTAGTGTTGTGCAATGTATCGAACGCCAGAAGCATATCGACAGGGTGTTGAGTCAGCTCTGCCACAGGGCAACGCGCATCAACTAGACGGTGTACAAACGAGCTGTTTGCGCCGTTTTCTAGTAAGCGACGTACTAGGTATGGCAGTAAGTCTTTATGGCTACCAACCGGTGCGTAGATACGTACCGACTGCTGGTAAGCTTCCATCGCGTGGTTGTACAGAGAATCGCCCATACCGTGTAAGCGTTGGAATTCAAAGTCTTTATGCTCTGTCATTACGGCAATAGCTGAAACCGTATGAGCATTGTGGCTCGCAAACTGCGGGAAGATATTGCCGCGAACACTTGGGCTCAATAGATAACGCGCACACGCTAGGTAGGCTACATCAGTCGCTTCTTTGCGAGTGTAAACAGGGTAGTTATCGAAACCAGCTTGTTGTGACCATTTGATCTCACTATCCCAGTAAGCACCTTTAACTAGGCGAAGTGGGATTAAGTCACCCTGCTCTTTTGCTAGGCGGTTTAGCCAAACTAGAACCGGTAACGCACGCTTTGAATACGCTTGAATAACCAGACCAAACTTGCCCCAGCCTTTCACTAGCTCGCTGCGATACAGTTTTTCGAATAACTTAAGCGAAAGCTCTAGGCGATCCGCTTCTTCTGCATCAATCGTGATCGCAACATCAAGCTCAATCGCACGGCGCAGTAACTGCTCTAGCGTGTCGCATAGCTCAGTCAGTACGCGGTCTTCGTTCGCCACTTCGTAACGAGGATGAAGTGCAGAAAGCTTGATAGACACAGATGGCGCTGGGCTAGATTTTGAAGAGACATAAGTGTCTCGACCTACGGCTTCAATCGCCATTAGGTAATCTTTAAAGTACTTATTTGCGTCAGCTGTGGTCAGTGCTGCTTCACCTAGCATGTCGTATGAGTAGGTAAAGCCTTTGTCGCGCATCGACTTACCGTTCTTTTGCGCTTCAGCAATGCTGCGGCCAAGAACAAATTGGTGACCCATCACTTTCATCGCTTGGTGCATCGCTTTACGAATTACCGGCTCAGAAAGCTTGTTCACTAAACGGTTAACCGCTTGTCCAGCACTCTGCTCGTTCGATGAAAGTCCAACCACCTTGCCTGTTAGCATTAAGCCCCAAGTTGAAGCGTTAACAAAAACCGAATCAGAATTCTTTAGGTGAGACTTCCAATCCGCAACGCTTAGCTTGTCGCGAATCAGTGCATCAGCCGTTGCTGAATCAGGAATACGCATCAAGGCTTCCGCCAGACACATCAGCAAGATGCCCTCTTGAGTATCTAAGCTGTATTCAAGCAACAGTGCATCGATCATCTGGATAGAAGTCTTATCCGCACGGATAGCTTCGATCAAAGAAGTCGTTTTGTCTGTGATTTGCTGCTTTTCAGACTCAGAAGGGGTAGCTAGTGGCAGAAGTTGCTCTAGCCATTGGGTTTCATCCACCATATATAATGGTGAGATAAGCGTCCAAAGATCAGCAAGCGACTGCTCATTGAATTCTGGCTTTAACACATCAGTAGCTGTAAACATGCGTTTTCCTTAATCTCACACCCGAAAAGAGTTCGGGATCTCTACAATGGCTGCAGTGTATTTAGAGTATATAAGGATTACTTGTCAAAAACTCCGAGTTTTTTGCTAAAAACTCGCTTTATTAACAAAACAAACACAAGGTCACATATGAAACTTTAAAATAATATGCCGTTTTGTTTCACTATTTAACAGAAATTTTCTTTTTGTATTGGGATGGTGACATGCCTTGAAGGCGTGAAAAGGTGTGAGTAAAGGAAGATTGACCGGAGAAACCAGCCAGTTCAGCGACCTGACCAAGGCTTAGATTACCTTGTTCAATTAAACGACGAGAACGGTCGATGCGCTTGCCAAGAACGTACTGGTGAGGGGTAATGCCCATTTGCTCTTTGAATAACATATGGAACTGGCTTTCACCCAAGAACACACTACCCGCAAGCTGCGCGACGGAGATCTTGTTTGCTAAATGCTGTTCTATGTAGCGATCCAACGCTTCAAGATCAAAGCGTGAATCTTTGATTGAGGTTTCAAATGCCGAGATGTGCCTTTGCATCAATGCAATCACCGTATCATTGCACGCACGGCTTAATAACAGATCATCAGGACTGGCCTGCATCTCTTGCACCAACATATGGATAAGCTTTTGAATTTGCGCATCTAATTGGAAGTAGACGTTCGATGATTCTAACTGGTTAATCTTCTCTAGCATCAGAGGGTCATCATCGGTTGGCATAGGCATGTTGAGCACGAGAATATCCGACTGACCAACCACTCCGCCGAAAGCATGATCAGAGCTCGCTGTCACCACACAACCTTGTCCTGGGCCAACAAGATTCCCCTTACCACTCACTTCAAATTCCGCCTGACCTTTTAAACCAATCACCACCTGAGAATAATGGTGATCGTGGCAATCCATATGCGATGGCAAAGTGATGATCTCAGCAGGACGAGGGCCAGTAAGGCCTAGCGGAGAAAGGTCTAGGTTAGGAAAGGGTAAAGGTTTAGACATGACAGAAAAATACTCGGGTCAACATAGTAAGAATAATACTCTTAAATGCGCATAAGATGAATTTGTAAATGCTCATGAGAGTTATTTGCTCGCGAGAATGAAAAGATCATTATCGCGATCATCTTGATCATGCCTCCGGAAGGATGATCAAGAGTGTACAAACTACGGGCATTGTAAAACCAATCGTTCCGGCGAGTTTAGGGACTTCACAAGCAATCACACAAGCACGAAAAACCATGTGGTCAATAAATGCTTTTTCACGCCAACATAATGAATAAATTTTCTTATATAGCTCAAATAATTGGCTATAAGCCTGTAAAAAGTGTATCCGAAGTACCGAAACTTGGCTTTTGAGTAGATTGGATAGCAATAAAACGGTATAAAGACGGGTACTGTGTTAATTGCTAATAACTAGTGACTCACAACTAGGAAGTAGACACTTTATTAACGAGCCAATTTTCAATCTACAAGTTGCAGGGACCTATGACTAACTTTCGAATTTCAGCGCTTTTACTTGCGCTATCCCCACTTTGGGTATCTGCATCGGTATCCGCTGAAGAACTGAATCAAGTCGATCCCGTTTCAGCTATCGATGCAAAGCTAACAGAGAAGAACTCAGATATTGAGCGTATTTCAGCAACCAAAGTATCGGCGACTGAAAACCTAAAACAACTTCAAAACAAGAACAGCAAGTTGTTGCGCGAAGGTGAAGAACTTAAGGCAAAACGTAACAGAGCCAAGTCTGTACTCGACAAACAGTACAGTCGCTTGCTTGAAGATCCAGAAACAGATTTAGTCTCTTTCCAGAAAAGTTACCAAGACGCTTGGGCTGCGGTTAAAGAGAATCAATCGTCTCAGCTAGATAACGAACAAGCGATCAACGAGAGCGAAATTCACCTTTCTCAAATCAAGCAAAAGCAAGCTCGCCTGAATAATGAGCTGGCAAACTTGAGAGAGTCAAAAGTTGAAGCTCGCGTAAAACGTATCGCAACAGAACTGCGTGAAAGTGCGGTGCTTGAAACCAGCTATACCACCACATGTTCATCAACAATGACACTTGGTGAGTGTACTGCACAGGGTAAACACCTGACCAATCAAAAAGCCGTGCAAACGTTCAAGAGCCAATTACTTGAGCAGCTCACAGAAAGCACACTTGCGAAGCAAAACTTACAAGGTGTTCAGCTGAATATCCATGTTCAAGACAGCCAAGCGATCAAGAGCGGCTTCTCTGGTAACAACTCTTACTTCATGCAGATGCAAGCTCAACTTCAAGCAAAACCTGAAGCAGTTGCAGCATGTAACCTATTGAATGTTTCGACTCGCTACTGTTTAACAGGCAGTGACGCAGCAGTCGTTAAGAAGAGTGACAAACAGTGGGCTAACGTGACGGTACGTTCTGATCAGTACAACGACTCAGTAACCATCAACGGCATTAAGTATGGCAGCACCCCTCTTGAGGTTGCGCTACCAAGTGGTCGTCACCAAGTAACCATTTCAAAACAAGGTTACGAGTCTTACAACCGCACAGTTACCATCAACGGCAGCGACACGATTTGGGTTAAGCTTCTTCCTAGCAAAGAAAGCTAAACACCCTTTGTATATAGAGCCTGAGCCAATTCAAAACGCTTAGCTCGATATCAGATAGCCGTGCCTATTTCACAAAGCTGAATGAACACTCGCCATTTTGTTGATAGTTATAAACTGTATGATCGTTACAAATTTGTATGGTCGTTATAACCTTGTTTTATCGTTATAAACAGTAGCTGCAGACGAAATGGCGTTCTCGTTTAGAATATTCGATTAACCTAAATTACGATTGAAGTAGCCCATCATGCGCCAAGGTCTTCCTACTCTATTATTTGCACTTGCTCCATGCTTAATGACGCCAGCTGTTTTTGCTGAGGCAACACCACCAGCGATCGCGTCATCTGTCACCGACATTGAAAGCTCACTTTTTGAAAAGCATGCCGACTTAACGGCTGTTGAAAAGAAATTAGCCGACAAACAAAACGAAGTCGACAATCAGGCGCAGCAAACGGCACGTCTAGCTGAGTTATCAGCTCAAGCAGAGCAAACACTCGCAAAGGCAAAAGCCAGCCTAGAGCAAGATTACACGCGCATGATTGATGATCCCGATTTCGATATCTCGCTTGCTCAAAAACGCTTCCAAGACGCTTGGAAAACCGTAAAAGAAGGCAAACTTGCGATTTCAGACTCAGAGCAAAAGCAGCAAGGCTTGGTGATGGAGCTTGAGGCTATCCAAGCCGAGAAAGCCGCGGCAGAAGCTTCAATCACAAACCTAAACCAAGACAAGCTAAGAGCAAGAGCAGAGCGACTAAGATACGAGATCACTCAGACGGAAGAGCAAACTGTTAGCTTTACCAACCGTTGCAGCAGCGATATGACACTGGCGCAGTGTTCAGACCAAACGGTGACTTTGGCACTTCAAAAAGCGGTAAAACAATTCCAACACAGCCTAATCGATAACGCGACTGAATCGAAAACAGTGAAAGAGCACCTTGCGTCTGCTTCGCTGAACATTCACGTTCTGCAACACAAAGTGAAATCCTCTGGCTTCTCTGAAGATAACCGTTACCGAGCGGTGATTGCGGCGAACCTAGAAACTCGCCCGGATAAGAACACACCTTGTCGCCTGCTTAGTATTCAGTCATCAAACTGTTTCACACAAAGCGAGCAACAAGCCAACGACCAGCAAAAAGAAGTTGCTTGGGTTAACTTGGTGGTGCGTTCAAATCAATACAACGACAATGTTTCTATCAACGGCGTGAACTATGGCAGTACACCGGTTGAAGTGATGTTACCGACGGGCCAACACATGGTCACGATCGAAAAAGAAGGCTACCTTTCTTTCCATCAAGAGCTGAAGATAGCCCGCGATCACAACCTACGAGCCGTATTGCAAGCGAAACAGAATTCATTAAATGTCGGCACCAAGTTTGCCGATCCGATGGGTAACGACATTCAGAGCCCTGAAATGATTGTTGTCGGCTCGGGTCGCTACCTACTGGGTGAAAATAACGCACAACAAGTGACGATCAAACAGCCGTTTGCATTAGCCGCAACACCAACCCGTGTTCAAGACTTCAAAGCATTCGTAAAAAACACAGGCTACCAGACAGACGCTGAGCTGATGAACACCTGCGATACATTCGTCAATGCAGAGATCACAACCGTTTCAGATAAAGACTGGCAGAGCCCAGGCTTTAAGCAAGCTAATAACTCACCGGTAGTTTGTGTTAGCCAAAACGATGCCAAAGCTTATACACGTTGGTTATCTAAAAACACCGGCTTCACTTACCGCTTGCCAACACCACAAGAGTGGGAAGCTGCAGCAAGAGCTGGCCAAGACACCAACTTCTGGTGGGGCAATGAATTCCGTTCAGGCAAAGCCAACACTGGCTGGGCGGGTACACCATGGTCAAACGTTAGTACATCTCCGGTTAAGTCATTCCAACCAACACCAACAGGCTTCTACGACATGGTGGGTAATGTATGGGAATGGACAACCGTTCAGAAAGGCCTAGCAAAAGGTGGCGCGTGGAGCTTCTCTCCTGAAGAAGCAAAAGTGTTTAACGAACTGTACGTACCGCCTTCAACGGCAGCGAACTATCTAGGATTCCGAGTAGTACGAGAGCTGTAGGCTCCCAATCACAGGCTCAGAATCCCAAATATTTACTCTAGGTTCTCAATTATCACATTGAGCAGCATTTATAGGGGAATTCCCCCCTTATGCATAAGCACTCCTAGGAGTAGATTCGTCGATAGAGTAGTAAGTCACTCTGGGTATCAAATTGATGCCTCAGTTTAATTTACCTGACCCTCGTAAATTAGACTGAAAATCTTCTACATGTCGACAAGGCATATCTTGTCTTTAGCCAGCCCCTCTTCAGGCTGGCTTTTTTTTGGTTCATC